>CAMCBD010000017.1:0-38455 GCA_945872825.1 Nitrosomonas ureae
AATCTTTGTGGTATTCCCCGCACGGCTTTTACCAATGGCCTGCGGCTTCTTACCGACCGCTCCCGCACTATGCTGATGCTGATGTGCTTTAACGTAGCTGCCATCAATAAATCCCCACTCCCAATCCGGGTCAATGATCAGCGTCTTGAGAATCCTGCTCCACTTGTTACTCAATGACCACGCATTGAATCTTTTGCAGATGGAATTCCAACTTCCAAATGCCTTCGGCATGTCTCTCCACGGACAACCAGCCCGCATTCGATACAGCATACCTTCTACCGTCATGCGCAAATTACGCTTGTTATAAATGGCTTCTTGAAGCAGAATCTTCTCTAGCTTCGACCAGAACTCATCACTGAGCATCAAGCGGGGCATCGCAAACTCGTTTTGTTGGTAGTGTGAAAACCACAATATTACGAGTTTGTTTCTATCTATGAAATACTTATCTTAAAATGTCAACAGACCCTAGCATAGCCATACCGAATGATACTGCCCGGCACCTTCTCGGATTGCATGGAATCAACCTGTCGTCGATGACCAGATTGAGCATCTCAATTGGCAATGCATCGTTGACCACCTCGAATGTGGCTTCTGCCAGCCGTAGCATCCAGACACAGCGGCGTTCCAGAAGTTTGGAATAAATCGCCCAGTGACGGCCTCTGGTAATGGCACCGGGCGCACAACGGCATTGCGGTGAGTAAATGGGTATCCAATTTGATAGGCAAAGACAGACAGTTTGAGCGTAGGATATAGAGTACCAGATGAGGAAAAGAACCTTTATTCATTCTGTGAACATGCTTACGCCTCGTATCGCTACTTTGCTTCCGTCTTAATGGTCGTTTCTTTGATGCTGAATGTCTAAATTTGAATCTCTGTAAATAATTGAGTAAAAATCACAACTACAAAACTACTTCTTCCCAAAACACTCTCGCAACATAAAAATACAAGCGAGCGATAGTTTTTTGAGCCATGATTGATTTTATCGTATAATTCTTATCAATTCACATGCTTACCCTCAGCTTATCATTGACTCCCCCTTAATTTCCTAGAATCTTTTTAAAATATGACCGAACGTAATGAATAAGAGCATTCCTGCAAACACGGATCTATCTGATGAGATTCTTACGCCAGCCAATTATTTTGATTTAACCAATCTCGAGCAAAGCAAGATTCTCCAGTTTCAGCAGGAGATTCTTCAGTTAGTAGTCTTGGGAAATAATTACAAAGAAATTTGTGAGCGAGTCTGTCTACTAATGGAACGGCTTCTGGACAATGCGGTTGCAACGGTCATGTTGCTGGACAAGGAAAAACAATGCATGAATGTATTTGCTGCACCCAGTGTCCCGGAGGAATGTGTTGTTCGACTGAATGGTTTGCGGCCAGGTCCTGAAGCTGGGTCCTGCGGGAATGCGGCATTTCGTCAAGAAGCGGTTTATGTAGAAAGTACACTGGAAGATCCGCGCTGGCAAAGTATCCGGAAATTAGCCATTGATTTCAATATACTCTCCTGTTGGTCAATGCCGGTACGCAGCAAAGGAGGCGAGTGCATCGGATCATTTGCGCTTTCCAGTTTTGAACATCGCTTACCCAGTGCATTTCACCGTAAATTATTAGAAATAGGATCGTTTATTATCGGAATTACTCTTGAACAGCAAAAAATGAAAGAGCAGCTCTATCTCTCGAGCAAGGTTTACGAGAATAGTACCGAAGCTATTATGATTGCCGATGCGAATAAGATAATAATCTCTATTAATAAAGCGCTCAATAAAATAACTGGCTATACGGAAGAAGAGGTAATTGGCAAATCGGTTTCAATTATGGTGTCGATTCGGCACAGTTCGCAATTCTTCCAGAAAATTTGGTTAAGCGTTAAACAATATGGTCATTGGCAAGGTGAAGTGTGGAACAGGAACAAACGCGGACAAGAGTATCCCGCATGGTTTAGTATTGCGACGGTGCATGGCGAGGATGGAATAATAAGCTATTATCTTGTTAATTTTTCTGATATTACAGATAAGAAAAAATCGGATGAGATTATCTGGCGTCAGGCTAATTTCGACGCTTTGACTGGCTTGCCAAACCGTAATATGTTTTACGACCGATTAAATCATGATATTAAAAATGCTTCCCGGTTAGGAACACAGTTGGCGGTATTATTTATCGATCTCGATCGATTCAAGGAAGTAAATGATTCATTTGGCCACAGCATTGGCGATGCGCTGTTGATGGAAGCCGCAAAGCGGCTTAGCAATTGTGTTCGCGAAACGGATACCGTAGCGCGTTTAGGTGGTGATGAATTTACAATTATTTTAAATGGTATCAACAATCAGCGCTGTGCTGAAACAATAATCCAAATGATCTTGCAGGAACTGGCCAAAACATTTCATTTAAATACTAAGTCGGCCTATGTTTCCGCAAGTATTGCGGGCTACATTTTTTCCTGAGGATGCGAGCAGCGCCGATATATTGATGAAAAATGCTGATCAAGCCATGTATGCTGCTAAGAATAATGGACGAAATTGCTGGAGCTGCTTCACATCGAATATGCGAGCAGCTTCAGAAATCCGCTCGAAAACCGCATATGAATTGCGCGATGCGCTGAGAAACCAGCAGTTCTACTTAATGTATCAACCGATACTAGAACTGGCAACCGGCAATATACATAAAGCCGAGGCATTGATACGATGGCAACACCCAGAGCAAGGGACGATTTATCCAGCAGAATTCATTGCTATTGCAGAAGAAACCAATCTGATTACAGACATCGGTGACTGGGTATTCAAACAGGCAGTCAATCAAGTCGCGCTGTGGCAAACAAATTTTGATATAGAATTTCAAATCAGTGTCAATAAATCACCCAAACAATTTATTAATAAAATGAGCAATTGGGTGAATCATCTCCGCGAACTTGAGCTAAACGGGCGTAGCATCATCGTTGAAATTACCGAGAACTTGTTGTTAGATATGCATGAATTGGTCATTGAGAAATTATTAAATTTCCGGGATGCAGGGGTTCAGGTGGCCATCGATGATTTTGGTACAGGCTATTCGTCATTATCCTACCTCAAGAAATTTGATATCGATTACCTTAAGATTGATCGATCTTTTATTTCTAACCTGGACAGTGAATCCAACGATAGCATTTTATGCGAAGCGATTATTTCGATGGCCCATCGCTTGGGTATGAAAGTTATTGCCGAAGGCGTGGAAACAGATTCACAGAAACAACTATTGGTAGCAATGGGTTGCGATTATGCGCAAGGTTATTTCTTTAGCAAACCGTTGACGGCAGATAAATTTGAGGCTTTTCTTCTACAACAAGGACAAATAAATCCATACATACAATCTTCAACCGCAATTTTGTAATTAATATACCGGTAACTTAAAAAGTGTTTTCTCCTTTAATAATATTTTAGAAATAAGCATTTTGCTTACTCAGAACTGTTGATTAGGGTGTTAATGTTAAAATTTTGGAGGCTTACATGAAAGTATTCTTATTCTTAGCGCTTATACTGAGTTCTTATAGCTACGCTCAAAGTAATCACGATCATCAAAATAAAACGCAGAAAGATGATCATCATAGTCAAACGCACGATGGCGATCATCATGGCGGGATGGGCGGCATGCATGGCGGTCATCACAAAATAGATAAAACCACTTTAAAACAATTCTTTGAGCCGTTACCCGCAGCAATTATTGATAAGGAAAAGAATGCGGCTCTGATCAAGCTTGGGAAAAAGCTTTATTTAGAACCCCGGCTTTCTATCAATGATCAGATTTCTTGTAACTCCTGTCATAGGCTGGATAATTTTGGCGTAGACAGTCAGGCCACATCGCCAGGTCATGAAGGAAAACGCGGCGGCAGAAATTCCCCGACCTCCATGAATGCAGCGCTGCATATTGCGCAGTTCTGGGACGGACGCGCGAAAGATGTTGAGGAGCAAGCACTGGGGCCAATTTTGAATCCAATCGAAATGGGTATGCCAAATGAAGATGCAGTTGTCAACAAATTGAAAAAAATAGAGGAATATAAAGCGCTTTTTGCAGAAGCCTTCAAGGATGAGAAAGATCCTATCCAATACAAAAACGTTGGTAAGGCCATCGGTGCCTTTGAGCGTACACTGCTAACCCCCTCTCGTTTTGATGATTTTCTCAATGGCGATGAAACCGTGTTGAATGACAGTGAGAAAAGAGGCCTGCAAAAATTCGTCCACATGGGATGTGCAACTTGCCACAACGGCGTAGCGCTTGGCGGAAACTCATACAAAAAAATCGGCCTGGTTAAACCCTATGAAACAAAAGATATGGGACGGTTTGAAATAACCGGACTTGAAATTGACAAGAAAGTTTTTAAGGTGCCAAGCCTTAGAAATATCACCAAAACAGCACCGTATTTCCATGACGGCTCGGTTGCAACATTGGATGAAGCGATAGAAGAAATGGCTGAACATCAATTGGGCCGGGAAGTTGGCCCAGGATTTATTAATGATGTAAAAGCATTCCTGGGTTCTCTAACCAGTAAGGGTAAAGAATAAACTTAGATTTCTAGTAGATCGAGATGGCGTAGAAAGTGATCATAGCGGATACACTGGACAAGTGTCTCGATCGATTTAATCGCCAAATTTTGGAATTTACTACATAAATAAGATGCGCAATGAGAATTCTGCGCGTCTTATTTATGTATCGTTACGTTATCCCCACCACTCACAGTAAATATTTACAAAAATCTATTCTCTCACTCCTGCCATTGCTAGCACCTCACGCACCACGATCAATGTCCTTACATCACTTCCTGTCGCATTACTAAATACGAATCTGGTTTTTACTCAAAAAAATATTTTTCAGGTTACTCTGGAGAAATTCCATTTATACTGATCCAATCAGGAATATTTCCACCTAAATAGAGGGAGAGCACCATGAAATTAATGATGATATTGACTACAGGATTGATTTTTCTGGGACTGTCGGCTTGCTCCAGTACAGGCCCAATCCTATATCCAAACACGCACTTTTTATCTATGGGAAAAAAGGTAGCTGAGGAGGATACTGAATCTTGTAAAGAATTGGCCGAAGCGGCTGGCGCCAAAGAAGGCAAAGGAAACATTGGCAATGTCGCGACAAGCACAGCCATGGGTGCAGGTGTTGGTGCTGCGAGCGGTGCAGTGGGGGGGGCTATTTACGGCTCGGCTGGTCAAGGCTCCTTGGTTGGCGCAGCCAGTGGGGCCGCTGCAGGACTATTACGAGGAATCTTCCTCTCGGCAAGACCTGCTCAACCCAGTCAAGCTTATGCGAACTTCGTGTCTCGCTGTTTGCAAGAAAAAGGCTATGAAGTTACTGGCTGGCAATAGCGGGGGGTTCCGAAGTGCCGTAATGTAACAGAGGAGCCAGACTCAAACACCGCCTGCCATTTCAGCGATTAACAATTCCAATATACCTCATAGCAGTATGGCGACCCATTTGAGATGACGAGAGATATTGCGTAACAACGCTTTAGTCTCTTCGCCTATATTCGCGCCTATCCAATCCAAGAAAAGATTCTGTCAATTACGGCATTCCAATTTTATGATTGGAATGCCGTCGATCTGTCGCCGCACTAATGAGCTCTTTGCGCACATTGGCGGGCTATCCAGTACATTTTTACTCTGGTATTGACACGTTTAGTCAGATTTTTGTGTGCGGAAGTTTCGGACGGAGGGCATTTGAATTTGTCTTTTTGACCCTATATAGTAAGCAGCATTCAAGAATGTGATATAAGATAAAAACTAATATTTGCAGGTTTAATTTATTGCTTAATCTTTAGCCAACAAAAGTATTGTGGGCATAGTTTTAGGCATAGAATTTTGGGCTGAATAAATAATATACTTATTAATCAATATATTAATAGTGCTTGATGGTGCCCAGAAGAGGACTCGAACCTCCACACCCGAAGGCACATGGACCTGAACCATGCGCGTCTACCAATTCCGCCATCTGGGCAATAGACAACCGGATCCGGCTGCCAAAGAACGCGTAATTCTATAGGAAATCACTGCTTTGTCAAATAAGAAGAATCAAAAACCACGCAATCTGGATCCTTTTCTCGAGCGCGAGAAAGGACGCTATGAACACCCATTGCCCAGCCGGGAATATGTTTTGCAGATTTTAAAACAGCAGGGCGTCCCGACTGCTGAACACGCATTATATAAGTTGCTGGATATCACTAAAAAAGAAGAAGAGCTGTTTAATCGCCGGTTAACTGCGATGATGCGAGAAGGCCAGATTTTCCGCAACCGCAAAGGCGATATCTGCGTCATGGAAAAACTGGATTTGATCAAAGGCAAAATCCAGGGCCATCCGGACGGATTCGGCTTTCTGATTCCCGATGACGGCAGTCCGGATTTGTATCTGAGCGCTAAAGAAATGAATAAAGCATTGCATGGCGACCGGGTTTTGGTGCGTGAAATTGGATTGGACCGGCGTGGCCGGCGCGAAGCTGCCATTGTAGAAGTATTGGAATGTATCAATACACAGTTAGTGGGCCGGTTATACATTGACCACGGCATTCTGCTTGTGGTGGCTGAAAACAAACGCATCAGCCAAGACATTTTGATCGCCAAGGAGCATTCTTTGAAGGCCAAAGCAGGCCAGATTGTCGTCGTCGAGATTATCCAACAACCGAATAAACAATCACAGCCAATCGGAAAAATTATTGAGATTCTCGGGGATTACACCGCACCCGGGATGGAAATTGAAATTGCATTACGAAAACATGATCTTCCTTATGTGTTTTCTCCTGAGATCGAGAAACTTTCGGGTAAATTTCCTAAAAGTGTAACCAAAAAAGAATCAACGGGACGCAAAGATATTTGTCACTTACCTTTGGTAACCATTGACAGCGAGACTGCCCGTGATTTTGATGACGCGGTGTATTGTGAAACTGATGATGAGGGTTATCGTCTGTATGTGGCCATTGCGGATGTCAGCCACTACGTCAAACCCACTGATGCTATTGATCAGGAAGCATTTAACCGAGGAAATTCCGTTTATTTCCCACGTCGTGTTATTCCTATGCTACCGGAAGCGCTATCAAATGAATTGTGCTCACTCATTCCAGACAAAAATCGGCTTTGTATGGTTTGTGAAATACAGTTCCAAGCAAACGGCGACATAGTCCATTATATTTTCTACCCCGCCGTGATGCGATCCCACGCGCGCTTGACCTACAACAAAGTAGCAGCCATGCTGGCTAATCCCAAAGGACCTGAAGCTAAAGAATATGCAAAGCTGTTACCGCACGTGCAGCGGGTCTACAAATTATTTAAAGCGTTGCTGAAAGCACGTAAGAAGCGCGGCGCGATTGACTTTGAAACAACAGAAACACAAATGTTCTTTAATGAACAGGGAAAAATCGAAAAGATTGAACCGGTGCAACGAACTGAAGCGCACCGTTTGATTGAAGAATGTATGCTGGCAGCGAATGTATGTGCCGCAGATTTTCTGCAGAAAAATAATCAAACAACGCTCTATCGTATTCATGAAGACCCCTCTCCGGAGAAAATTGAAGCCTTGCGTAATTTTCTCAAGGAATTTGGCATTCAATTAGGCGGCAGAAATAAACCCAGCGCCAAAGATTACGCGCAAACACTGCTTAAAATACAAGGCAGACCGGATGCGCAGTTACTCCAGACGGTCATGCTAAGATCGTTGCAGCAGGCTGTTTACAGTCCGGACATCGCCGGGCATTTCGGGCTTGCGTATGACTACTATACACATTTTACTTCCCCCATCCGCCGTTATCCTGATTTACTGATACATCGCGCCATCAAAGCGGTATTAAACGGAATATCCTATGAGCCAGGAGACTGGAATCATTTGGGCAAACATTGTTCACTCACCGAACGGCGCGCCGACGAGGCTACGCGTGATGTCGAATCCTGGCTCAAGTGTTTCTATATGCAGGATAGAATCGGTGAATGTTTTGACGGCGTGATCAGCAGCGTAACCGGGTTTGGCTTATTTGTAGCGCTGGATAACGTATACGTGGAAGGACTCGTGCATATTTCAGAGCTGCCGAGTGATTATTTTCATTTTGACGCAACCAAGCATACTTTATTAGGTGAAAGGACCGGCAAACAGTACCGCCTGGGTGATCGATTACAAGTTAAATTGGTACGTGTTGATCTGGAAACCAGCAAAATCGACTTTGTATTAGCTGAACCCAGCAAAAAACCAGGCAACTCCAAAACAAAGACCGCGTCAAAAACAAAGACCAAGTCAAAAAGCAAGAAATCGCTTTAGCATCTGAAATTGTTTTACAATATGCGGGTTAGAGGGATTGGATTGTAACGCGCGAGAAAATCAGAACACGTCAACGGCACGCTTCTATTTTTCATCAAATATCTCTTATGTTAAGCGATGCTTAGCAAAATTTTCAGGTTTGTTAAGAATTATGTCGAGCACCCGCTTTATTTTTGGCTTTCATGCGGTCACCAGCCGTTTGCGGCAAAATTCGGATAGCATCAAAGAGATATTTATCGACGCCACACGCGATGATCAGCGTGTACGCGGGTTAATCAAGCTTGCCGAAGACCAAAAGATTCGTTTGATCACCTGTGAGGGACCAAGACTGACATGCATGGCCGGTGCCGATCGTCATCAAGGCGTCGTGGCCAATATCGATATTACGCGCAGTTATGTCGACATCAGCGATGTTTTGGATACACTGACTGAACCCGCCCGGCTGCTGGTATTGGATGGAATTCAGGATCCGCACAATTTAGGTGCATGTTTACGTGTCGCCGATGCTTTTGGCGTGCATGCCGTGATTGCACCGAAAGATCGGGCAGTCGGATTGACCTCAACCGTTTATAAAGTTTCCAGCGGCGCTGCGGATACGGTGCCTTATATCGCCGTGACCAATTTGTCGCGTACGCTAAAGCAATTAAAAGAATACGGAATCTGGATTATAGGTACCGCGGAAGATGCAGATCACGACCTCACTCATTTTCAGATTCAAGGATCAGTTGCCTGGGTATTTGGTTCTGAAGAAAAAGGATTGCGGCGATTGACGCGTGAATCCTGCGATCAGTTGGTACGCATCCCGATGCAGGGCAGCATAGAAAGTTTAAATGTCGCTGTCAGTGCGGGGATTTGTCTTTTTGAAACGCTTCACCAACAATCTTCGGCATGATCTGTGCACCTGATAAAATGCAGCTTATTATTTAAACAAGAAAATCTATGTTATGCCCGGCAATCCGGTTCAATCAAAATATTGATATCGCTTATTCTCAACCATGACCTCACCTGCCCATCCAAATTTTAAAAAACATTGTGCCGAACTTTTCCGCCAGGCAAGCAATAACATCACCACGCTGGATGCCTCCATTCGTATTGAGTTGACACGCACCAAACAAGCCAGTCATGGCGATTATTCCTGTAATCTTGCCATGCAATTGGCTAAACCATTGCATAAAAATCCGCGCGAGATCGCCAGTTTATTGATTGATGCGCTGCCACCTTCCCCCTATTTGGAGAAAGTTGAAGTGGCTGGCGCAGGGTTCATCAATCTTTTTCTGAAAAATTCCGCCAAACAGCAATACCTGCAGCATGTTTTACAAAGCAAAGAGGCTTTCGGTAACAGTAATTTGGGTCAAGGAAAAAAGATTCAGGTGGAATTTGTCTCGGCCAATCCAACTGGACCACTGCATGTTGGACATGGACGTGGCGCCGCGATCGGCGCAAGTTTATCCAGCATACTGGCAGCAGCCGGTTTTCACGTATCCCGTGAATTCTATGTCAATGACGCGGGGCGGCAAATGGATATTCTGACGCTTTCTACCTGGCTGCGTTATCTGGAACTTAACAATATTCGTGTTCCTTTTCCAGAGAATGCTTATCAGGGAGACTATGTTAAAACCATGGCACAACTGATCCAGCAAGCACATACCCAGCGTTATGTGCATCAGCCTCGCTTATTGCTGGAGGATCTGCCAGAAAATATCCATGAAACAGGGATTAATACTGATGAGCAGTTGGATAAATTGATTGCGAATGCAAAAAAAATACTCGGCCAGGATTATGCATATATTCACAATTTTGTACTGACAGAACAATTAGGTGATTGCCGCAATGATTTGATGGAATTCGGTGTGGAATTTGATACCTGGTTTTCCGAGCAATCGTTATTTGATAATGGCCTTGTCGCGCATACCATCCAACTGCTCGAGAAGAAGCATTACTTATATCAACAGGATGGTGCCGTCTGGTTTCGATCCACCGATTTTGGCGATGAAAAAGACCGTGTCGTGCAAAGAGAAAATGGTCAATTTACCTATTTTGCTTCGGATATCGCCTACCATCTGAATAAATTCGAGCGTGGTTTTGATCAAGTGATTAATATCTGGGGAGCGGATCATCATGGTTATATTGCCCGGGTAAAAGGCGCTTTACAGGCATTGGATTTAGATCCGGAAAAATTGGAAATCACCCTGGTGCAGTTTGCCGTGCTTTACCGTGACGGCAAAAAGGCACCCATGTCTACCCGCTCCGGCGAGTTTGTTACACTGCGGGAATTACGCCAGGAAGTCGGCAAGGATGCCGCACGATTCTTTTATGTGATGCGCAAAAGCGATCAGCATCTGGATTTTGATTTAGATCTGGCCAAATCGCAAAGCAATGAAAATCCGGTTTATTACGTCCAGTACGCGCATGCCCGCGTGTGCAGCGTGTTGGCACAATGGGATGGCGATATGAACGCTCTCGCTGAGGCGAATGCAGAAGCACTATCCAGCCCTGCTGAATTGGCTTTACTGCAGAAATTGATTGATTTTCCAGATACTGTGGAAATGGCTGCCAAGGAATTTTCACCACACCTGATCGCTTTTTACCTCAAAGAACTGGCCAGCGAATTTCATAGTTACTATAATTCAACACGTTTCCTGGTACCTGAGATTTCATTGCAGCAGGCTCGATTGGCATTGATTGCTTCGATCCGTCAGGCACTGAATAATGGTTTGAGGTTACTCGGCGTCAGCGCACCTGATAAAATGTAATCGAATTAATGCATAAGGATACTCATGAGCCGAGATTATAAGACCCGCAAGCCTTCAAAATCCACACCTGAAAAAGGTGGCTCTGCATTTCTGGGCGGATTCGTTGGTTACGCATTAGGTCTTGCCAGTGCGATTGGCATATGGCTGTATTTTAACTATGCACCCAGTCCGTTTTTGCCCACTGAGAAAGTGGCCAGTTCAGTTGAGAAAAGTGAAGTAAAGGCAACACCGGAACAACCCAAAACCCCTGTTAAGCCACAACAAGAACCCGTAGTGACTGCTGAGGAAAAGCCCCGGTTTGATTTTTACAAGATATTGCCTGGTATTGAAGAACCTGAGATTAATCATGAATACAAACCGGCTGTTGCACAACCCGCCCAACCGCAAGTTACTGCCAAGATCCCGGAAAATAGCAATAAACTGGCTGAAATTGTGCAACAGACCATCCCGCCAACCCGTCCAAATACTAATCCGGCAGTAACCGCGCCGCAAATCGCTGCCGTTCCGCCCCGTACTATTCCAGCAGAACCGATACAACAACCGGCAGCACCTCAGGTTAAGAGCCCTCCCCCAGTGAAAGAAAAATTCTTTCTCCAAGCCGGGTCTTTCAGAAAAAACGATGAAGCGGAAAACATGAAAGCCAGACTCGCGTTCCTGGGCGTGTCGGCATCCATACAACCCATTGACTTAGCGGAAAAAGGCACTTGGTATAGAGTACGTATCGGCCCTCTCACTAACAAAGCGGATATTGATGAAATCAGCGCTTCTTTAAAAGAAAATGGCATAGGAACACAATTTATCAAAGTACAATAAAATATTTCCTGACACTCTGCTCAAGCTCAATTTTCGTGCGGCCTATTCATACTAAACAGAATCCACCAGCCAGTTAAACACTTTATTTAAGGAGTTAAAATGAATCAATATAAGCCTCTCGCAGTTTTCTTCTTAGTGTTGAGTTTTAGTTTAATAAACCTATCCAGTGCACATGCTGACATTGTTGAGGGCAAAGATTATACCGTCTTGGCTACCCCGCAACCCACACAAGATAGCAGTACGATTGAGGTCTTAGAGTTTTTTTGGTATGGCTGTCCCCATTGCAACAGCTTGCACCCGCATCTTAAAGCCTGGCTGATGAACATTCCTAAGGATGTCAGTTTTCGCTATGTACCCGCAACACTCCGCGCAAATTGGGTACCGGCTGCAAAAATCTTCCATACGATGGAGGCCATTGGAATAACCGATGTTCTGCACGATAAAGTCTATGACGCTATTCATCGTGACAAAATTGACTTAAACAATGAATCTGTTTTATTTGACTGGATCGAGAAACAAGGCATCGACAGAAAAAAATTTGAAGATACCTATCGCTCTTTTGCCGTGCAGAATCAGGTAGCAAAATCAACACAAATGTCCCGCCAGTATCAACTCACTGGTGTTCCTGCATTGGTCATTAATGGAAAGTACATCACCAGCGGTAAAATGGGTGGCACACCGCAAGATACCATCAAAACTTTAGAAGAGCTTATTGAAAAGATACGAAAGGAAAAATAACGTATGCACTTTTCCATTTATTGGAATACACCAAAATACGTTGTTAATTTGATTTATCAGGTGAATCAATAATGGTGGCAAACAAGATAATTTTTGGAGCAGGCTGTTTTTGGGGAGTAGAAGCAGCTTTTCGTCGTATCAAAGGAGTCACCGGCGTCACTTGCGGTTATTCTGGCGGGCATACCGGCAATCCAACTTACGCAGCCGTTTGTACCAGCACCACCGGTCATATTGAAGTGGTTCTGGTGGAATATGATCCGGGAGAAGTGGCTTTTGAAACATTACTGGATAGTTTCTGGAGTTGCCATAATCCTACCACGCCGGATCGTCAAGGTCCCGACATTGGAACACAATATCGTTCAGCTATCTTTTTCTTCACACCAGAACAAGAGATTGCTGCAAAAGAATCCAAGCGTAGGTTACAGAATAGCGGACGCTGGCATGATCCTGTCGTAACAAAAATATTACCTGCCAGTCAATTTTACGTTGCGGAAGAATATCATCAGAATTATTTCAGGAAGCATGGTATTCATTGACATTCCTTATTAACTAACCTTTTAATTTGCCGTTAATAAAAACAAAGCATATTAGATATTAATAACATTCAGGAAAAAAGAATCTAATACGAACTGGGATATGGTTTGCGCCAGCATATTAACTAACAATTTTTCTTAGAAGAAGTTTAAGATGGGATCCATTCAATCGCCCGATACTCCCCAAAACCCATCCAACTTTCTTGATCCTGCCGCAGTAAAAAAAGATGGTACAAAAACTTTAAGAGACCACTTAATCGAAGCGGTCACTAGTGACCCGGATCTCCCCGCTCTTGGCAGCTCCATAACACGCATCGTACAACTATCATCATCGGATGATCAATCCATTCAACAATTGGCCTATTTTGTTCTATCGGATGTTTCATTAACACAAAAGATTCTGCGTTTATCAAATTCTGTAGCGTTTATCTCCGCATCTAACAAAGTCAACACCAGTATCACCAAAGCAATATTCCTGCTGGGTTTTAATTCGGTAAAGACCTGTGCTTTAGCCATGCTGCTGGTTGACGGCATGTCTGGAAAACGCGCGGAGCACGTGCGCACCGAGTTAATTCACGCCTTGGCAGCTAGTATGATTAGCCGTGAGCTAGTTAAGCTAAGCTCTTTTAAAGATGCAGAAGAAATTGCTGTTGTTGCCTTATTCAAGAACCTTGGACGTTTATTGCTTGCTGCCTATGACCATGATCTATATCAAGAAATGATGACTCTCATCGAGCAAGGTACGCACACACCTACACAAGCATCACAGGCAGTGTTGGATTTCAACCTTGATACATTGACCGAGACTATTCTGGAAAAATGGAATATTCCAGTCAGTATCATTCAAGCGCTTAAAAACAAGCCGACAGGAACCCTGAACGCCGCAAGAAATAAACAAGAGTGGATGCAGCAAGCAGCAGAATTTAGTGAAAAAGCTACGTCGCTTATTTTAGCAACCACCGAACCAGAAGATTCTGAGCTAAAAAATAAGCTACTCAACCGTTTTGGCAAAGCACTTAATCTGGATAAATATAAATTGGATCAATTGATATTGAGTGCTTCCGCGGAAACACGCACACTCTTAATCAATGCAAATTTACTCACAACGGATAAAAGTAAGAAAATCAATCTGGATACAACACAGACAGAATTTGATATTTCTGTAGAAGATTCACTCAATGAGCTGCTTTTTAGCAATGATGAAAACAGTAGTCCTGAAATTACTCAGCGTTACTCCAGTGGCAAACCGTATAATGCATCCGCATTATTATTAGCGGGTGTGCAAGACGTGACTGAAATTATGGCACCCGGTAAATATAGACTTGAGGATTTGATTATGTTAGTTCTGGAAACTTATTATAATAGCTTAGGTTTTCGTTTTATCACGCTCTGCCTTAGAGACCACCAAATGAATCTTTTTCGTGCACGCAGTGCTCTGGGGAGAAGTAACATAGAGTATCAGAAAGCGTTTAACTTCCCAACTGTACCTTCAAATGATCTATTTCATCTTGCGCTGAAAAAGAATGTAGATTTGCTGATTTCAGATGCCCACATCCCCAAAATTCGTAAACTATTACCCCAGTGGCATACCGATCTGTTACCCGATGCACGCAGTTTTATTGTGCTCCCTTTAGTAGCGAACGGAAAACCCATTGGTCTATTTTATGCAGACCGCGCATTGGAAGCACCTGAGGGAATCACTGCTGAAGAAACAAGGTTGATCCGAACATTAAAAGGACAAGTACTGACAGCTTTCAACTCGAGATAAAATTCTGACCACACATATCAATAGATAATAGACAATAGGTACAAAATGACTAAAATGACAGGCTGCTTATTTATTATCAGCGCACCTTCTGGTACCGGAAAAACCAGTCTGGTCAGAGTGTTACTCCAGTCAGACTTAAATCTGAGTCTATCTATTTCACATACCACGCGTCCACCGCGTTCCGGAGAAGTCAATGGCCGTGACTATCATTTTGTCGATGAAGAAACATTCAGACAAATGCTCCAAAACGGAGAATTCGTGGAAAGTGCAGAAGTTTATGGCAATCTTTATGGCACCTCGCAAAAATGGATCGACAGTGCTATCGCTTCAGGGCAAGATATCTTACTCGAGATCGACTGTCAGGGAGCGAAACAGATACAGAAAATTCTCCCCGAATCCATTGGCATCTTTATACTCCCGCCTTCGGCAGACACCCTGGCAACACGACTAAAAACAAGGGCTCAAGATAATCCGGGAATCATTGAGAAAAGACTAATTGCAGCACGCGAAGAAGTCGGTCATATTACTGAGTTTGATTATGTTATTATCAACGACAAGCTGGAAGATGCACTTAATGATCTGATCTGCGTTGTCAGGGCTGAGCACTTAAAAAAAGCCCGGCAACTGATAAAATATCATGCATTAATCGCCCAATTATCATAACCAGTTTCTATAAATAAATGGCATAGTTTCTTAATATATTATTATAAAACCTGTTTGTAAATCCCTAAATAACCGAGAAAAATACCATGGCACGAATTACCGTTGATGATTGTATAAAGCAAATTCCCAACAGATTTGATATGACCTTAGTTGCTACAGTACGCGCCAGACAATTGGCTATAGGCTCTGCGCCCATGGTGGATCCTGGACGCGATAAGCCGACCGTCATCGCACTGCGCGAGCTGGCGCAGGGAAAAATAGGTTTGGATATCCTCAATCCCAGAAACATGTAATCCCAATTCAGCGCTATGAAGATGCTGTCAAGCATTGATAATGTCTTTGTAGTACTTGGTAATCATCAACCAAATGATTCCCTGCGCATAATCACACCAAAGATTGATCTAGATAGTTTAGAGATCGTAACAGCACAAAACGGCTTGCAAAAGACAGCCAATCCAAGTTAAAGTTATTTTGAAGAAAGTTAAAATAACTTACCTGATGCACGCCAAACTAATCGAATTCCATGCCTGAAGCAGAACTTCTATTTTCTGAAACCTCCCAATATCTTAAACCAGAAGATATTAATCAACTTAGAAATGCTTATTCATTTGGTCAAGGCGCTCATTCCGGACAATTCCGGAAATCAGGCGAGCCCTATATTTCTCATCCAGTAGCAGTCGCCAGGATCCTCTGTACACTGCATCTCGACGCGCCTACGCTAACGGCCGCCTTATTGCATGATGTCGTAGAAGACACGGATATTTCCAAAGCTGAAATCAGTGAAAGATTTGGAGAACCGGTGGCAGAACTGGTTGATGGTGTGTCTAAACTCACTAAAATTGAATTTCAAACACAGGAAGAAGCGCAGGCTGAGAATTTCCGCAAGATGCTGCTGGCGATGGCGCGAGATGTACGTGTCATACTCATCAAACTGGCTGATCGGCTGCACAATATGCGAACACTTGAAGCCATGCTCCCTGCAAAACAGCGAAGCATTGCACGTGAAACCCTCGAAATTTATGCACCGATCGCGCATCGGCTGGGACTCAATAATATCTACCAGGAATTACAAGAACTGGGATTTCGCTATTCTTATCCCATGCGCTATAAAGTGTTGGTCAAAGCAACCAAAGCAGCGCGCGGCAATCGTCGTGAAATCGTTGGAAAAATCCTAGAAGCCATTGATCTTAAGTTAAAAGAATCGGGATTAAATGCAGAAGTCACTGGACGTGAGAAACATCTTTATAGCATTTATATGAAAATGGTCGAGAAACAACTTTCATTTTCTGAAGTACTGGATATTTATGGCTTCCGCGTTATTGTCAAAGATATTCCTGCGTGCTATGTCGCACTAGGCATGCTACATAGCTTGTATAAACCAATTCCTGGTAAATTTAAGGACTACATTGCAATCCCCAAAACCAATGGTTATCAATCGTTACACAACACTTTATTGGGCCCGTTCGGCATTCCGATAGAAATACAGATTCGCACCGCAGAAATGCACCGCATCGCCGAAAATGGCGTTGCTTCGCACTGGCTCTACAAAAGCTCAGATGCAGATTTTAATGATCTGCATCTGCAAACCAGCCAATGGCTGCAGAATTTACTGGAAACGCTCAGCAGTTCGACAGATTCTCTGGAGTTTTTGGAGCATCTTAAAATTGATTTGTTTCCAGGTGATGTTTTTGTTTTCACCCCGCAAGGAAAGATTTTAACGCTGCCGCGAGGATCGACCGCTGTCGATTTTGCTTATGCAGTCCATTCCGATGTGGGCAATTGTTGTGTAGCTGTCAAGATTAATGGGGAAAATGCGCCGCTACGCACCAAACTAAAAAGTGGTGATCGCGTCGAAATCGTCACAGCACCGTATGCTAAACCGAATCCTTCCTGGCTCAGTTATGTAGCAACCGGAAGAGCGCGCTCACACATTCGCCATTTTCTCAAAACAATTCAATATGACGAATCGGTCAAATTGGGTGAACGCATGTTAAATCAGGCGCTACTATCTTTTAATATTAATCCTGACACAATAAATGATGCGCAATGGGAAAAATTAGTACGCGACAGCGGCGTCAAATCCAAGGAAGAATTACTCACTGAAATGGCTCTGGGAAAACAACTCCCTGCAGTCGTGGCAAAAAGGCTGGCATCCCCATTGGAATCCATCTCCAATGACCAGATAGCTGGCCCAATTACTATTTTGGGGACGGAAGGATTGACCGTTCAATTTTCCAAATGCTGCCGCCCGATCCCTGGGGATGCCATTATCGGCGTAATCAAGAAAGACTCCGGATTGATCATTCATACACATAATTGTACCAATGTCACCAGCAGTCAAAAGAACTCGGAAAATTACCTGGATGTAGCTTGGGGTAAAGACATCGCTAGAACGTTTGAGGCCAGTATCAAAGTTACGGCAGTAAATAAACAGGGGGTACTGGCACGTGTCGCTGCTGAAATAGCCAAAGCCGAATCAAATATTGACGACATCGCCATGGAAAACGAGAACGATTTCATGCATATGTGTTTTATCCTGCAAATCAACAATAGATCTCATCTTGCACAGGTTATACGTGGCCTACGGCATCTCAAAGAAGTTATTCGAATCCATCGCACGAAAAGCTAATCTGCCAGTTTTCTGTAGGACAGTAGAACATTCCGAAGTTCTGATCACCAATCACAAAAAACTGGTATCAGCAGACTATCGATTTAGTATGATCTCCAACACAAACTTACTGCCGATATAAGCGAGTAATAGTGTAATAAATCCCACCAGGGTCCAGCGAATGGCTATCCGCCCCCGCCAGCCGTAGAGCTGCCTGCCGGCCAACAGTGCTGCGAATACTCCCCAGGAGATAAAACCAAACAGCGTTTTATGTGAGAATGTTAGCGGCTGACCGAATACTTCTTTTGAAAACACTACGCCGCTCAGGAGCGTCAAAGTAAGTAAAATAAATCCAATCCAAATGATGTGGAACAATAGTTTTTCCATCGCCAGTAGCGGCGGCAGATTTGTCAGTATCGAGCGGGTGGCAGGGTGATGTAAATGGCGTTCGACTACGGTCATCAATAATGCGTGTACCGCCGCTATCGTCAATAGGCTATAGGCCATCATAGCAACCAGTAAGTGCGCTTTAAATGCAGGCAATTCGGTGTTATCAAGAGGACGTAACGATGGAAAAAATAACGGCAATAACACCGCAATGGCTGCCGCTGCTGCAACGGGCGCAACCAAGGTTTGCAATCCCTGTAAACGATTAAAAAACCCCGAGAACCAGTAAATGAATACGGTTAGCCAGACAATGGTTGAAATCGCATTACTCAAACCAAAACTGAGGCCTGCGCCAACAAACATCGACTGATACAACGTCATGGCATGCAATAACAAAGGAGCAAGCATAGCATAATGTGCCCAGGTAATCGTCACCAGCACACGATCACTAGCTTTTGATGATGCTTGATACCAAGTATTTCGCCAAAAAAACCAACCGATCAGGATATAAAGCAAAAAGGCTGCGAGATAAGTTAAAATGCTGGTCATTGATAGTACAAATATTAAAAGGCCGGAATAACTGTTTAGTCTACATGGCGCTTTAACAAATTCAAAGAGCTAACCCGGATATTTATTAAAATTTGAATGATCACTTTGTCCTATAACGATCGTTTCTGTGAGGTTTAAGTATGTTTGACAATCTGACCAGCCGTCTTAACGGTGTCATTAAAACATTACGCGGCGAAGCAAGGCTTACTGAAAGCAATATACAAGATGCCTTACGCGAGGTCCGTATGGCATTACTGGAAGCCGATGTGGCTTTACCGGTAGTCAAAGATTTCATTGCACGCGTTAAAGAAAAAGCCGTGGGTCATGAAGTCATGAATAGCCTCACACCTGGACAAGCGCTCGTTGGGGTGGTTCATCAAGAGTTAATTATGATTATGGGTGGAGAGAAAGTTGATCTGAATCTTTCCACAGTACCGCCCGCCGTTATTCTTATGGCGGGATTGCAAGGTGCCGGTAAAACTACCAGCAGTGGCAAGCTGGCCAAGTGGCTAATAGAACAAAAGAAAAAGAAAGTACTATTAGTTTCATGCGATATCTACCGTCCGGCTGCTATTCATCAACTGGAAATTCTGGCTGGCCAAACTGGTGCTGACTTTTTTCCCGTTAAGGATGGACAAAAACCTGGAGAAATTGGTGCCGCTGCATTGGATTATGCACGCAAGCATCATCATGATGTAATGATCGTGGATACTGCTGGCCGATTAGGTATTGATGAGGCCATGATGCAGGAGATCAGTGAACTTGAAGCACTGTTAAAACCGATTGAAACTTTGTTTGTTGTCGATGCGATGCAAGGACAGGATGCAGTTAATACAGCCAAAGCATTTTCCGATGCCCTCCCCTTAACCGGTGTCATTCTCACTAAATTGGATGGCGATGCGCGTGGTGGTGCAGCGCTATCGGTCAAACACATTACTGGGAAACCCATCAAATTTACCGGCATTGCGGAAAAATTAACCGGATTGGAAGCATTTTATCCTGATCGAATGGCATCACGTATTCTGGGCATGGGGGATGTCCTTGGATTGATTGAAGAAGCACACCGAAACGCTGATCAGCAAGAAGCTGAGAAGTTGATGAAGAAAATGAAATCGGGCAAAGCATTTGACTTAGACGATTTCAAGGCACAATTTCAACAAATGCGCAATATGGGCGGGATGAGCGCACTGATGGACAAATTGCCTGCGCAGTTAAGTCAGGCCGCACAAAATGTAAAAGTGGACGACAAAATAATCAGCCGGACGGAAGGCATTATTAATTCCATGACAAAGCAAGAACGTATTAAACCTGAAATCCTGAAAGCTTCACGTAAACGACGAATCGCTGCAGGAGCAGGTGTTTCTGTACAAGAAGTTAATCGTTTATTGGCACAATTCGAGCAAGCCAAAAAAATGATGAAAATGATGAGTAAAGGCGGAATGTCCAAGATGATGCGCGGATTAAAAGGAATGCTCCCTCGCCTGCACTAGAATATCAATTGGCTGCGGGTGCTTTCTCCAGCCCGACAACTTAAGTACCTGCGGCTATCTTCCTTGCTGAGAACCAGCGCATACTCGTGTTGGGTATGCGCTGGTTCTGCCAGAAGTGTGTACCGTCCATTTTCAATGGGATAGGGTCTACTTCCAAGGAACTGGAATCCGCAGAAACTATCGCCAGCAAAGCAAGAATCGTTTCGAACCATCGCACATCAATGCTTGCCTGTACTGCCGAAACTATCTTCACCCCGATCGCTCTGGTCAAAACTATTCACTCTATTGAATTCGACCTGTACAACAGGTACTACAACGAGCTGTGCGATACGCTCCAATGGGTTAAGGTGAAACGAAGTCTGTCCACGATTCCAGCAGGAAACAAAAATCTGCCCCTGATAATCCGAATCAATCAGACCCACCAGATTTCCCAATACAATCCCATGCTTGTGACCCAATCCAGAACGTGGCAGCACCAATGCGGCCAGACCCGTATCGGCTAGATGCAATGCGATTCCTGTTGGAATCAGAAGGGTTTCACCCGGATTAATCGTGACAGGCAGCTCAATACAAGCACGCAAATCCAGACCAGCTGAACCCGGTGTGGCATAGGTGGGAAGCTGTTCAATTAAACGTTCATCCAGAATTTTGATATCAATTTTTTTCATACGCTTAAGTATTAATATTTTTCATATTATTGCTTGTAAAGCAAATTGATATGCTTTATCAAATGCCGCGCTTGTTCCATTTTTGATGCTTTGGGAAGAACATGCTTACCGGCATCATCCAGCAAAATCAACTCACTCTCATCAGCACCGATGGCATCTTGAGCCAAATTGGCAACCAATAAGGGTAAATTCTTTTTGCGCCGCTTCATTTCTGCATTTTTCTCAAGATCCTCTGTTTCTGCTGCAAAGCCAACGCAAAAAGGTGGTTCGGGCAAGCTAGATACCATCATCAGAATATCCGGATTGGGAACCAATTCTATTGATAACTTTTTATCAGATTTTTTTATCTTCTGTTGACTGGATTTTGCCACACGATAGTCAGCAACAGCCGCAACACTGATAAAAATATCGGCCTGCGATATTTCCGCCTGCACGGCATGCAACATATCCTCTGCACTTACCACATGAATGAGTTTGTCTACTGCTGGCGGCACCAAACATGTCGGGCCAGAAACAAGGGTAACTGTCGCACCCGCTTCTACTGCAGCCCGAGCAACGGCATACCCCATTTTTCCGGAACTTTTGTTGGTGATACCCCGCACGGCATCAATTGCTTCAAACGTCGGTCCGGCTGTCACCAGAACTTTTTTGCCTTGCAATAAGCCACCTGTTTGAAACGCAGCTCGCACCATTTCTGCCAGCTCGCTGGCTTCCAGCATACGACCCATCCCCATTTCACCACAAGCCTGTGCACCACTCGCCGGGCCGATTATTTTGACACCATCATGTTGCAACAAAGACAAATTACGTTGTGTCGCGGGATTCTCCCACATTTGCCGATTCATAGCGGGTGCTAGTATGAGCGGACAATCACGCGCCAAGCATAATGTCGCCAATAGATCATCTGCCATACCACCGGCAAGTCTAGCAATAAAATCAGCGCTGGCAGGCGCTACCAAAATCATATCGACATTACGGGATAGATTAATATGCGCCATATTATGTGCAACATTGGTTTCCCATAAATCGGTATGAACCGGATTATTTGTCAATGCCTGGAATGTTACTGGCCCAACAAAATGACAAGCAGATTGTGTCATTACTGTCTGTATTTCAATCCCATCTTGTGTTAGCAGACGCGCCAATTCCGCTGCTTTGTAGGCAGCCACGCCGCCTGTTACACCAAGTAACAGGCGTTTCTTAGATAGAGAAGATAAACATGTTGTCATATTAGAAGATTTCTCTGAATAAACCAAATCCATTACTAAGGTGATGTTAATTAAAGTAGATATTAATAAAATAAGCACCTGTTTGCTCATTCTACTCAATATGGCTGCACTGCATGCCGCTATCAGTAAAATAAAAACAGTAGAACTGGCTATCTCAACAACTGATTGTGACGTACTTACAATCGATCTTATTTTACATGACTTAGCAATCAACCATATTTTATGGCGATTCCAAATTGGCCTATATCTGAGCGACCACGAGAAAAGCTATTGCAGAAAGGCGTCACTGCCCTTTCTGATACAGAACTGCTGGCCATATTTCTACGTACCGGTATAACCGGGAAAAGTGCCGTGGATCTCGCAAGAGAATTACTTTTACATTTCGGCAGCCTAACCAATATATTTACGGCCAATCAGACTAATTTCTGTCAATTACCCGGTATGGGAATTGCAAAATATACACAACTACAAGCCGTGTTAGAAATGGCACGCCGTGCGTTAAGTGAGGAGCTAAAGAGCGGAGATGCAATGAATTCACCGCGGTTGGTTCGAGATTTTCTACGCTTGAGTCTGGCAAATAAACAACACGAGGTTTTTCTTGGTATTTTTCTGGATGCTAAAAATCATACCATTGCTACTGAAGAGCTATTTAGCGGCACATTGACACAAGCCAGCGTTTATCCTCGGGAAGTCATCAAACGCGCTCTGTATCACAATGCAACAGCCATCATTTTTGCGCACAATCACCCTTCTGGCGTGGCCGAACCCAGTCATGCTGACAAAGTGCTTACTCAGTCCCTGAAACAAGCATTGGCTATGATTGATGTTAAAGTATTGGATCACTTTATTGTTGGTAACGGTACTACCCTGTCATTTGCTGAACATGATTTAATTTGAATGCAAATCCGCAGATAAACCGCATCGATTTTGGAGAACATAGCTAATTTATATCTAGACGGATTCAAGTTCGAAGTGCAACAGCTAACGGCTGTTTAGTGTAACGTATTTCCACCCCGAAAAATACCTCATGCGGGGTTCTAAATCCCAGTACTTTTCTAGGTCGATGGTTGATTCGCTCTACCGCCTCCTGTACTTGTTCCTCAGTGATGTTGGTCAGCTCAATGCCCTTGGGGAAATACTGCCTCAATAGCCCGTTACTGTTCTCGTTCAGACCTCGCTCCCAAGAGTGATAGGGGTTGGCAAAATAAATGTCCGCTTTTAGTTCTGCTGCCATTTTCTCATGCTCCGCAAACTCCTTGCCATTGTCGAATGTGATGGTGTGGCACTTATCCTTATACGGCGTCAGCAGGCGCGTTGTTACGGCTGTTACACTCACCGCGTGTTTGCTGCGTATGTGTCCCGCCAATACATAGCGTGACTTGCGTTCAGCCAGTGTAACCAAGCCATCTTTATGGTTTTTGCCAATCACAGTGTCGCCTTCCCAATCCCCAATACGCGTCTTTTGAGCAACAATCTCTGGGCGCTCATCAATGCTGACACGATTCTTGATCGTGCCACGTCGTTCCTGTCCGCTTGCATAACGCTTGCGGTGTGGTTTTTGGCTGCGCAAATGTTGGTGAAGGTCTCCGCCATTTCGTTTGTCCGCATAAATGTGCTGGTAGATGGTTTCATGGCTGATCTTCAAGATGCCTTCCAACTCAAGCCGATTTGCGGCCTGTTCCGGACTGAGGTCTTCCTGAATCAACCGCTCGACTTCCGCCCAGTCATCCAATGAGAAGCACTTGCCATTCGTATAGGCTTGCCGACGCTCATCTCGGAACAACTGCACCTGCTTTGGTTGCCAGCCGCGTTTGCCCTCGTTACGCTTGAACTCCCGTGAAATCGTGCCTTTGTCTACTCCAATTTTTTTAGCGATCCAGGTTTGATTCAAACCAGCTTGTTTCAGTCCGTAAATCTGGTATCGTAGCCCGCTGGTGAGCTGCTTGTATTGCTTCATCTGTGCTCCTTTTACTCGGTCGTTTAAGTGGCTCCGATATTAACGCAGCTCGCCAACTAAATTCGCTTACAAAAGTTGCACTTCGCACTTGAATCCGCCCTGCTTTTGATGAATACCTTCATCAATCATGAATATTTAAGCAGTTACATTTGAGTAAACACCTCAAATCAGGATATAATCCTTTTTTTTAAGAATTCTGGAGTGCGCTATTATGGCACGAGTATGTGAAGTAACCGGCAAGAAGCCGATGTCAGGCAACAATGTTTCTCACGCAAACAATAAAACCAAAAGACGTTTCTTGCCTAACCTGCAACGCCGAAAATTCTGGGTTGAAAGCGAAAATCGTTGGATTAACCTACGATTATCTAATGCTGCGTTACGCACAATAGATAAGAATGGTATAGATGCAGTGATCACCAAAATGCGCTCAGAAGGCAAAAGCGTTTAAGAAACTAATCGAAGTAAGTTAAGGAGTCATCACGATGCGTGAAAAGATAAAACTTGAATCCTCAGCTGGAACAGGTCATTTCTATACAACCACAAAAAATAAACGTGCAAAACCCGAGAAATTGGAGTTAATGAAGTTTGATCCCGTCGCACGGAAGCACGTTAAATATAAAGAAACAAAGCTTAAATAAATGTGAAATAAGCTGAGATTCCCAATAAAAAACCCGCCGAAGCGGGTTTTTTATTGGCTAGCCTTTCAATTCCATCAATATCTATTAGGCATAGCAACGTAATCGCTGAGAAAAAGCTTGCAATACTTCGATACCACTTTCCTCTGCACGTCGACACCAATCCTCCAACTGCTTGACCAGTTCTTCAGTTGACGCAGTAGAACGTTGCCAGATTTCAGCTAATTCCTCGCGCATGGTATAAACTTTATCGAGTGTTTTAGCATTACTGAGCACTTGACTTAGTTTTTCGCGTTCATGCTCTTGCAAAGTTTTTGAATCAGCCAAGATCCAACGCTTCAAAGTAGAATTATCCACACCATATTGCGCCGTTGCTTCTTTCAAGTGAATCATTTCTTTTGCAAAAGTCACTTTCAACGATTTCGTATATTTGGCAAGAACCTCATAGCGATGAGAAATAACAGCCTGCAACGTATCTGAATCGCATTGGGTTTTTTCCTTATTAATACGCAATTTAGGCGCAACTTTCTTGACCTTTGCAAGCCCCATCATCTCCAAAATACGAATATACATCCAACCAATATCAAACTCGTACCATTTATTGGATAGTCTTGCTGAGGTTGCATAAGCATGGTGATTATTATGTAATTCTTCACCACCGATTAAAATACCCCAAGGAACGATATTCCTGCTGGCATCTTCCGCCTGAAAATTCCGGTACCCCCAATAATGACCAACACCGTTGATAATACCTGCAGCAAAAATAGGAGCCCACAACATTTGAACCGCCCATATCGTAATACCAATCGGGCCAAATAGGATTACATTAATAATCAACATTAATGCGACACCTTTTGCACTATGCTTAGTGTAAATGTTACGTTCTATCCAATCATCAGGCGTACCGTACCCATACCTTTCCAGGGTCTCCTGATTCTTTGCTTCTGCTCTGTAGAGTTCCGAGCCTTCGCTTAACACTTTCTTGATACCGACAACAACAGGACTATGTGGATCATCCTTGGTTTCACATTTTGCATGGTGCTTACGATGAACCGCCGTCCACTGTTTTGTAACCATTCCGGTAGTTAACCACAACCAGAAACGGAAAAAATGACTCGGTATCGCATGCAACTCCAGCGCTCTATGCGCTGAATGGCGGTGAAGATAAATTGTAATACCCGCAATTGTGATATGCGTAAAAACCAAGGTAACGACGACATAGCCCCACCAAGGCATATCAATCACACCAGAGATTAAAGTAAGAAAATCAGAAATCATAGAGTTACCATCCTTTTAATGGCCTACCGAGGCGCAGACCTGATAAATAAAAACAAACACCCTCCGAACCATTTCACTTCACTCAACTTACATAGCAATAAATCATTAACGTCATTTTTTCATTTACTGTACATGAAGTATTTACTCTTTACCACTTCTTTACACAATTTTTATATTAACACTTTAGAGAAAAGAAATATTAATCTGTATCAATTATCTGTTTAAAATAAATGGTTTCAGTAAAACCAAACTTCAGTTTCCAAATGGCATTCTGAAAAAATTGATACTCTTTCACCTTTCCAGGGCGGAGTCATTCAGTATGCGCCACTCTCCGGGAGCAATCCCCTGCAGGGTGTATTTTCCGATTGCATAACGAATCAATCGCAAAGTAGGAAATAAAACCGCTGCCGTCATCCGCCTTACTTGACGATTTTTACCCTCACTTAGAACCAAAGACATCCAGGCAGTTGCGATATGCTTGCGGTAACGAACGGGGGGAGTCCGCTGCCAAAGATGGCTGGGCTCATCCATCAGAAATGCTTGTGCGGGCCGTGTTTTGAAATCATTCAGAACTACACCTTGGCGTAACTTATTTAATGCAATCTCATCGGGTTCACCTTCAACTTGTACCCAATATGTTTTAGGGAGTTTAAACTCTGGATTGCTAATCCTATTCTGCAATTTTCCATCATCTGTTAATAAAACCAAGCCCTCACTATCAGCATCCAGTCTACCCGCCGCATAAAAGCCCGGTAATGGAATAAAGTCTTTTAATGATCGATGACCGCTTTCCGGTGTAAATTGGCAAATCACACCATAGGGTTTATTAAACAAAATTAATCGAGGCATGGTGCCCGAATGTGCTCAAAAAGCAAGTCCAATCAAAACTCATAGCATGTCTGGATAGATCACGGAATGAAGTACTGGTTCAATAGTATTGTCTTTTTCCTGATACCGGATCCACCACACGGAGCCTTTCTTAACACGCAACCCAGGAGGGATAACCGGAACCAGATTACGGACGACCTCACCCAATGTAGGCTGGTGGCCAACTATGACTACAGCGCCTTGTGCATTGGGCCAGTTAGCAGCGGTAAGAATACTCTCTACACCAGCACCCGGGCCTATTTCATTATTGGTTACAAAATCAGATCTCAATGCCATCGCGGTTTGTTGAGTACGCCGCGCCGGACTGGCTATCACCAGCGTATTATCCGGCAATTCCGATTTAAGCCAATCAGACATACGTTTTGCTTGATCTAATCCTTTCGCAGTCAGCTTACGGGCTGCATCCGGAAAACCATCTTCAGCTTCAGCGTGGCGCCACAGAATCAATTCCATCGCATTTCTTTAATAGAGAAGTACATTGATAATCAACTTTGCAACTCGTTATATAATACATCCGGGCCACAACCAGGTTGCTGAATTACTATCACTTTATGCCGTGATTTATCACCCTGTTTCAGCATCACTTGGCATAGCGGCACATCGAAATGCTTAGCAAGGAACTTCAGTAGCACGGCATTTGCTTTACCTTCTACTGGTGCGGCCGCAAGTTTTATCCTCAGCGCGTCGCCATGCAATCCAGCTGCTGCAGTATTTTTTGCACCCGCCTGGATATGCAATGTCAAAACAAGATTATTTGCATCATCATACCGATACCAGCCCATGATAGCCTTAATACCCTAAAGGAGTATGGTAATGATTTCCCTATGCATGCCAGCCACTAGCATCAGCAGCACTTGAATTAAGATCAACACGAACAATGGAGATAAATCAACATTGGCTATCGGTGGAATGCGCTTACGAAAAACGGCCAGGAATGGCCGCGTAAAACTATCCAGTAATGGCGCTAATGGACTATGTGGATTAACCCAAGACAGAACAGCCTGCATAATAATCATTATCAACACAATATAGAGTGTTATTTTAATAATCTCAACGATGCCCAGTAACCCCATAACGCCTGATGCAGCACCAATATTGGCTGCAAAATCATATCCCTGTACCATATAAACACTGGTAACGATCATACATTCCATTAACCAGGCGAGGACCAGCGTGGATAAATCTATGCCAGCCCAGCCAGGAATAACACGACGCGCAGGCCGCACGATAAAATCAGTCACGGCGATAAAGAATTGGGATATCGAGTTGTAGTAGGGAACACGTAATAATTGAAAATAAAACCGCAGTAGCAACGCCAAGGAAAGCAAACCCAAGATAGTATCAAGAAGAAAAATTAAGATCTGATTGGACATAAGAATTTTCCGAAAAAACTGTAATTGATAATTAAGAAATCACAACTGGCTCTATCAAGATTTAAATTCTGCTGAACTCATCACTCAATTCTCGTGAACGCCTGTTCGCAGCATGAACGGCGGCTATGATCTTACACTGAATAGCATTTTTTTCCATAGTCTGTATTGCTTGTTCCGTTGTACCACCTTTTGATGTCACCCGAGCGCGCAATACAGCCACATCTTCATCACTCAAGCTAGCCAGTTTACTGGCACCAGCAAATGTCTGCAAACTGAGTTGCCTGGCTTGAGCCGGCGTCAAGCCCAATTCTATTCCTGCTTGCTGCATGGATTCAATAAAATAAAATACATAAGCAGGGCCGCTGCCGGAAATAGCCGTCACAGTGTGCAGCATTTCCTCATCATCCACCCAAAGTGTCGAACCTACCGCCGCCAGAATCGATTCAGCATTCTTTTTATCTAGCTCATCCACGCCTGGCGCAGCATAAAGGCCGGCAACACCGCTACGTACCAGAGAAGGTGTGTTAGGCATTGCACGCACTACCCGCGCATAATCACCCAACCAACGTATGATATCAGTCGCACGAATACCCGCCGCAATCGATATGATCAGCTGGCTATTCAATAATGGCGTAAGCTTCTGGGTCAATTCAAATAATTGCTGCGGTTTTACAGCCAATAAAATTACGTCACTGCCCTTGACCCCATCGGAAAGATCCGCGACGGCCGAAACGCCTAACGTATGTTTTATTTTCTCACGGCTTTCTGCATTTATCTCCACTACACGAAGCTGCTCTGCTGCATAACCTTGCTGCAACAATCCGCTGATTAAAGCAGACGCCATATTGCCGCCGCCAATGAATGTGATATTCATATTAACCCTGTTGTTATGTTAATTGATTCATCTGCAAAGTAAATGATTTTGTAATTACCAACAAATTGTCTGTCTTTAGAAATTAAACTACAGCTCTATGCGGGCGTCAGTCAATGCTGACAACGCTGACAATAAAAGCTGGAGCGTTGACTTTGTCTGATTTGTTTAATCTCATGATCACATTTTTTACAGTGCTGCCCACCACGCCCATAAACCCAATATTGCTGCTGAAAATACCCAGGATTTCCATCACTGTTAACAAAATCGCGCAAACTACTGCCGCCGGCTTCGATTGCCTGCTGTAAAATTTGTTTTACCGCTTGGACCAGTCTTTCATAACGCGTCATACCGATTCTACCAGCAGCTATTTTGGGATTGATCCCCGCTAGAAACAAAGCTTCATTCGCATAAATGTTACCAATACCGACGACTACATGGCTATTCATCAGTGTTTGTTTAATACTGGCGTGACAGTCTCTGGTTCTCTCAAATAATTGCTGCGCATTGAAATCTGCTGTTAATGGTTCGGGACCAAGATTCATCAGAAGTGGATGCTGCAGAATATCTCCCATATACCATAACACTGCACCAAAACGGCGCGGGTCTCGCAATCTCAGAACGGTCTGATCACTTAAGATCAAATCAAAATGATCGTGTTTCTGGGGCGGTTCTATCGATTGCATCAATCTATGCGGCAGTATGCGCAAACTCCCTGACATACCCAGATGAAGAATCAACGTTCCAACACCGCAATCAAGCAAAAGATATTTGGCCCGGCGTGTCACTGCCTGAATCGTTAAACCCGCCAATAATTCAGGCAAATTGCCTGGTATCGGCCAGCGTAACCTAGGATTCCGGACCATTACATGTGCCACGGATTGCCCCAGCAGATGCGGCGCGATGCCCCGCCGTGTGGTTTCGACTTCTGGTAATTCCGGCATCAGTTCTCAGGCAATATTTGGTTTGATTTTATCCGGTGCGGATCGAGTAATTGCTGACCCACATCAATCGGAAACTGATAACCAAACCCATCATTAACACGTAACAACAATACCGAGAATTCATTTTGCAAAATTTTCAGATTGATTTCCTGTCCATTTTGCAAAGCGACTTTAATGAGACCCTTAACAACAAAATCAGGGCCTAAAGCTTGTTCCAATATCAGCTCTCTGGCATGAGCCGTTTGCCATAACTGAATCCAATGTTTTATTGTCTCTTCGTCAAGTGCTTCGCCAGAATGCTGCATGGTGATGCGCCAATTTTCATTCTGAAATTCTACCGTCAAATGATTCAACTCGAATTTAACCGGAATTTCATTGGATGCCAGTAACTGTGGATTGATCAGGTCGCTGGCGATTAATGGCAATGCAAGCACATAGCGCGGAGAAATCAAATACACCTGATCGCCTGTCGCCACATATTGTTGATTGGTCGTGGGTGCGAATCCGCCAAAACCAAAATACTCGTCATTCAGATACAACTGCACATTGGGTTGATCCAAACCAAAACGCTCCAGATCTGCCAGAGGCAAACGTTGATTACTACTCACCCTCAGAATTTCCAGAATTTCCGCGATCTCTCTCTCGTCAGCACGAGCTTGTATCGGTTTTACCAGATACCAGTGATTATCCAATTTCTGCAGCGCAATCTCTTGTTGTTGCCTCACAATACGTAGGTTCTGCACCGCTTCAACCGGACTGGTTGAAAGCGGGTATTTATGAATATCCGGAGATTGTGGTCTGAAATACAGAAACACCGCCAAGCCGGCAATCGTAGCAAACATGATCAGATTAAGTCGCGCGCGATGAGTCATTTTTATATTTTTCTTCGGCGGCGCCACCAAATAACCGTCCCACTCACCAAAAACAGTACCGGCAATAAAACAAGAAAACCAATCACGATCAAAGTCAGCTCTGATTCACTTAAGATCAGATTGCTATCTAGCGTCGCGCGTGGCTGAATTACAATCAATTCTTCATCGCCTGTGAGCCAATTGATCAGATTAATACCAAGATCTAAGTTACTGCCGTTCCCGAGATAAGTATTGGCAAGAAAATGACCACTACCGACAACAACAATGCGCTGCTCGCGATCCTGAATATTACGCGCCAAAGTCACTGCAATACTAATCGGACCCGCCACATCATCAGCTTGATCAAAAGTAACCTCGCTATTCAGGTCACCGGTTTCCACCCAGCCTTGCTGTGCCGCTTCAACCAGTAAAACGTTGCTCCATTCCTCACTTTCATCAATCGTTATCTGACGCGCAAACGGAAACACCGTAATATAATCAAAATTATCGGTGATGACGTGCTGCCCATAGATAGCACCCAAAGCAAATGTTACCGGCGCTTTAAGCTGTTCTGCCTGAGGGTCAACAACAACACCTGGAGTGAGTGTTAAGCGTAATTTCTCTGCCAAGGGCAATAATCCACGTAACGATCCCTGATCCACCAGCCACAATAGGTTGCCGCCGCGGTCAATATAATTCAGTAGTTTATCCACTTCTCCCGACAATAAATCCGTCTGTGGAGAAGCAATTATTAACAGGTTCGCATTTACGGGAATATCCTGCTCAATGGTAAGGTTCAATGATTGGCTCTTCAAGCCATTCGTAACCAAGTGTCTGCCAAATTCCCCTAAATCGTAATTGGCATTCCCGTCGAGTCTGCGTTCTCCATGACCACTCAACGCGAGAATCAGTTTTCCTTCAGCGCGTGCCAAGCGCATCAAGGCGTTGGAAAATGCCTGTTCATTGATGGCTGTGAGATGTTCAACTCTCTGATTAAATTTGATTACCATCTCACCGTTAACCCGAACATCCGCTTCCTGAGTCAGTAGGGGTTGCGCCACCGGATCAATAAATGTCAGAGAAAGATCTGGTTTTACACGCTGATAAAGTGCCACAAAGTCGGCAATAATCTTGCGAATATCTCCCAATTGCGCATGTTGCTCAGTGGCATAGGCCGTCACTTGAACCGGGCCTTGCAATTTTTGCAGTATCTCAACACTCGCCTCACTCAGGCTATTACGGCCATTCTGACTAACATCCCATTGCAACCGGGTTTGTGCTGCAAGATAGCCCAGCAAAATAACCAGCAACAGTAGCAAAATGACAAATACGCCATTTTGTATCAAGTAATGCCAGCGTAATTTTTTATTCAGTGTAATCATTTACGTAACTTTTAAGCTTACCCATGCAATCGCTCTCCATCCAGGCGGCGAATCGTTAACACCAGAAAGGTAACGATAAATAAAATAAAATAAGCGATACTCAAGGTATCAATTAAACCCTGATTAAACTGTTCAAAATGCTTCAGCAAAGAAAAATATTGTAACCATCCATCTGTTTCACTTGCAGCCAGATTGATCATCCACAATCCTAACAACACGCCCAAGGTGCCGATCGCGGCAATCACCGGCTGTGCTGTCAAACTGGAAATATAAAGACCCAGCGCAGAAAAACATGCAGTCACCAGCAATAAGCCTAGCGTATTGCTAAGCAACAAGCCAAAATCCAGCGCGCCACCAAGTCGTAATGAAATAGATAATGCAACTATCAGGGTAATTACAGCCAAAAAGAAAACCATTAAGCCCAGAAATTTACCGATCACAATATCCGTCATGGAAACCGGCGCTGAAATCAATAATGTCAGCGTGTGATTACGGCGTTCTTCAGCCAGCAGCCGCATGGATAATAATGGCGTAACCATCAATAAAATAATAGCTGCCATTGCAAACACAGGGGAAATAATGACTTCCGTGATTCCCGGGGGATTAGCGATTTGCATCAATTGAGACTGTATCTCCAGAAATGCATCCAGCCGGACCAAAAAAACCCAGGTGAGCACGAGTTGTATCAAAGCCAGCAATATCCAGGCGAAAGGAGAAATGAACAACATGCTCAATTCCTTACGGATAATGGTAACAATCATTTTTAAGATTCCTGTTTGTTCATCACTGCGTGAGTTGCGTAAATACCGCCTCCAAACTGGTGCCCTGGTGCTGCAATTCGGTCATGGTTTGATCAAATACCACGCTACCTTTATGCATTATCTGCACCCGGTCACATACACTCTCCACCTCAGACAATATATGCGTTGATAAGATGACACTACTGGATGCGCCCAACTCCCGGATCAACGAGCGAATTTCACGCATTTGATTAGGATCAAGACCTACCGTTGGTTCATCAAGAATAATGACGTCCGGGCTGTGAATGATAGCCTGCGCAATACCCACGCGTTGTTGAAATCCTTTCGACAATGTACCAATCACATACCTGCCTTGAACTTCCAAACCACAACGCAGTTTCGCATTATCCAGAACAGTTTGTAACGTTTGCTTGTTGATACGATGCAATCGGGCGGCCAGCAACAAATATTCGTCGACGGTCATGTCATGATAAAGCGGTGGAATCTCGGGTAAAAAACCTAAATGCAATTTGGCTTCTCGCGGTTTATCCAGCATATCGATGCCGCAAATCTCTATACTGCCGGTACTTGGCGCAAGGTTACCCGTCAGCATACGCATCGTTGTGGTTTTACCCGCGCCATTCGGGCCAAGTAACCCCAACACTTCCCCGCGCCTTAATTCGACGTTCACATTTTGCACCGCCGTATGGTGACCATATTTACGACACAGATTCTGTGCTGACAAGGTTAAAGCTGCCGTTTCATCTGCCATACTAAGAATTCCCGCCGTTGAATAGTGATATGATGAATTTTCTTTGCAAGTAAATCTGTTTGTAAAATTTCACGTTCTAAGCCGATGGGCAGTATACGTCTGATAGATCAATAATTCACCGGCTTTAACTCTATTTCGATAATAAGACAGAATACAAACAGTCATTTTTAACCACTATACGGCTATTTCTCTAATGAAAGCTGATTGTTGACCATTCAACAGTGATGCTGAATCATTAATTCCATTCCGCTCAAAATAACAACACATATTTGTTGCAATTAAACAACATATTAATTTGAGATAATAAGCAAACAAACTGATAATTTAACACTTATAAGCTTGAAGTAGTAGAATAGCAAAGACTTTCAATTGTATTGGTAAAGCAATTTTTGCATTACCACCAGAACTCTTAGAAACATAGTTTTCATTAAAAGGACAACATCATGAAAAAAATATCAGCCAAAAATACTCTTATTGGAATGGTTCTTATATCAGCAATGTTTTCTGGTGCTGTCTTGGCACATGCAGCAGGCATTGATCACTATGATCAAGATCGATCTATAAAAAAACCGGAAGCTTATGGTGTCGATGATCGTGGCGTAGTTGCCAGAAACACAACTGGCTTATGTTGGCATACTGGCTATTGGACACCCGCTATGGCTATTCCTGAATGCGATCCAGATCTAGCTAAAAAAACCGAAGTCGCTGCGGCACCAGCAGCGGCACCAGCAGCAGCTACAACAGCTCCCGAGAAGATTACATTCTCTGCAGATGCGTTATTTGATTTCGATCGCGCAACATTAAAACCAAATGGTATCCAAGCATTGAATGAATTTGTCAGTGCCATACAAGGTATTAAGTATGACCTGATCATTGCTGTCGGTTATGCAGATCGTATTGGATCCGATGATTACAATAAAAAACTCTCTGTTCGCCGCGCTGAGTCAGTCAAAGCCCATTTGGTTTCAAGAGGCATAGAGCCTAGCCGCGTCTTTGTCGATGGCAAAGGTGAAGCAAATCCAGTAACGGGTAACAGCTGTGTTGGAGAGAAAAAAACCAAAGCATTGATCGATTGCCTTGCACCTGATCGCCGCGTTGAAATCGAAGTTGCAGGTACAAAATAAGCGCGGTTATTCTTATTTTTCTCCAAAAGCCCTGCCATACTGTGCAGGGCTTTTTTCTTTCTACACACAGCATAATGCATGAATGACTGGATAGAAATCGACACCGTAATAGAAGCGAAATGGATTATTCCCATTGAGCCGGCTGAAATCACACTGAATCAACACGCCATCGCAATAGATAAAGGGCTCATCAGAGATATTCTGCCAATATCCGAAGCCAAACTGCGTTACAAACCCAAGCAAACAATAACATTGAACGATCATGCACTGATCCCGGGCCTGATCAATTTGCATACCCATGCAGCCATGACACTGATGCGTGGGTATGCCGATGATCTGCCTCTAATGGAATGGCTCAACAAACACATCTGGCCGATCGAAAATCAGCATGTTGATGCCCAATTTGTGCTGGATGGCACTCAGCTTGCCTGTGCTGAGATGATCAAAGGCGGCATTACTTGCTTTAATGACATGTACTTTTTCCCGGAATCCTGTGCTGAGGCCGCAATCCACTCAGGAATGCGCGCTGCGATTGGTATGATTGTGATTGATTTTCCAACTGCCTATGCCAGTGACGCCGACGATTATCTGGCTAAGGGACTGAAATTACGTGATCAATATCACCAGAACCCGCTGCTTTCCTTCTGTTTTGCGCCACATGCACCATATACTGTCAGCGACAAAACATTTAGCAGCATCCTGACTTACGCAGAGCAGCTCAATACCCCCATCCACACCCACTTACACGAAACCCAGGATGAAATCCGCATCAGTCTGGAAACCAATGGCATACGGCCCGTTGAACGCCTGCATCAATTAGGACTGCTCAGCCCTAATTTGATTGCGGTGCACATGGTGCATCTGACAGACTATGAAATTAAACTCGTGCATCAATACGGCTGCAGCGTTGCGCATTGCCCATCATCCAACATGAAGCTTGCCAGTGGTTTTGCGCCGATTCCTTCACTATTGAATCAGGGCGTTAATGTTGGCCTCGGTACAGACGGTGCAGGCAGTAACAATCGCCTAGATATGTTTGAAGAAATGCGTCAGGCCGCATTGCTGGCAAAAGCAATCAGTGGCCGGGCCGATTCCCTGCCCGCCCATCAAGCACTTAGAATGGCCACCCTGAATGGTGCCAATGCTTTGGGGTTGGGAGAAATAACCGGTTCATTAGTCGTTGGAAAAGCGGCTGATATCACAGCAATCAATTTTTCCAACCTGAATCTCACACCTTGCTATGATCCAACTTCACATTTGGTATACACAGCAAGCCGAGAGCAAGTGAGTCATGTATGGGTAAATGGTAGAATGTTATTGCACGATAAACAATTGACTACGTTGAACCCATTTGAACTGCAATATCGTACCGCTTACTGGCAAGAACGTATTGCTTCAACATCAAGATAATCCGCATAAAGGAACATAAATGGAAAATGACGGCATTAATGCTGATCCGCTGGAACTTGAGAAATTCAGCCAACTTGCACACCGCTGGTGGGATCCGAACAGTGAATTCAAACCACTGCATGAAATCAATCCATTACGCCTTAATTACATTGATGAATTGGTTGGGGGACTGGAAGGAAAAACCGTTCTGGATGTGGGATGCGGCGGCGGTATTTTATCCGAAGGCATGGTATCCAAAGGCGCTCATGTAACCGGTATTGATCTCAGCGATAAAGCGCTTAAGGTTGCCAAGCTACACTTGCTGGAAAGTGGTCACCAAGTTGATTATCGCAAGATTACAGTCGAATCCTTGGCGAAAGAGCAGCCACAACACTATGATGTGGTCACTTGCATGGAAATGCTCGAGCATGTACCTGATCCGATGAGTGTTATTCGCTCATGTACCCAGCTAGCCAAACCCAAAGGATGGGTTTTCTTCTCAACCATCAACCGCAATCCGAAAGCTTATCTGCTTGCCATTATTGGTGCTGAGTACGTATTAAAACTGCTGCCGCGCGGCACACACGAATACTCCAAATTTATCAAACCATCCGAACTTGCGCGCATGGCACGAAATGCAGGTTTAACGGATGAAAAATTGATCGGCATGACGTACAACCCGATCACCAAAGTCTATGCACTAGAAAATGATACCGACGTTAACTACATCATGGCCTATCGCACCTAATTTAATAGCTCAGGCACAATGCAATTTTCACCACTTAACTTCTGAGCAATGATTAAAGCAGTCCTTTTCGACTTTGATGGAACGCTGGCTGACACCGCACCCGATCTCGGCCATGCCCTGAACCGGCAACGCACCGCACGCGGCTTGCCTGCATTGCCCATTGAACAGATCCGCTCCCAGGCATCCGCCGGTTCACGGGGATTGCTGGGACTCGGCTTCAATATCAAGCCGGGTGACAGTGACTATGAATCCATGCGCGATGAATTTCTTGATTTCTATACACAGCGCCTATGTCACGACACCTGCTTGTTTCCGGGTGTTGATGAATTGCTAAATCATTTGGAAACACGCAATCTGCCTTGGGGCATTGTGACCAATAAGCCCGCGCGTTTTGCGCACCCATTGATTGCAATGCTCGGTTTGGCTCAGCGGGTTGCCTGCGTCATTTGCGGCGACGAAACCACCAACACCAAACCACACCCGGAACCGCTACTGACCGCCAGCAACCAAATAGCCATCTCACCCGTCCACTGCATTTATCTGGGAGACGATATCCGCGATGTCCAGGCCAGTCTGGCGGCAGGCATGCAACCCATTGTTGCCCGCTATGGCTACTTGGGTAATGACCAGCCGCCCGAAACCTGGGGCGCCCGATATCTAATCGATCATCCCAAAGAATTACTAACTTATCTGTAAAGAGTGCCTCTAAAAATTCAGAATTCTAAACAAAACAAGGCACGAGCAAAAAATGGTGACGCAGCATATTACTGATATGTAAGGGAATATTTTTTGTGAGTAACAAAGTGTTCTGACGAAATTTGGATTTTTAGAGGTGCCCTAAAGAAGCACGTATTAATTCTGTTAGAATAACCCACTTATAGGACTTGAACTTTCTGGTTCCAACAACATCCTATACACTACCAAAACGAATACCGGGGACGATCTGGTTTCGACGTGGGTTGCAAAGCAGCGCAGGGCATACCGAGGATCAGTCTACCTCGTAAATCCATCTGAAAAAAAATAGTCG
>CAMCBD010000018.1 GCA_945872825.1 Nitrosomonas ureae
CTTTCATCAAGGTCTTGATAACCAAACTCCCAATGAGGTTTATTATCAATATCAAGCAATTCATCAGGCTGCCTGAGCTTGATTAACTACCCATATCAGAGCTTAATTCTACTCTCAGGTTGGACAGTTGCAGGAGACCACTTCAAACATCAATTCAATGGCAGTGATCATTTCTTTAGGATTCAACAACTGATCGTCGGTGCTATAGGATAGGGTCATAAGATATCTCTCGCTCAAAATACAAAATTAAAATCCACCAGGAAGTTATTCGCATCACTTTTACCTGAGTAAATACTTTTCATAACATCACCGCCAAAAGCATGGCCGAAATAAAGCCGCCATGAGAATTGTTTGCTGTAGGTATGCATAAAACTGATGTCAACCAGTTGGCCGATATCGCTATGACCACCGGAAGCATTTCCCGAATAACCAAATGCGTCAGCGCTCAACGCCGCACCCAAACCACCGTAGAGAAGATCGTTGGAATTGGCCAGTGATAACTGATGCAGGTTAATGTTCACTTGTGTCTTTGCCATAGGCGACGCGATGATCTCAATAAAAGCATCTTGTATATTCATCAGGTTATAGAAAGGAAATTTGGCGTAAAGACGTCCGCTGGGAACCGCAGAAAAGAAAGTTTGGTGTTTGCCGTCTTGCGCATTCCTATCGCCGGAGCTGCGATAGTACACGGCGCGTAACCACGGTTTGAAAGGAAGTTTTGTCCATTGATAACCGGCTTCTGCGGCAATTGCCCAGGCTTGATGGGATTGATCAGTCCAGTTACCAAATTGATACGTTCCCCATAATAGCCCATCGATACTGCCTGATTCCGTTTGATGAAGCGTCAGTAAGTGTGCGCCCAGGGTATGAATGTTTAATTTTTCTTGATTGAGTGAAGGTCTTGCATTTGACGAACGATTGTCGATGACCTGCGTATCGCGCTGATCATCATAATTCATATAAAACAAACGGCCTTCCGTTCCTGGCAATAATGCATCTTTTTTGCTGGTAAGCGCTGTATAAAGTATATTGATGTCGCTGATTTGTTTTTGTCCCTGAACGGTGAGATTACCTTGAGTCGGACGAACTCCACTGACTGTCATATTGAAATCAGGGCGATCATAGACAACTGAGAAACCATCAAAACTACGTCCGACATAAATCGCATTAAATCCGCCGATAAGGCGTTTTGCGATACGTCTTCTTTTCAATCCATCGAATTTCTCATTTCCAGAGTCATATTCCATGCCCTCTATCAATTGGAATCGGCCCACTTTCACGAAGGCGCCTGGCAAGCCCAGATCATTAAACTTAAAGTTAAGATAGCCTTGTTTCAGAAATACATTACTTGCGTTAGCCGATTGATTGGCTAAAAAATAGGCTGCTCCCAGTCCTAAAGGACCAACCGAGGGGGAAACCGCATCATTGGGAAGCCCATAAAGACCGCTATATTGCGCTTGTGCAAAACCATCTACATAGGGCGTAGATAGCATCGCCCCAAGTCTGGCGCGGAGCACCCACAAATCATACGAATTATTAACTGCCGGATTTGGCCTGAAGTAATTCCATGATTCATAACTGCTCATAAACTCACCATTGATCCGCAAATATTGATTAATCTGTCCCAATGGTTTTGTTTCGCTCGTTGCTAAGGCAGTATCGACTGATAAAAATATAGTCATGACAAGATAAAAAGCCAAGGCCTTTAAATCTATTACAAATAATTGAGTAACAGTGCCGCTTTGGATTGTTATCAAGTAACCATTCAATTTCTGCGGTAGTGCTCCAAACAAGAAACTGTTAAATCGTTTCAGGAAAATTACTTGATTTATCGACATAGTCCCGCTTAAATTATTTCTTTGTGCTACTTTCTTCTCAATTCAAAACAAAAATTAAATAACCATGGAACATATAACCTCCAAAGACGGCACTCCCATTGCCTGCTGGCATTGTGGCACTGGAATGCCACTGTTACTGATACACGGCACTACCGGGGATCACTCCGCATGGGTATCAACACTCACTGAACTGCAGCAGCACTTCAATGTATGGACCATGGACCGGTGCGGACGCGGCCAGAGCGGCGATACTAGTAGCTACGCTTTGGAGCGCGAGTGTGAAGATATCGCCACTGTCGTTGATGCGATCGGTGACAATGTCCATCTTCTCGGGCATTCTTTTGGCGGACTTTGTGCTTTGGAATCCACGCTTTTGACTTCAAACATTAATAAACTCATCCTTTATGAGCCATCGATCTCACTGGCAGGAAGCGGCTGGTCGACGGAACTTGAAATTCGGTTGCAAACGTTGCTGGATCAAGGAAATCGCGAAGAATCTCTGCTGCTGTTTCTTCGTGATCTGCTCAAAGCACCCAATCAGGAGATTGTTGCGCTGCAAGCGGGACCGAATTGGCCAATCCGAATTGCCGCAGCGCACACTATTCTGCGTGAGTTGCAAAGTATCGATCGCTATGTTTTTAAGCCACAAAGATTCCATTCGTTGCAAAATCCGGTTTTACTCCTGGTCGGCGGAGACAGTCATTCGCGCCGCTATGCTACTGCAGAAACACTTCAGCAAAGCTTGTCCAACAGCCGCATGGGCATTCTTCCCGGGCAGCAACATAGCGCCATGAGAACAGCGCCGGATTTGTTTGTTCATGAGGTTATAGAATTTCTTAAAGCGACATAGCAATCAACAATTAAAACAGGGCAATCTACAGTTACGTTAATGCTTGCACTCTATGCCGCCGCACCGATGCCAATATCACTGTCATCACACAAGCGGCACACAACACGCTGATCAACGCTCCCCAACTCAACAGTAAATTGCCGGAATAACCGGACAATGCAGCATATAGTGGAGGCCCCAGCGCAAAACCAGAAAAGAAGGCAAACGAAACATAGCTGGATGCGGTCGTCACTGGACCGAAAGCCTGGTCTCTGATCAACATACTCATTGCTATCGCATTAGTCCCCACGGCAGTCAGACCAACGCCAACTGCACCAACCCATAAGCGCCAGTGATTTTCCGGATCTGTATGCATGGTAACTGCCATGGCACAAGCGGCAATCGCGATGAGGCCGAAAAGCAGTAGTGATTCATCCTTGAGCTTCGCGCCCATCGGCGTCAACATGATTCTGGAGAACATTCCCATGATCCCGAAAACAGCAATCAGCAAATCGGCCCAAAACAATGGCATGCCTTGTTGTGACGCAAAGGTTGGCAAGAAAGTGACGAATGCGGAGAGTGCTATGCCGACGCAAAACTGAATACCCATTAGCCACAGCAATAATGAGGTTGGGGCTGGGAATGTTAGCCCCTTGCCTGTTCTTGTGTGTTGCTTGGGAATAATAAGAAATGTCGTAATCCCAAATAGTACAGCCACTGGAACAATGATGCTAAACGCAGTACGCCAGCCATAATGAAACGCGATCGCAGGCAGCACCAAGCCAGCAAAAAGTGCTGCAAGCTGAACGCCAGACTGTTTAAGTCCTACTACTTTTGCTTTTTTCTCGGATGGAATCTGCTGTGCGATGAGTAAATTGGTGACCGGATTGGCAAGTGCTTGTGCGACCCCGCAAATCGCTGCAGCTACGACTAAGCCATAAAAATTTTCAGCCAGTGCAATCAGCGTAAAAGCGGCCGCAATGGCATAAAAAAGTACCAGCAATGCAGATCGCGAACTAATGTAATCGACAATAGCGCCAGCGCACAGTGATAAAACGGCTGCCAAACCAAATGAACTCATCACCAGATAACCTAACAATTCCGGTTCGAAATGTAAATCCTGACTCAAAAGTGGTCCGAGTGTACTGGTGGCATATAAGATGAGCATGGGTAATGTCATCGCGAATACCAAAACAATTTGCAGCAGGCGTCCAACAATTGCTGAATTCGGTAACTTACTGGAAGCTATTAACATTACGAATAACCTGAATAGAAAATCTCATCACCATTCAACTGACTTATTGAAATGAAATCAGTCAAACGGATAAACAGTTTGTTGTTGATAATGATTAATGAGCCGGCGTCCTACCGAGCTGATCAGCGATTCATCATTTCCATCCAAAATACGGGATGTGCGCGCTATCCTATTGATACCGTAAAGCGGTGTTAAATCGCTGAGACCTTCGGCGCCGTATAGTTGCATCGCGCAATCCGAAGCGATGCATAATGCGCGTGAAGCGGCCATTTTCGCGACATTAATTGCGATTTCATTAGGATTTTGCGCATCAACACCGCGTGCAGCAATGCGGATGAGTTCGCGCGCGCTTACAATCGCCTGAAAAGTATTAAAGATATGCTGGCGCACGAGTTGTTTGTCAGCCAACCGGCTAAATTTGCCCCGTATTGAATGAATACGAACACCCATTAAATCCATGCACCGTTGTGCCAGCCCTATCCAGTTCATGGACCGCAACAGCCGACCCAAACCGAGCCGCTTGTTCATTAAATCAAGACCGTTTCCCCGTGTGCCTAACAGATTATGCTCAGGCACTTGCACGGCATTGAAAGAAACCTCTCCCTGACCATACGAATGTCCCATCACCGTGAGTTGTCGCTCAATTTTGACTCCCGATGTATCCATCGGCACGATAATCATCGAAAGCGCGCTGTTGAGCGCGGTATCTGCTTCGGCTGTCCGAACTAAAACAGTCATGAAAGTAGCCCGGTCTGCGTTGGAAATGAACCATTTTCTGCCATTGATATGCCAGCTTCCATTAGACAGTTGTGCAGTAGTCGTGATAAGGCTTGGAATCGAACCACTGTGACCAGGCTCTGTCATGCCATAACTCGGTATGGCATCCCCGGTCACCATAAGCTCCAGAAATTGCCCACGAATCACTTCGTTACCGAATTTCAAAAGCATATGCGCATCAAGCGCAGTATGGCTGCCGAAGATCGCTTGAGAAAACTCTGTTCGCCCTTCCTGCTCTGCAATGATTAAATAATCTTCGAGAGAAGCTATTTTTCCGCCATGCGATAATGGATAAAACAAGCCGCATAATCCAGTCAGTCTTGCCTGATTCATCAAATCAACTTGCAAACGAAGGGAGGCCTCTCCCACTTCTGCTAACAGCGATTCGTTCGGAATAATCACTTCATCGACAAATGCACTCACCTGGCGTGCAAGTGACCGGGCTAATTCCGTATGCGCTGCTTTTCTATTTTGCTCCGACATTAATATGTCCTCGGCGTAAGATCTGTGGTGCTCATCGTAGCCACATTACTTTTGAATCGCGTCATCTCCAGCTCGGTTGTCAGTTGTTTTTTATCAACTTTCCCTGCCGGACCCAGCGGCAGTTGCCTCAAGTAGCGCAAATACTCCGGCAGCTTGTTTTTTTCCAATCCTTGATCAAGCAAATAGCGAATGAATTGCGTTAAAGATGGCCGTTCGGCCCCGTCGCGCATGACCAGACAGAGGCAAATCCGATGACCCAAATCTTCATCAGCAACTGGTATGCAAACAGCGCTGACAACATCCAGGTGCGATGCGGCGATATTCTCAATTTGTGCAGGGCTGATGTTGACACCCCCTCGAATAATAATTTCTTTTTTCCGCCCAGACAGAACCAGATACCCATCGTTATCGATGAATCCGAGATCTCCGGTATATACCCAGCCTTCCTTGTCACGATAAAGCGCGTCCAGCTCGGGATTATTCACATATTGCATCGGTGTTATGGGGCCTCTGGCGGCAACTTCACCAATACAACCTTGCGCCACTTCCTGCTTGTGATCATCGACAATTCTGATCGAACAAACATCTGGATTAGGCCAGCCAGCCTTATGCAAAATGATTTCCAAACTATCCTCGAGAGTGGTATGACAATTAACGCCATCCGCCGATCCGTACAGACTGATAAAGCCACATTTGAATGCTTCGGAGCATCGGCGAATCGAAGCTTCATCGATTTTTGCCCCACCGCTGATGATTGCGATCAGACTGGAAGTATCCGTTTCTGCCAAGTCCGGATCTGCAGCCATACGTTGAAACATGGTGGGAACTCCAAAAATATGCGTTGGCTTAAGCTCCGCAATGGCGCGAATGGCAGTAGCAACATCAAATTGCCGCAGAACCAGCACCGACCCACCTAACCAGGATAAAATACCGAATGTTGCGGTAGAACCAAACGCCGTTCCCAATGGCATCAAATAAAGCCCCCGGAAGGTACTGCCATCTGAGTGGATGCGTTGCAGAAACCGTCCTCGCCCGCCTGCCAATGCATTGTGAGAGTAAGCGATCCACTTGGGATCTGATTCTGTTCCCGAAGAGATTAAGAACCGGACCGGAGAATTGGGGTCGATTGCTGGCAATTGGCTCGATTCAATCGGCATGGATTGAAATAGTGAATCCATAGCATGCCAACCATCCCGCGCTTCACCGTCGACAATAAGAATCCGCAGTGACAGTAAAGTGGGCCTCAATGATTCGATCAATTCGCATAAATCAATTTGAGCGAATTTTGGCTCAACAATAATAACGCGAGCATCACATCTGCTTAATAGTGATTGAATATCGAGTCGCCCGCGACCGGGTGGAAAAGGCGCAGCAATTGCGCCCAAGGCAGCTGCCGCCAGATCAATCGCACAGTGATACCAACTATTACTAAGCTGATAGGCAATCACATCTCCCGCAACAACGCCTAAGGCACGTAAGCTGGCAGCCAAACAGGAAACCTTGTGTTGCAACGCAGCATAAGTTATTGTTTTATCCAGAGAAATTACCGCTGCCTTTCCAGGATTCTGCTGCGCATGTTCGCAAAACAACGCGTATAAAGATTTGTTCGGATAAGCGCCATTCTGTATCCACTGATTGCGAATTTCAACAGGAACCAAATCTAAAATGCCCGAGTGATTCATTGAAAACTCCAAGGAGAAGCAACTCTGGTATAAGATCCTGGAGTCAAGCGTGATCTCAAGCGCGTGTTGTTATGTAAATCTGTTAGATTCTCAATCACAACGGCGGCTGGAACACCAACTTGCTGCAGGATTGCAGCCCATTCTTCTGCAGTTTTTAACAGGAATAACTCACCCAAGCGCAGCTCAAGCTCTGCTGGTCCACTCTCCGCAACAATGCCAAGTGCTTGGATGAATCGCTGCATGGTTTTGTCGTCACAGCATTCAATCGCAATTTTCCCCTGTCGGGTCATATAGACCCCATTCAGTACGCTGCTTGAAATTGCATTGATATCGAAGGAATGATGCCGGTTTTGAAAGTCATCGGCACACAAGAATGTAGCAGCGCTCAGCAGCGACGAAGTCACTTTTGCACCGGCATTGTTCATACAGCGATTGAGCAAGGCGATGGTAATGCCTTGTGCCGCAATGACACCACCGAGCACATCCAGCAAGGTAAATAATGATCCGCCTTGAGTGCCGCATGTTTCGGAAATTTTCTGTGCTACACCGGAATAGGCTTGCACCATAAAGTCAGTGCCCGGTATGGCGTTTAATGGAGAAAATGTGCTTTCATCGGTTGTCCAACCGGCTGCATAGGCGTAAACCAGGGCTGGATTTAGATCCTTCAAATCGCAATAATCAAGATTTAATTGTGCAGCTTTGTTGGGGGCCCAATTGTGCAGAAAAACATCTGCATATCGAATCAGCTCTGCCATCTCAGCCTGGCCCGATGAGGACTTGATATCAATTTCACGAACTGTTTTCAGCCGGTTGATGGCATCGAAACGGGTGGAACAACCTTCCGACATCGGCGGCATTCCACGTAACGGATCTCCGCCTGGGGGTTCTATTCGAATGACTTCAGCACCCAACAACGCAAGCAAGTGACCCGCCAGCGGACCTTGAATTCGGCGGCACGATTCAACAACCCTAAGCCCGCTGAGCGGGAGCGAATTGCTGGCCGGTTTTGCCTGAACATTATTGCCGTCCGTTTTAAAATCAAATGTCCACGATCCCTTAAGCCATTCATATTTGAAGTGTTCATCATCGAGCCTTACGTCGATTGTGCGTACCGGGCAAATAGACATGCCGGTGTTCGAACATAAAACCGAAATTTGCTGATACGTTACATTGGAAATTGCAGTAACCAATTCATTGGGAATAGGCGCAATAGCTCTGGCGTAGCGTAATAAAAAAGCGGTCCAGCCTTTACCTGCCAAGGTTGAGCTAACACCCAGCCGAGTCCAAAACTTTAACCAAGGATCCGCGCTCAGTGTTTCGAGTTCAAAGACAATACCATCCGATGATACGAAAGGCGGTGCTGCTGGATACGCAATACTGCCCGGCAATAAGCGCTCAGGTGATTCTGCTGCCGTTGCGTCAGCAATATATTGTGTTTCACTGAGTAGGGCTGCAGATGCCATGGAAACACAGCTATTCGATATGCTGAGGCCTCGCAATTGACCAATTGCAGCAGCAACACCGCCCTGCAGGGCCAGTGCGGCGGTAACCGTTGAAACATAATTCAATCCCAGCGGTTGAGTTTTGCTGTTTGCTCGTCCATGTATCGACATAATGCCGCAAGCTGCTTGCATGATGTTTTCGGAGAAAGCAGCCGGTTGATCACTATCATCCCACCCAATCACTTCGCAAGTAACCGGTGTGGTATAGGGCGTCTTAAATGCAAAAGATAGCATTGCATTCGTCGCAGGATGATCACTGCATTCAATTTCCATCCCTAATGTACTGGATTGATAAAGCAACGAAAATGCTGTCGCAGCAAAATGAGCAGCTGGATTTTTTAATGACCCTGCGATAACGCAATCATTTAATGGTTTATTCATGGTTATCGATGTTGTTATTTATCTGTGTAAAACAAATATAAAATCAGCTTATCCTCCGGCGACAGCGGGCAGAATGGTCAATACATCACCATCTTGCAAGCTTGTTGCGAGACCGTCACAAAAACGGATATCGTTATCGTTCACATAGATATTGATGAAACGATGAGCGGCCCCTCCAGCAATCAGCTTTGCTTTGATACCCGGAAACTGCTGCTCCATTTCATCGATAACTTCAGAAACTTTGAATCCACTCATATTGATGCGTTTTTGATCATTCGTGAGCGGCCTTAATATGGTTGGAATAATTACTGTGATTGACATCGTTGCACCTTCTTTGAATAGCTTGTGTGGTTTAAAAATAATGCACCCAGACTGGATGGTTCGAATGGATGGGGATGCAGAAATTAACTTATTCCGATTCGATAACTGTTCAATCCGAGCTTCTTCTTGCGCTGGCTTTAGGCAACCATCTGTAATTCCAGTTCAGCTTGATACTGATGAACTATCCGGATTCTTTCTTCAATGATCATCCGATCGACAATACGGAAGCTGCGAATTTCCTCTTTATAGAGAAAATTCGTTGGAATAATGACGTAATGCGACTGGGGTTCGGTTGCAAATTCAACGTCGGTATGACTCGGATAGGCCTGAGAATTGGTATGTGAATGATAGATGACAATGGGTTCTTCACAGCGCGCATCCATCTCTTTCCAGACCTGAAGTTGCTGTTGCGGATCAAATTGAAAAAAGTTATCCGATTGCGCCACATTACGCATTGGGATTAGGTGTAATGGCAGATTCGATCCTGCGGGACCAGCGATGACACCACAGGTTTCAATTGGATGATCATTCAGTGCTTGAGTGATCATGGCATTAACCAGCTTAGAATGTATCGTCAACATAATTCCTAATCTCCTAAATATAAAAGGCTTATTGCCTGATCCATCAAATAAATCTTATTTCCAGAAGAAATAAGACCACATAAAACCCAACGTAAAAACTTACTTTTGATTGCCATGTGATGTTGAATACAGTGCTTACTTTGAAACGCAACAAATACTGATTGCTAAAACCCAAAGTAACTTTTTTATTTTGATGCTTATTTAATAGGTTGGCAGTGACTGATCGACATCTTTGATCCACGCAAGAATTCCACCGTCTAAACTTTTCACGTTGGTAAAACCATATTTCTGCATTTCAACGAGCACATCGCGAGAGCGCATCCCCATTTTGCAATGAAGGACAATGAAATCCTCTTTATTCATCGTGGCCAAAACTTCTTCCGACATTATTTGATTTTTCGGAATAAGCGTAGCGCCCTCAATATGGACGATATTCCATTCTTCGATGCCGCGAACATCGATGAGTTGGACATCGGTACCATTTTCTTTGATTGTTTTCAGCTCCCGCGCACTGATCACAGGGATATTGGTACGGCTATCATGGGCTGGGCGATCTACACCACAGAATCTTTGGTAGTCGATCAATTGAGTGATCGGGGTTCGCACCGGAGCTTTGTGCAGCGGAATAAACCGGTAGCTCATCTCCAGAGCATCGTAGACAGCCAGACGCCCCAACATGGTTTCACCGATTCCGGTAATTAATTTAATCGCTTCTGTTGCCATCATGGCACCAATCGAAGCGCAAAGAATCCCCAATACACCGCCTTCTGCGCAGGATGGCGCCATTTCAGCTGGCGGTGGTTCTGGATACAAATCGCGGTAATTCAATCCCAACCCGCCAGGTGCATTTTCCCAGAAGACGGAAACCTGCCCTTCAAACCGGTAAATGGATCCCCATACATAGGGTTTCCCTGCCAAAACACAGGCATCGTTCACCAAATAGCGTGTAGCAAAATTATCTGTGCCATCCACAATCAGGTCATACTCTGAAATAATCTTTCCGGCATTGGTAGCTTCAAGCCGTTCACTGTGAAGCTGTACACGAACATATGGATTCAATTCATTGATCGAGTCCCGCGCACTCTCAGATTTCAATCGGCTGATATCGGACTGACCGTGAATAATCTGTCTTTGCAGATTAGACTCATCCACCACATCGAAATCAATGATACCCAATGTGCCAACCCCGGCTGCTGCGAGATAAAGTAGCGCCGGAGAACCTAATCCCCCGGCACCGATCACTAGAACCTTACTGCTTTTGAGCCGCTTTTGACCTTCCAGACCCACTTCAGGAATTAATAAGTGACGGCTATAGCGTGAAATCTCGTGTTTACTCAACTCTTCTACAGGACTAACTAATGGTGGTAATCGCATAAAAACTCCCTATTCTCTCTAAATTCATTACCTTATCCAATGGACAGCGTAATTCACTTGCTACTCTGTCAGGTCAAAATTTACTGGCTCATGTTTCATGTATCGGCGTGCGCATCTCGATAAAGAAAAACACTTGCTGTAATTAAGTTCTGCGAAATTTAAATTAAACGAACGCAATTGGGAATGCGACAAATTGCCGCGCGACATTTTGTCGCAGCAGCGAGCGGCTGGTTTCAGGTATGATTATTGAGAAGAAAATGCGGTAATTCGTAATTAAAAATATTGACTTACCAGATATCTTCCGGCACGGACAGGAATGGAAGAATGCTGATGGGCAGGAAAAAACAATCTCACTGATTTTTTGTGGGATCCCTAAAAATTCATTACTGGAAGTTCAAAACACAACGACACGCTATTTCAAAATAAAATCCCGTACGATTCTAATCTGATTATCATCCATAAGCATCGGCGCATGACCGATACCGGATAATTCGACGATTTTGGCTTTCGCACCACGCACTTGCATCTGTGCGGCAGTTCCAGCCGTTAATATATCCGATTCTGTTCCGCGCAAGACCAAAGTAGGATTGGTTAATTTATCCCATTGCTCCCATAAATCAATATCTTTGATTTCACGATCTTTAAAGCTGATTGCAATTCTCGGATCATAGCGAAAACCAAAGGATCCATCCGCATATTCGCGCGCACTGTGAATCGCCATATGATTCCACTGATCTTCAGTTAATGGACCAAAAGATGCAGAAATCACTTTCATGTACTGTTTAAATTCTTCGAAACTAGCAAAGCGCGGATCTTTACCTACATAATCGGCAATTCTTTTCAGAGCAACCGCAGGAATCAACGGACCAATGTCGCTCAGTATCAATTTATTGATTGTAAAAGGCAGATTCGGTTGTATCGCCAGAATCATTCCAATTAATCCCCCCATGGAAATACCCACCCAATCCAACTTAATCTTTCTTTGGTATTGCGCCTGGATATGAACCACTAATGACATCGCGTCGGAGAGGTATAGCGGGTAATAATCATAGTCATGCGCATGCGCTAGCCAATCGCTTTGACCCCGCCCTACTACATCAACAGAAATTACCCTGCAATCCGATTGCAAGGCCTGCGCAAGGTAATCAAAATCACGGCAATTACGTGTTAATCCATGGACGCAGATGACAACATGTGGATTCTGCGGATCCCCCCAATCGGTATACGCAATATGATGCGGATCTTTTTGCTTGCCATCGGCCGATAACGTAGGGACAAGTAATCGATTGACTAATGTTTTCATCGTTTAATTTTGTGCTTATTACATAAATAGATTAAATCAAAACTGAGCGTTCGCATTGCCCAATCTTCACACAAATCTTGTCTATCGGATATATGACATAAAAAAATTTTAAATTCCAAATCGATTACCACTTAGAATGAAAGTACAGCTCCATAACTATAACTTGAAAAGAAACGAAATATGAAATTGTCAGAGCTCTATTGGCATCGTATCACTCCATTACACTTTCTATTATGGCCTTTAAGTGTTTTCTATGATTTTTTCTTAGCACTAAAGAAATTATGCTATTGGCTGGATATTTTGCCTTCGGTCAAGCTACCAGTGTCTGTCATTATGATCGATAGTATCAGTATTGATGATGGCGGCAAAACACCTCTACTGCTCTGGCTCGTTGATTGCTTACTGGCACATGGCTTTTCACCAGGAATCATTACACGGGGCAACTATGATAATCCTGGGCCACCTGACGCTGTAACCACCACCAGTGATCCCCATAGTGTCGGTGGAAAAACATTTCTACTCGCACAACATTGTGGAAAATCATGTCCTGTCTGGGTTGGAAATGACAGAGCCGAAGTGGCACAAGCACTTCTGAATGCACACCCAACTTGTAATGTCATCATCTGCAATGATGGCATGCAATATTATCGCCTTGAACGGGATATTGATCTGGTTGTCGTTGATTTTGGCGAGCAGAGCTTCGGCAACGGATTGCTCTTGCCTGCCGGTCCATTACGGATGAACCTTAAGTATTTTTGGAATTCCGGCATTATCGTAGCAAATGCAAAACCAAATCCTCATACTGATACAAGCAAATGGGGGAAAACCTACAATATGAAGCTGATCAATGAAATTGCTTATAATGTACGCAATCCGGTAGTCCATCAATTGGTTTCGGATTCCAAAAACAAACGCGTACACGCCATTGCAGACGCGGATAATTCTTGTTGGTTCTTTGATTTTATACAGAAAACAGGCCTAAATGCAGAATTACACTCGTACGCAGAAAATCACCGATTTATCCAGCCAGAGATTCATTTTGCTGAAGCAGACATTGTACTCATGCCAGAAGAAAATGCTCTGCAATGCCGGAGTTTTGCAGATAGCAAGCTTTGGGCGTTGCCCAAAAAAGCTTGGGTCAATAGCGAATTGCAGGCCATCATACTGAAGAAACTTGGAAATAATTCGACTCTGCAAAGTTGACTATAAATCCGATCCAATCAGCTTATCTTGGCAAGCTATTGAGAAATAACGAGATAACTGATGCAAGACAAAACACGAGGAAAAGCGGAGCAAATTTATTTGAAAGTCAAATATGCATTGGAATACAAAGAAGAGGTATGCATCATGAAAGCAGCTGAATTCAAAGATTGAATAAAATCAATTGAATGGATGAGTCGCGGTCAGCGAGCAAAGGCAGAATAATTCAAGGGTTAAGTTACACCTAAAGCAGTGATCAGCTGCGGAATATAACCAAGACATGAGCTTTAATTAGCGGTATCGTTTTTTACGAATTCCTATAATCCATTAGTCTATTTATACTGCCGTGATTCTACGCTGCACCAAAAATACGTTAGAATATGCCTTTTAGAATATTTATCGGGAGTTCCTGAATGTCGATGGCTGACCGTGATGGTATAATCTGGTATGACGGGAAGATGGTTCCCTGGCGGGATGCCAATACGCATGTTTTAACCCATACCTTGCACTATGGATTGGGTGTTTTTGAAGGGTTGCGTGCTTATGAAACAGCGAAAGGACCAGCGATTTTCCGTTTACAAGAACATACCGACCGCTTATTCAACTCAGCACATATTTTTATGATGAAAATGCCATATGACAAGGCTACTTTGATGCAAGCGCAATGTGATGTGGTCAAACAGAATAAGCTCGTCTCCGGTTATATTCGCCCTATCGCTTTCTACGGCGCTGAAGCCATGGGACTTTCCGCCAAAACCCTTTCCACACATGTTGCCATCGCCGCTTGGCCATGGGGAACATATTTAGGACCGGAAGCCCTTGAAAATGGTATCCGCGTCAAAACCTCGTCTTTTACCCGGCATCATGTCAATATCAATATGTGCCGCGCCAAATCGGTCACGACTTATGCCAATTCGATTCTGGCCAATCAAGAGGTTGGATTGAATGGGTACGATGAAGCTTTGTTACTGGATGTCGAAGGTTATGTGGCTGAAGGATCGGGAGAGAATATTTTTATCGTGAAACAAGGCAAGCTCTACACGCCTGATTTAACTTCATGCCTGGAAGGAATCACGCGTGCGTCGGTGATTGACTTGGCTGCTGAAATCGGTATTCCAGTCATCGAGAAACGTATTACGCGCGATGAAATTTATTGTGCTGATGAGGCATTCTTTACCGGCACTGCTGCTGAAGTGACGCCGATTCGTGAACTCGATAATCGCATGATTGGACTTGGCAAGCGCGGACCGATCACCGCGCAAATACAAACCCTATTCTTTGATTGCGTCAAAGGCAGAGCTAAAAATCACGAAGACTGGCTTACCTTTGTTTAATCAGCTACATTGGAGTTATTTTTATGAATCAACAAACCAATAACAAAACACGAGAAATAGAAATTACAACGGATGATCTGCCGCTGCATTGCCCCACACCTGCCATGATGTTGTGGAATTCACATCCGCGGGTTTTTCTTCCGATCGAAGCAACGGGTGAAGCGCTATGCCCATATTGTGGTACGCACTACACGCTTAAAGGTGGCGCGGTCGCAGGACATCACTAAAGCGGTTTGATTTCTGAGAAGAACTTGCATTCCGATGATTTATTGGTTATAGCTATCTATCAGCAACTATTTACCACGTTTTATCAACAATCACTCTTTCAAAGAGACTAAATTATGCAAGCAATTCCTCATGAGATTTTTAAGGCGTATGACATTCGCGGCATTGTTGGTAAAACGATCACCGCTGATAATGTTGAAAAGATAGGCCATGCGATCGGCTCCGAAGCCCGTGCAAGAAATCTGACGGCTATCGCCATTGGCCGAGATGGCCGGTTATCTGGAACTGAATTATCTCAGGCGCTCGCTCGCGGCATTCAGAAAAGTGGAATTCATGTGGTGGATGTGGGCATGGTCGCGACGCCCATGCTGTACTACGCTGCACATGAATTGTGTCAATATTCCGGGGTGATGGTTACCGGTAGTCATAATCCGCCTGAGTACAATGGCTTTAAAATTGTGCTTGGAGGCGAAACGTTAGCGGCTGACACGATTCAGGCGTTGCGTTTACGTATTGAAAATAACGACCTCGCACAGGGCGCAGGCAATTATTCCGAACATACTATCGTCAATACGTATATTGAGCGGATCACTGGCGATATCAAACTTACTCGCCCCATCAAAATTGTTGTTGATTGTGGCAATGGTGTCGCGGGTGCATTTGCACCGGCGCTCTATCGTAGTTTGGGTTGTGAGGTAACTGAGTTATTCTGCGAGGTGGATGGTTCTTTTCCGAATCATCACCCCGATCCATCGGTGCCTGATAATTTGAATGATGTGATTCAGGCGCTAAGAACCAGCGATGCAGAAATTGGACTGGCTTTTGATGGCGACGGTGACCGCCTTGGTATCGTTACAAAGAATGGCAATATTATCAATCCTGATCGCCAGCTCATGATGTTTTCAGCGGATGTGCTGTCGAGAAATCCTGGTGGCAAAATTATTTTTGATGTGAAATGTACTCGGAATCTGGCGCCCTGGATCAGCCAGCATGGCGGCGTGCCGATCATGTGGAAAACCGGGCATTCTTTCATCAAAGCAAAACTCATTGAGTCAAAGGCATTATTAGCTGGAGAAATGAGTGGTCATTTGTTTTTCAAGGAACGTTGGTACGGTTTTGATGATGGCTTATATGCCGGTGCACGGCTGCTGGAATTATTGAGCCGCGAAGCTGATATCAATGTCACTCTCAATAATCTGCCCGATAGCATTAACACACCGGAGCTTCAGGTTCGCGTTGCTGAAGGGGAAAATCATACGCTGATTGCACAGTTACAAAAAGAAGCAGTTTTCACTGATCCACAGCAAGTTATCACCATTGATGGTTTGCGGGTTGAATACAGCGATGGATTTGGTCTGGCGCGTGCTTCTAATACTACGCCGGTTATCGTATTACGCTTTGAAGCCGATAATGAGACAGCCTTGAAACGTATTCAGGAAGATTTTCGTCACAATATTCTGCATGCCAAACCGGATGCTCAGCTCCCTTTTTAGTCAGGAATAATACTCCCGGCACCTTATGCGTATTGCCATTGCTCAGATTAATAGCACGGTAGGCGATATCACAGGAAATACTGCAAAGATACTGGATGCGGTAAATCAGGCGAAGCAGGCCGGCGCTTCGTTGGTAATAACGCCGGAGTTAGCGCTGTCCGGATACCCGCCCGCTGATTTATTATTACGCGAAACTTTCTGTCAATCTTGTAACAGTGCACTGACAAAATTGGTTGAAGCAATTGATGACATCGCATTAATTGTGGGCTATCCCAGTTACCGGGAAGGCAAACTGTATAATGCTGCCTCCGTGATTCAGCGCGGCAAAATCATTCACACCTATTACAAAAGAATACTCAATCAAGCTCCTTTCTTTAACGAATCCTATTATTTCGATACCGGCTCAGAATCGTGTATATTTGAACTGGGCGGGGTTAAATTTGGCATTGCGATCTGCGCTGACTTCTGGCTAAGCAACTTGCTCTGCGCAAAAGATTGTTCCGATCTCGATATTTTGTTAGTACTCAGCGCTTCGGCTTATCGTATCAACAAGCAAGCTTCTCGTTATCAAATCACCCGTCAATTTATTGAGCAGACTGGTATCTCCATTATTCACACTAATTTGGTTGGTGGACAGGATGAACTGGTTTTTGATGGCGCTTCTTTTGCAATGAACCGGCAAGAGGAATTAACCCATCAGCTTGGCGAGTTTGTTGAAACTATTGAATTAATCGATATTCAGGACAACCAGCCCATAAAAACTAAGTTGGAAGCTCCACAACTTCCCATAGCCAGTATCTATCAGGCATTATGTTTGGGGGTTAGAGATTATGTCCGTAAGAACAATTTTCCTGGCGCATTGTTAGGTTTATCCGGCGGAGTAGATTCAGCACTGGTGCTAGCGATTGCGGTCGATGCACTGGGTGCAGATAAGATTAAAGCTGTTATGATGCCTTCCCAATACACAGCCAGCATCAGTCTGGAAGACGCCAATGAGATGGCTGAATTATTAGGTGTTAAACTCTTCGAAAGCAACATCCAGTCATTATTTGGCCAGTATCTGTCAAACATCGAAAGTCACTTTCAAATTACACCTGATTCCACCCCATCGAATACCATGCCGGAGAATTTACAAGCGCGCATACGCGGGACTTTATTGATGGCGTTGTCAAACCATTCGGGTTCGATTGTACTGACTACTGGCAACAAATCTGAGATGGCGGTTGGTTATTGCACGTTGTATGGCGATATGGCAGGCGGCTTTGCAGTATTAAAGGACATCAGTAAAACCCTAGTTTATGCGCTCTGCGAATACCGTAATCAAATTAGCCGGGTCATTCCTGAGCGTATTATTCGACGTGCACCTTCCGCCGAATTACGGCCAAATCAAACGGATCAAGATAATTTGCCACCGTATGAAATTTTAGATGCGATTATAGAAGCTTATGTCGAAAAAAATTATTCTCCGGCGGAAATTATTGCGCTGAATTATAGCGAATCAGATGTCAAGAAAGTCATTCACTTAATTCATGGGAGCGAGTATAAGCGCCGCCAATCTCCCCCGGGTGTTCGTATTACGCATTGCGATTTTGGCACGGCATGGCATTACCCCATCACATCCAGCTATAGAGTTTGGTCTACACAATCCAGAGATGAATAGGATCGATGGAACTTGAATAGTATATCGATATCCTATTTTCATGAACTTTATCTACTTGATCATTGCGGTATCAATCCTGTTTCCGGAAAATAGTTATGCACATGAATTACCTGATCTGGGAGATGTATCTCAAGCGACTATCACACCCCACCAGGAACGGAAAATTGGTTTGCAAATCATGCGTCAGATTCGTGCCGACCCCAGTTATTTGGATGACCCCGAAATAGCCAGTTATCTCAGTAACCTCGGTCATAAATTAATCGCCAATTCCGATGAGACCAATGCAGGGCAATCGTTTGAATTTTTTGCTCTACAGGACTCATCGATCAATGCATTCGCTTTACCTGGCGGGTTCATGGGATTTAATAGCGGATTGATTATGCCGCACAAAGTGAATCGGAATTGGCTGCTGTGATGTCACACGAAATTGCGCATGTGACACAAAAACATCTGGCGCGCATGATTGCCGGACAGAAATTCGATTTGATAAAGTCATTGGCGACACTTGCGGTCGCCATTATTGCCGCACGCTCTAATCCGCAAGCGAGTCAAGCCATATTGGTTGCTTCCCAGGCCAGTGCGATTCAGTCAAAATTGGATTTTACCCGCAAGCATGAAAAAGAAGCAGACCGGATTGGTTTAAGTATCCTGCTCGATGCAGGGTTTGAACCGCAAGGAATGTCCACTTTTTTTGAACGCCTGCAAAGAGCTGGGCGGTTCCATGAAAATGGCGCGCCTTCGTATTTACGTACTCACCCCATCACTTATGAGCGTATCGCAGATATCCAAAATCGCATTCGCGAAATGCCATACCGCCAAGTTCCCGATAGTATCGATTTTTTATTGGTACGCGCTAAATTACGCGCTATGCAAGGAAAACCGCATGATGCAGCCATGCAATTTAAATCCCGTTTGGATGAGAAACGATATACCAATGAAGCCGTTGAACGCTATGGCTATATTCATGCTTTATTACGAGATAAAAAGAACAAACAGGCAAGTAACGAACTCGCGCATCTATATCAAATATTGCAGCGTGATTCTTCTACAGCGATGCTGACCAATCATCGATTGGGAAAAACAGTACGCGTTGAAAATAAAAATGTGATTGCAGGCGCAATGATTGAGACACTTTCAGGTAGTGTCAAACTGGCTAATGGAAAAATTAATGAAGCATTTGATATTTATAAAAGTGCATTAAAAATTTATCCACAGCATCGCGCATTGATTCACGGGTATGCGCATGCTTTAATACAAAACAAACAGACTGAAACAGCACTTGCGTTTATTAACAAACAATTACTGCTTATTCCAAATGATCCGCAACTGTTTAGCTTACAGGCTCAATGCTACGCCTTATTCGGTGATAGAATGCTTCAGCATCGTGCACTGGCAGAATCGTATATGCTCAAGGGACACACTGCAGGTGCGCTTGATCAATTGCAAACTGCACTGCAAAATAGCAACGGAAATTTTTACCAGCTATCCAGTGTTGAAGCACGTCTTAAACAAATACAAGCACTGAAAGCAGAAGAAGATAAAGAAAAATAAAAGCACGCAATATTATTTTGGCAATCCGCACAATACATTCACCTAATTTTCTAAATGAGTCTTTTGATTACTATTTATTCCCGAGTTGCATTCCATCAAGTTTCTCTAAATGTTAACTGTTAGCATTAAACGAATTGTCATTGTTTTAATCCTGATTTTTGTCTCGGCTGCCTACTACTGGGTTAGCGGCGGGAAAAAAGAATCTAAAGAGAATCAATATAAAACCCGGAGCATTGAACAGGGCAACATCATACAATCCATCTCTGCTAACGGCACGTTGACCCCCGTTGTCCTTGTCAACGTCGGTACTCAGGTTTCAGGGACTGTGGCTAAATTATATGCGGATTATAACGATCATGTTGAAGTTGGTCAGATTCTGGCTGAACTGGATCCGGCTTTACTACGGGCTCAATTGCAGCAATCCAAAGCAAATCTTCTCAACGCCCAAGTAACCTTGAGAATTGCTGATAGCAAATTGAAACGTCATCAATTGTTGAGAGATAAAGAATTCATTTCACTTGAAGCATTACAAATGATCGAACAGGAAATGGAAGTAGCACGAGCGCAGTTGGCAATCAGTAAGGCCCAAGTTGAGCGTGACCAAACTAATCTCAATTACAGTGTTATCCGGTCTCCCATATCGGGAGTAATCATCGCGCGGAATGTAGACATCGGCCAAACTGTGGCTGCCAATTTCCAAACACCGATCTTATTTCAAATCGCCAAAGATCTCCGGCAAATGCAAGTCAACATCAGTGTCGCAGAAGCCGATATCGGCCAATTACATCTTGGCCAGCTCATTAATTTTACCGTTGATGCGTTTCAGCAACGTAAATTCTCCGGTACAGTGAAGCAAGTTCGACTCAATCCGACGATTCAAGAGAATGTTGTCACGTATAACGTAGTTGCCATGGTTGATAATGATGACGGAACCTTATTGCCGGGCATGACGGCTAATATCAATTTTATTGTCAACCAAAAAAATGATGTTTTACGCGTACCCAATGCAGCCTTGCGTTATCAGCCGAAGGATATTGAGTCGAGTGAAGGTAGCAAAATATCAAAATCAGCCAATCAATCTGTAGTGCACCTTTTAGTAGAAAACCAATCTATCCCTGTCAGTGTAATCGCTGGTATAACGGATGGTAATTTCACTGAAATCGTCAAGGGTGAGATAAAAGCAGGCGATAAAGTAATTATTAGTGAAGTTGTCGACAAAAAGGAATCGGAAAGTAAGTTCAAATTAAGAGTATTCTAATGCTTCCGATTCAGACAAATCATGTCGGCCATTCGCTGATTAGAATTAAGAGTCTTTGTAAAAGCTACAATTTGCAAGATGCCAGTGGAAAGACCGTCACGAATCAAGTTCTGTTTAATATCGACTTGATCATCAATCAAGGTGAATTTGTTGCCATTATGGGACATTCCGGATCGGGTAAATCGACACTGATGAATATACTCGGTTGCCTTGATACCCCGACAAGCGGATCTTATTGGCTCTCCGAGGAAAATGTCGCCACACTCACCAACGATGAACTGGCGCGCATTCGTAACCAAAAAATCGGTTTCGTATTTCAGGGATTTAACTTGCTAAAGCGTGTGACAGCACTGGATAATGTGGCAACACCATTACTGTATGCTGGTGTCGGCCGTTCTCAAAGCCGCAAACAAGCATTAGAACTTCTCCGTCGCACCGGCTTAGAAAATTTTGCCATGCATCAGCCCAATCAGCTCTCAGGGGGACAACAACAACGTGTCGCAATCAGTCGCGCACTGATCAACCAACCGCCACTAATTCTAGCTGATGAACCCACGGGAAATCTTGATACGCAAACCAGTCGTGAAATTATGTTACTGTTTCAGCAGCTTAATCGTGACCAAGGGATTACTATCGTTCTGGTCACGCATGAAGATGATATTGCAGCTTATGCAAAACGCTTAATTCGCCTAAAGGATGGGCATATTATTTATGATAAGAACAACGATAACGAGGCAATTTTAGATAAGCTCTCATGACCTTTTTCGGTTTAATCACAGTCTCCCATTGAATCCGATTCATGATTGATCTCTACCGACACGATGAATCTATCTGCAATTATTGGTGAAGCACTGCGTGCCTTGCGTCAAAATCGCTTGCGTACCGGATTAACTATGCTGGGCATGATCATCGGCGTAGCGGCCGTTATTTTAATGTTATCTATTGGTCAAGGCGCGCAAACTAAAATTAACCAAACCATCGCTGAGATGGGCAGTAATCTATTTATCGTTGTCCCAGGTGCCACATCTTCCGGAGGATTTAGCTTTGGTAGCGGTAGCATCAGAACCTTAACGATCCATGATGCGCAAGCGATTGCGGAATTACCGACAATCAGTGCAACGGCACCTGTCATTTCGGGGACAGCACAGCTCAATTATGCCGCCAAAAATTGGAGCACCCTCATCACCGGCACTACACCGGATTATTTTTCGGTAGGTAATTGGAAAATAGAATCGGGCACATTCTTTACTGAATCCGATCTTCGTTCGGCTAACCGTGTAGTTGTGTTGGGATCAGTCACAGCGCAGAACTTGTTCAGTGATGAAGATCCCGTTGGAAAAACCATACGCATAACCAACCGCCCTTTCCTCGTAGTTGGTGTGTTAATGGCCAAAGGACAAAGCCTAACGGGGCGTGACCAGGATGACAATATTTTCATACCGATCACAACCAGCGAGAGACAGGTTACCGGTAATCAGTTTCCCGGCTCTATCCGTCTTATGTTAGTGCAGTGCAAGTCAGCGGATGAAATGGATATCGCTGAAATGGAAATTACTCAACTATTACTCCAACGCCATCGTATCGCAAAAGGTAAAGAAAATGATTTCACCGTCCGCAATTTAACGGCACTTGCTGATGTTGCGACAGGCGCTGCAAAAGTGATGTCGATGGTATTAGGCGCCATCGCATCGGTATCTTTATTGGTCGGCGGCATTGGCATTATGAATATTATGCTAGTATCTGTGACTGAGCGTACCCGTGAAATTGGTATTCGCATGGCAATCGGCGCCAATCAGCGCGCAATTCTTACTCAATTTCTGCTAGAGGCTATGATGATCTGTATCATGGGTGGGCTGATAGGTTTGTTACTAGGTATTGGCGGCGCTTGGGTAGTCAGTCAGGTTGCTGATATGCTCATTGTCATTACACTGGGCATGATTGGTTTGGCTTTTTTATTTGCTTCGGCGGTTGGCATATTTTTTGGTTTTTACCCTGCCAAGAAAGCTGCTTCACTGAAACCAGTCGATGCACTTCGATATGAATAACTTATCTAAGTTTAGTCAATTAGCTTGCATTCGGTGCCCAAATAGGAGTAACTCATGACAATCAAAGAGCGCCCTACTTCTGAGTTTCTAGCAATTGTCGTAGTAGAAAATACAAAAGAAGCGATAACAGTAGGTGAAATCAAAAATGCGCTACATGAGCGTGGTTTTGGTATCTTAATGGCCATTGCTGCCCTGCCCATATGTCTTCCAATACCCGTACCACCCGGTTATACAACATTCTTTTCTATTCCATTATTCATTTTTTCGATACAAATGACTCTCGGCATGCAAGCTCCCTGGTTACCAGCCTGGATTGAAAAGAAATCAATCAAACGATTATATCTTGAGAAAATAGTTGCAAAAGCAAACCCTTGGCTCAAGAAAATTGAAAATCGTATGCATCCGCGTATGACCTATATCAGTATACATACATGGGAGAGAATTATTGGTATTTTTTCCTTTGTTTTTGCGCTATCGATAGCACTTCCGTTACCCTTGACTAATTTTGCGCCAGGTTGGGGAATACTGGTGATGTCTCTGGGACTTCTGAACCGAGATGGTGTAACCATATTGATCGGCATGATCATTGGTACGATTGGAATCGGCCTTACTATGATTATCTTGGTAATGCTATGGATGGGAATGACAATGCCATCATTCTATTGATTTATTGCCTCAGCAAGCGGTACAGTCTCTGGAGTTATGAATCATTGCTCCTATGATCTAAATGGCTCAGAATTCACTTAAGGAGAGTGGTTTGTTTTTAACACGTGATGACCGCAAGATCAGTATTATCGGTGGCTTATTCCAATTACAGATAGAAACAGTAACAATATAACCTTTAATCTTTGGTAGAGGCCATCATGGCACGGTTAAAGAAAGCAAGGCTGCAGCAGAACTCCGAGCTGCGCAAGCGATCGTGCTACCATTGGCGCTAGGTTTGAGTCTGGAGCAGACGGCACTTACCATTGTACGTTCGGTAGGTGTCACCTGCAGAATGCGCACCCGGCATGATCCAGAGACGGGAGAAGAAAATAAAACCACGCGCAATAAACGTGAGTTACGTAACCGCGCCAAGGCCAGTCTGGAGCAGGAAGCCATGATTCTGGATGAAGTGCTGAGTGAGGTCGCTACCGGTGGTGTGGTCATTGTTCCGCCCTTGAAGCCAGCGGTTGAAGCAGGCTGAGCAAGCCACTGGCGTTGTCCACTCTGTACCAGATGCTGGCACGGCATGGCTGGCGCAAACTGGCCCCGGATAAAAGCCATCCACAAGCCGATCCAGCGACGCGCGAGGCGTGAAAAAAAACTCCCCGAGCGGCTAACCGACGAAATAGCGGCTTTTGCGGTCCCGCGCCCGCTGCACCTAATGTTTCAGGACAAAGCACGTTTCAGCGGGAGTTTGGAACGGGGGCACACATTCATAGCTGATTAGAAATCATGCAGAAGCACTGTCTAAAAACCAGGCAGCGATTAAAAAAATGTGGTAAGAAACGTGGTGCCTTTTTTAACCGTAGAAATAAATATGATTAGTTACATATAATTACAGAACGAATGTGAATGATACCGCCGCTCATTTCTTGAGTATCGCAAGTTGTTCTTTCAATGCTTTAATTTCCTCTTCTGCCCGGATTTGCGGGGTAACGTCTAATTGAACACCTAGGAAATAGAGTAAATTCCCATTGGAATCAAAAAGTGGTGACATTAGTAAATGGTTATAAAATAACTCACCATTCTTACGATAATTATGCAGCGTCACTTCAACGGATTTCTTATCTTTTATAGCTTCTCGCAATTTATTAATTTCTGTTTGATCGTGTTCCTTTCCCTGCAAGAAACGGCAATTTTTACCTACAACTTCCGCTAACGTATATCCAGTTATCGTTTCAAAAGCTTTATTAACATAAACCAATGGCATATCCTCTTGATCAGGATCAGCCAGTGACACTCCGTTTACACATGAATCAAGAATCTTGGACAATACTTGTGGAATTAATCCAGGGTCTTTTTCAACGATAAAATCCATGATTTTCTCTCCAGGTTAATCAATTGTTGGCTAAATAAATACACTTATGCTGGGATTGCCAATTACTTGGTATCAGTCTAATCTGCTTCAATTAATTTCTTGATGTTCTTGACGGTCCGTTCGGTTCCGTCTTGAACAGCAATGCGTACCAGCTTTTCAAATGGCCTTACATGTAAATCGAGACTCAGCAGCTCAAAGATAAACGTTATCCGGCTATCTGAAGCGTTGACTGATTCAATCACATAGTCACATCGGTAAGGATTAGAAACACCTTCAAAACAAATACGTGCCCCTACATCAAAAAATTTAACTTTGAATGTCGATTCAGAGCGATTGCCTTGATCAATGCGCACTTGACGGCATAGTGTCCCCAATTTTATAGGTCCATCGGTGAGCTTCTCCAACTCTTTAACCTCCGGTGACCATCTGGGATAGTTAATAAGCAAATCATTACCAATAAAATTAAAAAGCTTTTCACTGGGCGTTTGGATTATTGTATTGGCCTTGCCAATTACAGGGGTATCTTTGAACAAACCAAGCATTGTCATGCCTCCTGCGTAGTATTTGCTAAACCAAGTAAGTATCTATTCCTGCCAATAATAAGTCATATTGCGCTTCAACCAGTTCTTTAATTGTCAAAGCTGGAATTCCTGTGATCAAATTGCCTTCTGAAACCAACCAGCCTACCGCATCTGAAGACCCAAGACTCACTACATAGCCTAATCCATGATAAAGGTAGGGTTCAAGTAGTCCGGGAAAACCGGAATGCCGCACTATATTACGTGCTACTAACTTCCCTTTCCGAACAGCTGACTGTGCTGTTAATGTATTCGAACCTAACGATTGATAATAAGAACAGTCACCCGCCACAAAAATATTTTGCAATGGCTCCTGATTAATCATAACCTGCCCAAAGGCATTTGCGCTAAGAGTATTTTGTTGGTTCTTACCTAAAAATAAAATGGACAAGCTAGAAGGTAACTCAAACTGTTTTTTTGTTTGATTCTCTGTCAGTAAAATTTGACCATTCTGCTGTTCACGATAATAGGTGTTGGGGTAAAAAGCAATATCCATATCACGCATGCAAGATTCCACATAAGAACCAAACCCATCAGGAAATTGCCCCAGCACATGTTCACCTGAATGAATCAGGCGTAATCCAGCTTTACTTTTAATTCGATTAAGAAATTGCTTTATTTCAAACAAGAACTGTATACCCGTTGCTCCTCCGCCCACAACAGAAATAGATTGTTCAGACGAATTGCCCTGGCTTAGTAATTTTGTTAACAAATCTGATCCATTTGCAATCGTGAAGTCCTGCAAACTCAAAACATTATCTTTTCTTATCGAATCGACAGCCTTACTTTCACAACCCGAAGCAATAATCAGGTAATCAAAATTTAAAACTTCTCCATTGAGAATCAATTGTTTTTTATCCTGATATTCTTGTAGCTTATCCTGATCAAAATTTATCGATGCTACAATGTGCCGACACCCGTAACGATTTTCTATCTCGGCAAATGGAACCAGCAAATCTGTTAGGGGATATCGGAATGTCTCATGCAGATGCGTAATCTTCACATGTTGCGTTCTGGGATCAATAATCGTGATATCAGTATCGGGTGCATATTGCAAAAGATTCGTTAATGCAGCAATGCCAGCATACCCTCCGCCTACAATCACTACTTTCAATCTCTTTTGTTTCGGTATATTAAACGGCAAAAAAGCCACAGCATCTCCTTACCTGATATGCTTGAGAAACAATAATTTTTTCTCACTAAGTCTTCAATCACATAGATTGATTGTATGAACAATTGCACAAATCCTACTTGCATCAGTAAGATTCGTTAAGTGTTACAGACTAGCACAAATATTACGCTTAGCGCCTTACTTTAAACTAATCCCAAAACCCCAAACAATAGCAACGCACAATTAATGAGGAACCAGATTTACACACCAGTTTTGTTTGGCCCATTGCCAGAAAGAAGAAATATCGCCTTCTAAAATTTCTACAGGTGGTTTTTGACCTAAGAAATGTAATGCATCAACTAATTGCGGTAATGCATTCGTAATATTGACCGGAGCTGCGTTTGTTTGCTTACTGAGCTTCTCACCCAGCGCATTCGTTACCACTGGCAAATGCATATATTGCGGTATTGGATAGCCCAATAATTGCTGTAAAAATATTTGGCGCGACGTTGAATCCAAAAGATCTGCGCCACGCACAACATGCGTTATATTTTGTGCCGCGTCATCCACCACTACAGCTAATTGGTAAGCATAAATTCCATCGCCTCTGCGCAAAACAAAATCCCCCACATCACTTCTAAGCCTCTGAGAATATATACCCGATAAAATATCCTCAAACTGAATTGAGTCATCATTCGTTTGAATGCGAAGTGCATGTGCTTTTTTTATAGATGTTTGATTCTTAAGGCAAGTCCCAGGATAAATAGGCCCGCTCAAACCTATAATGCTGGAATCAGCAATTTCTTTTCTTGAACAAATACAGGGATAGATTAAGCCTTGTTTACTCAAAGCGTTCAATGCCTCGTGATAGGCTTCAGAACGCTGACTTTGGTAGATGACTGCGTCATCCCATTCCATACCTAATCTTTCTAGCACATGTAATATTTTGCTCGCCGCGCCAGGGGCTTCGCGTAGCAAATCAACATCCTCGATTCTAACCAGCCAATTGCCATGATGAAATTTCGCATCGAGATAGCTGCCCACAGCCGCAACCAATGAGCCAAAATGCAGTGGCCCGGTTGGCGATGGAGCAAATCGGCCCCGATAATTAAAATCCATCGATTGAGCGTTTTTCACTAATAATTAACTAATCGGATATACTAAAATTTAACACAAACACCCAAACAATTTCTTAATCAGCTCGCTGTCGATACGCACAACAACTATCGATATTGTCTTATTCAATAGATTATAATTCTAAAAGACTATTAGTCATATTAGTTGTGTCTGTGAAATATAATCAAGAATTTTTAAACTGATCATGCATATTCATATACTTGGAATTTGTGGCACTTTCATGGGTGGAATAGCGGCCATCGCACGTGAGTCTGGACATACCGTGACAGGCTGCGATCAAGATGTTTATCCACCAATGAGTACACAGCTCGAATCTCAAGGTATCGAATTAATAGCAGGTTATTCACCCGAACAAATCCAAATCCATCCGGATATATTTGTAATTGGCAATGTGATTACTCGCGGAAATCCATTGATGGAGGAGATACTCAACCAGAATCTGCCTTATATTTCTGGTCCGCAGTGGTTATCAGAAAATGTTCTGAGAAATCGCTGGGTACTTGCTGTTGCCGGCACGCATGGCAAAACGACAACCAGCTCAATGTTAGCCTGGATATTAGAGTATGCTGGATTGAATCCAGGATTCCTAATTGGTGGAATTCCTGAGAATTTTGGCCTATCAGCAAGGATCGGCAATATGCCATTCCCTGCTCAGGATTCCAATTTGGATCCTGCAAGTATCTCACCTTTCTTTGTCATCGAAGCTGATGAATACGACACAGCTTTCTTCGATAAACGCTCTAAATTCGTTCATTATCATCCCAGAACTGCAATTTTAAATAACCTTGAATTCGACCATGCCGATATATTCCCGGATCTTTCTGCCATTGAGCGTCAATTCCATCATTTTGTTCGAATTATTCCCGGTAACGGTTTGATAGTTGCAAACGGAGATGATGAAAATTTAGAACGTGTTCTAAAACAAGGCTGTTGGACACCCATTGAAGCATTTGGAATAGAAACAGGCTGGCATTCAGAGTCACAGACAAACGATGCTATGGATATTTTTCTTAACGAAACCTATCAAGGCTGCTTGCATTGGGATTTGTTAGGCGAACATAATCGCATGAATGCACTAGCTGCTCTGATCGCCGCACGGCATGCCGGAGTACCCATCAAGACTGGAATAGCGGCATTAGTACAGTTTAAGAATGTTAAACGTCGCATGGAAAAGCGCGGCGCTGTCAACGGCATTACTGTTTATGATGATTTTGCACACCACCCTACTGCTATTCAAGCAACATTAAATGGCTTACGAACACATGTCGGCAAACAAAGAATTGTTGCAATATTGGAGCCGCGTTCAAATACTATGAAAATGGGTGTATGGAAAGATAGTCTCGCAGATAGTTTAATGGAAGCCGATCAGGTTTATTGCTTCACTCGTGATTCGCAATGGGCCAAAGCTGCTATGACTCCATTAGGAAGTAAAGTGCATTGTTATGATGATTTGAGTCAACTCGTACAAAATATCTCTGCAATCACAAGGCCCGGCGATCATATTTTAGTCATGAGTAATGGTGGGTTTGGCGGCATCCACGAGAAAATACTGTCAACCCTTCGCGAGAATTGATTTAACAGTTATAGTTGAATGTAATAGTCTAGCCGCCTTCAAACTCACATAACGAAAACACCTTACACCCTAAATTCTCCAAACGAACCCGGCCACCCACATCTGGCAAATCAATTACAAAACAGCATTCAACGACTTCTCCACCCATGTCCTGGATAAGGCCCACGGCAGCTTCTGCAGTTCCACCCGTTGCAATCAGATCATCGATGAGAAGTATCCGATCCCCAGGCTGTATAGCATCTACGTGGATTTCAATTCGATCACTACCGTATTCCAATTGGTAGTCTCTCCCTATCGTTTCTGCCGGAAGTTTATTCTGCTTACGGATCGGGACAAAGCCCTTCTGCAATTGGTACGCCACAGGCGCACCAATAATAAAGCCACGCGACTCAATCCCTACGACTTTATCAATCTCCATATTAATGTATCGGTTTGAAATTTCCTGAATGGTTGTACACAGCCCAATAGGATCTTTTAGTAAGGTTGTAATATCTCGAAACATGATTCCATGATGCGGATAATGCGGAATAGTACGAATATGCGATTTAATTGACATAAAATTGTGCTGATCAACAATAAATGAAGAATATTAACTACTTATTTATAATTGCATAAATAAAAAAGCCTCAACCGATGGGTTGAGGCTTTTTAGTTACTACTTCAACGTTACACTAAATCAAATCTTAGTGATCCATTGCAGCTTTTGCATCAAAGCTCTTTGGTGCTTTAACTTGGGTCATAAGATCATCGTCCCATTTGCCTTCAACATTCATATGAGCAGCAGCACCCAGCAATACAGCTTCAATCAGATTATGACTCAGGTATACATAGAGTCCTGGTTGTTTGAATTCATACGCTGCAGCAACAGCTGAGCCGGCTGGCACAAACCAGGTTTCCTGGCTGGTCAAAGGAACGTCATTGAAAGAACCACCGACCCAGTACAGATCAGCATGACCACCAATCAAGTGCGGATAGGAAGGACGGTTAGCTTGTGAGTGAATAAACAATACTTTCTCGCCCACTTTGGCTTTTAATGCATTGTCACCTGTCAGTGCACCAACAGCGCCATTCAATACTACGTGCGTTGGAATGAGCCCTGTTGCCACTTTCAGCATATCAGCCATGCCCTCAGCTGGTGAACCGTAGGTTTTGAAATTGCCTTTGTCGTCTTTTGGCAGATAGAAATCTTGTTCGCCGACATAATAAGCACGATCATAGGTGTATGGCTTGCCCTTTGCATCTTTCAAACCACCTTTTGGCAATACCATAACCGCACCACTCATACCAGAAATAACGTGAAAAGGAATCATGGTTCCACCTGGTGCGCAGTGGTAAACAAATACGCCCGGTTTAATCGCTTTCCAGCGCAACACAACTTCTTCACCAGGTTGTACCAGGGTTAAACCAGCACCACCCAATGCACCCGTTGACGCGTGGAAATCCACGTTATGTGCCAGCGTACTAGTTTTTGGGTTAACTAATGTTAGTTCAACATAGTCGCCTTCATTCACTACGATGAGCGGACCAGGAATACTACCATTGAAAGTTAAACCCCATACTTTTGCACCAGGGGCAACTTCCACCAATTTCTCTGTAGTTACCATGCGTACTTCAACAATCTTTGGTCCTTTGCTTACCTGATCGTGCACAGGTACATTTGGCGGAACCACCAATTCTTGTTTTACACGCGGTAATTTAGAAATGTCTTGTGCCACGGCTACTTGTGTAGCAGCAAAACAAAGCAATCCTAACCCTAATACTGCCTGAACAGCTTTAATCATATACCCTCCATAAATGATGAACTTTGCGCTTTTTTTTATGCGCCATTCTTAATTTATTGGTGCAACCTCAAATTGCCCCAACACCTCCCCTTTTCCTAAATCTAAAGAGCAAAGGGCAGCTTGGAAACTATACACTTTCTTCGGTGTACTGTCCATTTTTCATGGCGTAAACTACTGAAATCTTTTTAATTAAGTCACAATACGAGCAGGGATTTTATTATTGTATGAATGAATAATTATGCAACTTTACCTTGCAGTAATCTAATTTCTGCAGCGGCCAAGTTATCCTGCGTGCCTCTCAGCACAATAACATCGCCAAGTTCCAATCGTGTCTCGTCAGTAGGCATTGACCCGCGAATATTCCGCCTTCTCACAGCGGTAACTTCAACAGCCAAGCTTGTCAAATTGATGTCCCCCAAAGTCTTATTGATAGCAGCTGAACCCGGAATAATGGTAATCGTCAGTAAGCGTGGAAGTAAATTTTCACCACCGTCTTCCATCTCATCAGTTATGCCGTAATAGAAACCGCGCAATAAGCTATAACGCTGTTCACGAATTTCCCGTATGCGCCGTAAAATACGGCCTGTTGATATGTCAACAAACATCATAGCATGCGATGCCAACATTAAACTTCCTTCCATAATCTCTGCAACCACTTCTGTCGCACCAGCTTCTTTCAGCAAATCAATATCCGAATCATCACGCGTCCGGACAACAACAGACAATTCTGGACGTAATTCCTGAATATGCCTTAGAATTTTTAAAGCGGAAACGGTATCGGCATAACTGATAACCAATACTTTTGCACGCATCAAACCAGCGGCAATTAATACTTCGCGCCGCGCAGCATCACCATAAACAACCGATTCTCCCGCGCTGGCCGCTTCATGTATGCGCTGCGGATCGAGATCCAAAGCGATAAAGGGTATAGATTCCTGCTCCAATATACGCGACATACTCTGACCACTTCGCCCATAACCGCATATAATGACATGGTTTTGTGCCGCCATAGTCTGCGCAGCAAGGGAAGTTATCTGCATGGCTCGATACATCCATTCTGATCCGTAAAAACGCTGAACCACCGGTTCGCTATATTCGATCAGGAAAGGCGCGACAAACATCGACAAAACCATGGCCGCCAGGACAGGTTGAAGAACTGAGCTTTCGATCAATCCCATTGCGCCCGCTTGTGCCAGTAAAACAAATCCAAATTCCCCAGCTTGCGACAAATTCATTCCTGTTCTAACCGCCACACCAGAGTCTGTTCCAAACCAGCGTGATAATCCTGCTATTACTACTATTTTCAATAAAATGAGCGCCGCCAGAATCACAAATACCCAAAGGAAGTTTTCTATCACCACTTGCATGTCTAGTAACATGCCAATCGTGATAAAAAACAAACCCAATAAAATATCCCGGAATGGCTTGATATCGTCTTCGACCTGATAACGATATTCCGTTTCAGAGATGAGCATACCTGCAAGAAATGCCCCTAAAGCCAATGACAATCCGGCCAATTCGGTCAGCCATGCAAGACCCAGGGTAATCAAAAGTACATTGAGAACAAATAGCTCCGAGGACTTCTGGCGGGCAACCAAATGAAACCATGGGCGCATTAACTTATGTCCTAAAAACAGGATAAATGTCAATACAGTGATTATCTTGAATATGGCAATAGCAAGCATCAAACTGAAATCATTCGTATCGCCATCGACTTCGGTTGCCAGAGCAGGAATAATGATCAGTAATGGGATAACTGCCAGATCCTGAAAAAGTAATATACCAATCACCTGTCTGCCATGTGTAGAATTGAGTTCAGCCCGCTCTGCCAGCATTTTGATCACAATGGCGGTAGAAGACATCGCCAGAGCACCCCCTAATACAAGCCCAATACGCCAATCCAATCCAAGCATCCATACGATCGCCATCACCAAAATAATGCTGACTATGACCTGCGCTGTGCCAAATCCAAACACAATGCGCTTCATGGTCAACAATTTTGGCAGGCTGAATTCCAGACCGATGCTGAACATCAGGAATACCACCCCAAACTCCGCCAAGTGACGAGTCTCATCGGTTTCAGGGATCCAGCCCAAAGCATGCGGTCCTATAATGACACCCGCTAGCAAATAACCCAACATGGGGGGTAAACGCAGCATACGAAAAACAACCACGGCCAAAACTGCGATGGCTAACAAGATGAGTACGGGTTGAAGAGGGTTAAGCATACTGTAGTAAATAACCTATTTTGGATTTAAAAAAACCATAAGATACTTCAGGATCGGGCTCGCCACAATCTACTCAACACATAATGCTATAATGGCATTGGATTAATACTTCATATAGAAATGCCAATACCACACCTCTCTACTGCCCTGCGCGGCCCTATCCTTGATCTTGAGAATCGTATTATTAATGCTATGCCAACCATTGAACATTGGTTAAGAACCAAATGGCGTGAACACACGGTCCCTTTTTATTGTTCGGTCGACTTACGCAACAGTGGTTTTAAATTGGCACCCGTTGATACAAATCTGTTTCCGGGCGGTTTTAATAACCTTAACCCGGAATTCATTCCGCTTTGTGTACAAGCGATGATGAGTGCCATCGAAAAGATATGCCCGAATGCTCATAGCATACTTTTGATACCAGAAAATCACACCCGCAACACCTTCTACTTGCAAAATATCGCAACATTGCAAGGTATTATGCAGCATGCCGGTTTAAATGTACGCATTGGTACTTTATTACCCGAAGTTACAGTCGCGACCCAAATTGATCTTCCAGACGGGCAAACCATTACCCTTGAGCCCATCATACGCAAAAATAATCAATTAGGCGTCAACAACTTTGAGCCTTGCGCTGTACTCCTTAACAATGATCTGTCAACAGGTGTTCCGGAGATACTGAGAAATCTGAATCAAATTGTTATTCCACCTTTACACGCAGGCTGGGCAACACGGCGGAAATCCAATCACTTTGCCGCCTATGATCGAGTCGCGCAAGAATTTGCTGACTTGATCGGCATTGATCCTTGGTTGATCAATCCCCGCTTTACTTCGTGTGGCGAAATTAACTTTCGCGAGAAACAAGGAGAAGAATGTGTGGCGAGTGCTGTCGACCGAATTCTTTCGATCATTAAGAGAAAGTATCAACAGTATGATGTCAAGGAAGATCCCTTCGTCATCGTCAAAGCCGACTCCGGTACTTATGGTATGGGGATCATGACGGTTAAGGATGGATCCGACATCTATAAGCTGAATCGCAAGCAACGCAACAAAATGGCTGTGGTTAAAGAAGGATTACAGGTCTCAAATGTCTTGGTCCAGGAAGGTGTTTACACATTTGAGAGCATTAATGAGGCTGTCGCAGAGCCCGTTATTTACATGATTGATCGCTATGTCGTCGGCGGATTTTACCGGGTACATACCGGGCGTGGTGTCGATGAGAACTTGAATGCACCCGGCATGTATTTTGTTCCTCTGGCATTTGAAACCACTTGCCTGGTACCTAAAAGTGCAGCACAACCCAATTCCATTCCAAACCGCTTCTATGCATACGGCGTTGTTGCGCGTTTGGCCTTGCTGGCTGCCGCGTTAGAATTAGAACGAGATCATTCCGAAATGACCGCGGCACTTCCTGCTTAAAGGCAAAATGAAACTCGCTTTTATTATTGATCAGCTGGATTCCATCAAAACCAGCAAAGATTCTAGTTTCGCAATGATCTGTGAAGCGGTTGCTAGAAACCATCAGATTCATGTGCTCTATCAGCACGATATCGCATTGATCGAGAATTTTGTCACAGGCTTTTCTCGTGCACTGACTTTGACAGACGATCTTCAGGATAAGCATTGGTTTAAAACCAGTGAAATTTCCGCAACGCCGCTCTATGAATTTGATGCCATAGTGATGCGCAAAGACCCACCGTTTGATCTGGAATATGTTTACAGCACGTATTTACTCGAATTGGCTGAAACTCAAGGTGCATCGGTAATCAACAGTCCTCGCGGTATTCGTGATCATAATGAAAAACTGGCGATTGCCAAATTTCCACAATTCATTGCGCCTACCCTGGTAACTAGCCAGCCTCATTTAATCAGAGAATTTCTCAGCAACCATCAAGACATCATTTTAAAGCCACTCGATGGCATGGGTGGTGCCAGTGTATTCCGTGTGCACAGTGCAGATCACAATATCAATGTGATTTTCGAAACACTGACTCACTACGGAACACGAACGATCATGGCGCAACGTTATATTCCTGAAATTGCCCAGGGAGACAAACGCATACTCCTCATTGCTGGAAAGGCAGTACCCTACGCGCTGGCGCGCATTCCGAAACCCGGTGAAACACGCGGCAATTTGGCTGCAGGCGGAACAGGAAGAACACAACCATTATCAGCGCGTGATAAGGAAATCGCAGAATGTCTCGGACCTGAATTAGTCAAATCCGGCTTAATGCTGGTCGGGCTGGATGTCATTGGCGATTATTTAACTGAAATAAACGTCACCAGCCCGACAGGTATGCAAGAAATAACAAAACTAACAGGATTTAATGTGGCCGGAATGATGTTAGATGCAATAGAAGACAAATTCCAATAAACAACTCCCACCGCAGCATTGTGTCATTTAGTCTTTTTAGTATCATTATTGTCACTGCGCGTTTGGTTGCTGCGCAATAATCGCCTGCTTGAGCTTGAATATCTCCGGCTGATTGAGTGTTTCCGTTTTCAGTAGCGCTTCAGCGGTCTGATCAAGCAGAGCGCGATTGATCTGAAGTATATTGATTGCACGTTCCAGGGCCTGATCAACCAGCACACGCACCGCAATATCGATCTTGTTGGCAGTTTCTTCGCTGTAATTGCGGTTCTGCGGCATCGGTATATTAGGCTGCAGAAAGGCAGACTGTTCCCGTTCATAAGCCACGTTGCCCAATGTCTCGCTCATGCCGTAACGCAACACCATGGCGCGGGCAATGTCCGTGGCGCGCACCAGGTCATCCGCCGCACCGGTAGAAACCTCCTGAAACACCACCTGTTCTGCCGCCCGTCCGCCCAGCAGTACCGCCATTTTATTGAGCAGTTCCACGCGCGTCATCAGAAATCGGTCTTCGGTAGGGCGTTGTATGGTGTAACCCAATGCACCAACACCACGTGGAATGATGGATACCTTGTGAATTTCATCGGTCCCGGGTAATGCCAACGCAACCATCGTATGCCCCAGTTCATGAAACGCCACCACGCGCCGCTCTTCAGGATTTAACAAACGATTACGTTTCTCCAGACCGGCCACGATTCGCTCGATAGCGTTATTGAAATCATCCATCGTTACCGATGTGGCTACACGCCGCGTGGCAAGCAAGGTGGCTTCATTGATAAGATTCGCCAAATCTGCTCCGGTAAAACCCGGCGTTAAAGCGGCAATCTGTTCAATTTTGACATCCATATTCAGCTTCACTTTTTTCGCATGCACGGTCAGAATTTGTTCTCGCCCGATCTTATCGGGGCGATCCACCAGCACTTGGCGGTCAAACCGGCCGGCACGCAGTAATGCCGGATCAAGAATTTCCGGCCGATTGGTTGCCGCCAGCAGCACAATACCGCTACTGGAATCAAAACCATCCAGTTCTGCCAGTAATTGGTTTAGCGTTTGTTCTTTCTCATCATGCCCTCCGCCCAATCCGTAAGCACCACGAGCGCGCCCCAGTGCATCTAGCTCATCGATAAAAATAATTGCTGGCGCCATTTGACGCGCCTGTTCGAACAAATCACGCACTCTGGCTGCCCCCACACCAACAAACATTTCAACAAATTCCGAGCCGGAAATGGAAAAAAACGGCACACCCGCTTCACCAGCCACAGCGCGCGCCAATAATGTTTTTCCGGTGCCCGGCGGGCCTACCAGCAAAATTCCCTTTGGCGCACGCCCGCCCAAACGGCCATAATCCACAGGATTTTTCAGGAAATTGATAATTTCCACCAATTCTTCTTTTGCTTCATCCACGCCTGCCACATCATCAAAGGTCACCTTGGTTTCTTTTTCCACAAAAACCTTGGCGTGGCTTTTGCCGATCGACATCAATCCACTACCCATGCTACTGCCCATTCGGCGGATGACAAACAGCCAGATACCGACGAAAATCGCCGTTGGCACAATCCAGGAAAGTAAATCGCGCACCCAAGTACTTTGTACCACACCGGTATAAACCACATTATGCTTGTCCAGCACTTCGGCTAGATCTGGTTCCACCCGTGTAGTAACAAAATCCTTAAATCCGTCTGCGTTTTTTTCTTTCAGCGTCCCAAAGATCTGGTGCTCGGTAATCGCAATCTCGGCCACACTCCCCTGTTCAAGCAAATGTTGGAAACGGCTATATGGAATGGGTTCTACTTGCGTATATTGCGAATACAAATTCTGTATCAACAACAGCCCCAGTATCGCCACGATGGCAAACCAGAAATTAATTTGTGATTTTTTATCCATTGATTGTCCTCTAATAAAGGTATATGGGTAAATAGTATAGTGGATTCGAATTTCGGACAGTTAAATTACCTCCGGCAGAGCCGGAGGTTTATAGCTGGAGCCCCTCAAAGGGGCTGTTTGTGAGCCGCTAAAGCGGCATTTACATATCCAGTTTCAACTGATCATATCGCTCATCTTCCTTTTCCTGATCTCGTATATACGCTCTGACCATTTCTTCATTCAAACCCGCAGTCGAAACAAAATATCCACGCGCCCAAAAGCTTTCTCCCGTGAAGTTCTTTCTTCTTCCCAATTGATGCGCTATTGCTATCGCACTTTTACCTTTGATAAAACCCACCATATGCGATACCGAGTACTCCGGTGGAATACTTATGCACATGTGGATGTGATCCAACATTAAATGGCCTTCTACAATCTCACTTTCTTTCTGATTTGCAAGATCATGCAGCACTTCTCCTATATGCTTCCTGAGCTTGCCAAATATCAACTTCTTCCGCCGCTTGGGTATAAATACCACATGATATTTACAATCCCAGCGCGTATGGCTCAAACTTTGGTACTCCTTCATCTTTGACTCCTCGTCTCGTGGTTGGGACGAGAACGGTACGACGATTGCCGTAA
>CAMCBD010000019.1 GCA_945872825.1 Nitrosomonas ureae
ATTATGTATCACGCTTTCCGTTTTCAGTAGGAGAAGGCCGTCCAACACCTAAATCGGCAATAATTGCACCTATTGTACTGGTGCTTGCAATTGGCGCTCTCGTCTATATGCGAAGCAAACGCAAATCAGATAAACAAGCCGCTGCTTAACATGTGGTGAATCAGTGATTGAAATAAAGAGTGATCGAGTTATTGATTCATACCTATACAAGAATCAAAAAAATTGGGATAAAACAAAGTTGGAGAATTGTGGGGAAGCTGTTTCAGATTAAGCGATCATATGAGTTTGCGGCGGAAAGGTGGTCACTTTTGTGATATCGCTTTTGATATCAGACTTATTATTACAAGTAAATTCTGTGATGGCACACTCTGCTTGGATTAAATCCGGTCCACCTCGAAGAGCCGGTCTTTCATTACCCAAAAACAAATTTAACTCTTGTTTTAATTGGTTTCTCATAATTCTAACATCTCGCGTAGCTTAGGCTGCCGAATGTGGCGACAAATTATGGAAACAAGGTATTGATTGAATTATGCTACTCACTTCCGTGCTGAACATAGAGTTATCTGGAAGAATAAATCTTGGAGAAGATTTGTCTGGTAGTTTTTCAAATTATTACAGATTCACCACAATTCGATCATGCTGTAAATATTTGTGTTTAAAGCTATCACTGAAACTAATAATACGGTTGTTTCGGTAGTCTCCACTAATGCACCTGCCGTATCACCTGTTGTTCCGCCGATTCGCTGAAACATAAGATGGCGCAAAAACAAGAAAGTAATGATGGCAGTCAGCGCCAGCAATGAGTAGCGGATATCAGTTAGTAGAAACACGGAAAAGGGTACGGCGGCGAGAATAGAAATACTCCATCGACGTGGCTGATTGGCTGCCAATGATGAACCTAATCCATTAAATCTGACATATGGTGTGGTCAGAAACAACAGTAGCAAAAGCGTTCTAGCAAGGATAATGGCTAACAACAAAGTGATCCATTCATTATTGATGACCAAGGTATAAAGCGCTACAAACTTGAGCAGTATGATTAATACGATTGACATCACGCCAGCCGGACCGCAATTCGGGTCCTTCATTATCGCCAGTGTTTTTATTCGATCACCCATCCCGCCAATCCAGGCATCAGCACTATCTGCTAAACCATCCAGATGTAATCCGCCAGTCAGCAATATCCAGGAAGTGACCAGTAATGCAGCGGTTACTAGTGGCGGTGTGCTACTCAATAGCCAACCCAATCCAATGAGCAGTGATCCGATTATCAAACCAACAAAAGGATAGAACAGTAAGGAATATCCTAGGTCTTTCTCGCTTGGCTGCGTTGTCAGCCGTACGGGTAATCGAGTCAGGAATTGAACGGCGATGAGAAATGGTTTGATCATGCGTCAGGATTGGAAATAAGCATTGCTTGATGAGGTTCTGTTTGTTCTATACAAACATGTTTGATGTCGGCATGACTAACCTCAAATTCCAATAAACGTTCAACCGGATGCTGCTGAATATGACAAATAATGACGCGAATCACGCCACTATGCGTAATGAGTAAAATTTTTTTACCAATGAATTGTTGCTGAATATCATACCAAGCCGACAATACGCGCGCTTCGAAATCGAGTAAATATTCGCCGCTAGGCGGTGGATAGTTCAGAGGATTCTGCCAGAAACGGGACAAAGCTTCGGCATTGGTTTGCATCAATTCGGTCGCAGACCGATCTTCCCACTCTCCAAAGTGAATTTCCTGTATACGGCTATCTTTCGTTGCGGGAATGGAATATCGTTGTTCCAAAGCGTGTGCAAAGTTTGCGCAACGTATTAAAGGGGAAGTGATGATTTGTTGCCACTGAAACGGTTTCTTTTCAATGGCATTCCACATTTGTGCCCAGCCGAGTTGAGTTAACGGATAGTCCGTACTGCCGCAATAGCGATTGTTGTTCTCAGTTTCGCCGTGTCTGAGAAGATCAATAAAGGTTGTCATGGTTTAGGATTAATTTTTCTGCGAAACCTGTGCTTCAGAAAAAGTGGCCATTTCATTGTGTAACTTACAAGCCATGTTTAATAGATTGAACGCGATTGCAGCACCACTGCCTTCACCCAACCGCATATTCAGAGCAATCAACGGTTTTGCATCGAGTGCGTTGAGAATCCTAGCATGCCCTGATTCTGCAGACTGGTGGGAATAAAAAAACCAGTTCTTACACCCTGGGAAAATATGCTCGGCGGCTAATGCAGCAACGGTGCTGATGAAACCATCAATTAGTATCGGTAATCCTGATTGCGCGCCACGAATATACGCGCCGGTCAAAGCAGCAATCTCAAATCCCCCGATACGGCGAAGCGCATCCAAAGGAGAATCAACGAGTGGGCTATGCAAAGACAATGCTTGTGATATGACATTGATTTTACGTGCGATGCCAACACTATCAAGACCGGTACCGGAACCAGTCAGCAGCGTAGGCCGCTCATTTAGTAAGACACAAGCTAGAGCAGAGGCGCTTGTGGTATTGCCTATCCCCATTTCGCCCCCAATAAACAATTGCTTGTTCTTTTGTTGTGCGCGTTCAATCACCTCAAAGCCGACATTCAATGCCCGGTTCAGTTGATCCCAAGTCATTGCAGGTACATGGGCAAAATTTGCGGTACCTGCCCCAAGATGATAGTGCCGGACGTCTGTTAGCGACTGGGTATCGTGCACTGTCCCCAGATTAATGATTTCCAACGAAGCACCCAGAGTACGTGCGAGAACATTGATGGCGCCACCGCCACGCGCGAAGTTCCGGATCATTTCGCTGGTGACCGATTGTGGAAATGCTGAGACGCCTTCCGCAGCAATACCATGATCTCCGGCGAAAATAGCGATATGCACCTGTTCAACGCAAGGTTGCGAAGTATTCTGCAATGCAGCGAGTTTAATGGCAATTTCCTCTAGTTGGCCGAGAGAGCCGGGCGGTTTTGTCAATTGTGCTTGGCGAATCTGAGCCAACTGAGCCATTTCCGGATTTGGAATAGCTAATGGTTCATTCAGCCAGCTAAGGGTGGTTTTTTCGGTCACACATGTTCTCCTTTGAGCATCAAAGGCAACCCGGCAACAGTTAAAACCACTTGTTCACAATGTTGTGCGATTTCCTGATGTAATTTACCGGCTTCATCACAATAGCGTCGGCTCAGTTCACCCATTGGCGTGACTCCCATGTTTGTTTCATTGCTGACTAGAATGAGTTTTCCTGTTAAATGCGGTAGTACCTTAAGGAATGCTGCACGCTCCGTATCAAATTTTGATATGTCCGGATGAACCAACAAATTGGTCAACCAGAGTGTCAGGCAATCAACTAATAGACAGTGGTCTTTATTTGCTTGCTGGATCAAAGCGGACGCCAGTTGCAAAGGCTCTTCAATGACCTGCCAATGATCAGGGCGCCGTACCCGATGCGCGGCAATTCGCTCGCGCATTTCTTCGTCTTCGATAGTGGCCGTAGCGATATAGGTAACCGGAAGCAGGCTTTCCGTGGCCAAGCGTTCTGCCAATCTGCTTTTACCTGAACGGACACCGCCAAGAATCAATGTTCTTGTAGCGCTCATGGAGTGTTCACATGCAAGTTGAGTAACCGATGCAGATGCGCAGTATCCAGATATTGATCAATGCAATCCGCTAAACGATCAATTTGAGCTTCACGTATCGCATGGTAATCGGGTGTATTTTTTAGATCACCTAATCCGGCCCAGGTTAGTAATTCGCTGCAAGCCAGGGGAGATTCAAAAATGCCATGCAAATATGTGCCCAGTATCAGTCCATCGTCGCTGATTGCACCATCATCACCGTGCATCAGATGAGCGGAAGGCGGATAGTACGTATGATAGGTGGTGATGCCCGCATGGATCTCATAACCCGTTACGGTTGTTTTATGAAAAGCCAATATTCCTTGCGTGTTACGCAGTAATTTTTCTGGTTTCAGGGTTGTTTCCATATTGAAGAAAGCGAATCCATGCGCGCTACCGCGGTCGCCCTCTAGGCCGTCGGGATCATGTATAAGCTTTCCTAGCATTTGGAAGCCGCCACAAATTCCCATCAGTTTTCCACCATAGCGTAAATGCCGGCGGATCGCCAGTTCCCAACCTTGTTCGCGTAGCCAATCTAAATCAGCACATACACTTTTGGAGCCCGGTAAAATGATTAAATCGGCAGGTGGAATGGTGTCTCCGGGACCAATATATTGTAGATTGACCTGTGGATGCAAGCGCAACGGGTCAAAATCAGTGTGATTACTGATACGTGGTAATGCGGGGACAATAACTCGAAGATAATCCTGCTCCATCGGTGTTACAAAGTCATTTGTGCGCGGCAAAGCATCTTCTGCTTCCAGATGTAAGCCCTGTAGATAAGGTAAAACACCCAATACGGGCTTGCCGGTATATTGTTCCAACCAGTCTAATCCCGGTTGCAGTAATGCGATATCGCCACGAAAGCGATTGATAATGAAACCTTGGATGCGTGCCTGCTCAGTTTCGCTTAATAGGGCCAGCGTGCCCACCAGATGGGCAAAAACACCACCGCGATCAATATCGGCAATGAGAATTACCGGGCAATCGACGGCTTCCGCAAATCCCATATTCGCAATATCGTTGGCGCGCAAATTAATTTCTGCCGGAGAACCGGCTCCTTCAACAATAATCTTGTCGTATTTCGCGATGAGCCGAGAATGCGATTCGAGTACTGCCTTCAATGCTATCGATTTGTAATCATGAAATCCGCAAGCATCCATGTTGGCGATGGCATGACCGTGAATGATGATTTGCGCATTTTTATCCGTGTTGGGTTTCAGCAATACCGGATTCATATCAGTATGAGGTGCCAATCCGGCAGCCAGTGCTTGCACAGCCTGTGCACGGCCGATTTCTCCGCCGTCGCGCGTAACGACACTATTCAACGCCATATTTTGCGGTTTAAACGGTGCAATACTCACACCCTGACGTGCTAGCCAGCGGCATAATGCGGTCACCAACATACTTTTCCCTACGTCTGAAGTGGTGCCTTGAATCATGAGTGTCTGAGTGCGCATGGCCTCCTAGTAAATGTAGTGGATATTAATTTGATTATGTCAGTGTATATGGGAAGTTGAATTTAGTCCTTACAGATACGGTACACCGGGTTTTTTGGGGGCTATATTTTACTTCAATCCCGGTTTGTGGTTCATCAAAATTTTCAGTGATGAATCGGGTGAATCTTTTTCTGGCAATAATTGGGCGAAAGGATTTATGCGCGGCACAGAATTTCATCGCGCTGACTGGTTGGATTTGATGGATAACGAAGAAGAAGGCGGTGCATTGGTAGCCATATAAAGAACCGGTTAGTGAAGAATTGCGTGAGAAGTTATTGATAAACCTATCAGCTGGTGTGATGCACATTTATCGTTATTTTGAGCCTCAGCGAAAAATGGCATCACAATTAGCAAGACAAACAGGCACACTGCGCCGCGAATAGCCAAAAACAGGACGTAACGCCTCCTGCCCTTGTGGCTCCGGGAAAAAATACAAAAAGTGTTGTGGAGAAGTAACGCTGCATTAGACGAATCGAATGCATGATGCATCGAAAATAAACTACTTGAGCGGATAAGGATTGCAATTCACGGATTATGACCGGTCTGGTGTTTCGGTCTGCCTGACCCACTGCGCTACTGCTTGTTTCTATGTTATTGACTGGTTTTGTGGGTACAATTCAATCGAAACATCTGGATATCTATCCCAATGCTAAAAGGAAAGAATGTAACCATGGCCAAAGCAAAAGAAGTCAAAGAAGAGCCATTGGAAAAGCAACTCTGGAAAGCTGCCGATAAATTACGAAAAAATATTGATGCAGCAGAATACAAGCATGTGGTACTGGGACTAATGTTCCTGAAATACATCTCCGATGCGTTCGAGGAATTGCATGACCGGCTCAAAACCGGTGAAGGCGATCTCGTTGGTGCCGACCCGGAAGATAAAGATGAGTACAAAGCAGAGAATGTATTCTTTGTTCCCATCGAATCGCGCTGGTCACATCTGGTAGCGCAAGCCAAACAACCCGATATCGGCACCTATGTGGATGCCGCCATGGATGCGATTGAAAAGGAAAATCCATCACTCAAGGGTGTGCTGCCCAAAGTCTACGCACGGCAAAACCTCGATCCCACGTCACTGGGCGAATTGATCGATCTGATCGGTAATATTGCGCTGGGCAACGCCAAAGCGCGTAGCGCTGATGTGCTCGGGCATGTATTCGAATACTTCCTCGGTGAATTTGTGTTGGCTGAAGGCAAGCAAGGCGGGCAGTTCTATACGCCGCGCAGCATTGTCGAATTACTGGTGAATATGCTGGAACCCTATAAAGGACGCGTATTCGATCCCTGCTGCGGCTCCGGCGGCATGTTCGTGCAATCGGAAAAGTTTGTCGAAGAACACCAAGGCCGCATCAACGATATTTCCATCTACGGCCAGGAAAGCAACCAGACCACCTGGCGCCTGGCGAAAATGAACCTGGCCATTCGCGGTATTGACAGCTCGCAGGTGAAATGGAACAACGAGGGTTCGTTCCTGAACGATGCCCACAAAGACCTGAAAGCCGATTTCATCATCGCCAATCCGCCGTTTAATGTCAGTGACTGGAGCGGCGAATTATTACGCAATGACGGCCGCTGGCAATTCGGCATACCCCCGGCGGGCAATGCCAATTTTGCCTGGCTACAGCATTTTGTGTATCACTTATCGCCCACCGGCATTGCCGGGGTGGTGTTGGCCAAAGGCGCGCTGACTTCCAAAACCTCCGGCGAAGGGGAAATCCGCAAAAATCTCATTGCAGAAGGCAATCTGATCGACTGCATTGTGAATTTACCAGGTAAGTTGTTTTTGAACACACAAATTCCTGCGGGATTGTGGTTCATGAACCGCGCACGTAATAATGGACATCCCCGTAAAGATCAAATCCTGTTTATTGACGCGCGCAATCTCGGCCATCTGATCAATCGCCGCACTCTCGAACTGTCCCGCGAAGACATCCAGCAAATTGCCAACACCTACCATGCCTGGCGCACCACCTCCGTCATTCCCGCGCAGGCGGGAATCCAGCCGTATGAAGACATCAAAGGCTTCTGTGCCTCAGTACCGGTGGAGCGTGTGGCCGAACTGGATTACGTGCTGACGCCAGGGCGTTATGTCGGTCTGCCGGATGAAACAGATGATTTTAATTTCCCCGAGCGTTTCGCCGCGTTGAAGGCGGAATTCGAGGTGCAATTGCAGGAAGAGGCGGCGTTGAATCGGGCGATTGTTGAGAGTTTGGCGAGAGTGAAGTTGTGAGTAATTTATGGCAAGAGTCGAAGCTTGGTAAAACTGGAAAGATTGTTACAGGAAAGACTCCTTCAAAAGATAATCCTGAGGATTGGGGGAATGATGTTCTTTTTATAACCCCATCTGATTATAGAAATTATGAGAAGAAAGCCTATTCAAGTATCAGAAAGCTTTCAGTAATTGGAGCCGAGCGACAAAAACTAAGATTGCTCCCTATAAATTCAGTATTGGTAACTTGTATTGGTTCTGATATGGGGAAAACCGTTTGTAACGTATTGCCATGTGTGACGAATCAGCAAATAAACGCAATCATTCCTGATCAGTCCGTAGCTAATGCAGACTATTTGTATTACGTTACGAAAGATCTTTATGAGGTACTTAAAGGTTTTGGCGGGGATGGTACTGCTGTTCCAATATTGAATAAATCAGATTTTGAAAATATTGACATATTACTACCTTCAATTGCCGAACAAAAAGCCATCGCTTCCGTCCTCAGCAGCCTTGACGACAAAATCGATCTGCTGTGCCGCCAGAATAAAATCCTCGAAGCCATGGCTGAAGCGCTGTTTAGGCATTGGTTTGTGGAGGAAGCGCGAGAAGACTGGGAGAAAGTTAAGCTATCTGATGTTTGCCTTGTTATTACAAAAGAAACCACTCCGACCACGCTTGGCCATCAATTTGTTGAAACGGGTGTAAATTTTGTAAAAGCAGAGTCAATAACTGACAGTGGTGATTTTATTCTTAAGAAATTCGCACACATTTCTGAAGAAACTCATCTCTTCTTGAGGAGATCAATAATTGAATCGGGTGATGTGTTATGCAGCATTGCTGGGACTATCGGTCGCACAGCCATTGTCGATGACTCAATTCTACCGGCAAATACAAATCAGGCAATTGCTATCCTTCGAGTTGATTATAAAAAATGCCTGCCTGAGTTTGTTTACTTGTTTTTGAAGTCAACGGCCTTTCGAGAGATTATGGATGGAAAAGTTGTTCACGCTGTTCAGCCAAATTTAAGTCTCGGTGAGATTGGGAATACCATATTCCTGTCTCCTCCAAAGGATCTGGTGCGCAAGTTTGAGGTTACGATTCGCCCAATATTTGAAAAGAAAAAGAATAATTCGCGCCAAATCCGCACCCTCGAAACCCTCCGCGACACCCTGCTCCCCAAACTCATGAGCGGCGAAGTTCGGGTAACCGTATGAATACTCCAGACCAGATTACTATTTATCAATCCGCCGATGGCAGCGTGCAGCTTGAGGTTACGCTGGATCAAGACACGGTTTGGCTGACTCAGCGCCAACTGTCGGCTTTGTTTGATAAGGATGTGCGCACCATCAATGAGCATATTCGCAATGTGCTTGCAGAACAGGAGCTTGCTGCTGAGGCAACTATCCGGAAATTCCGGATAGTTCAACAGGAAGGCGAACGCAAGGTCAACCGCGAGATTGAACATTACAATCTGGATATGATCATTTCCGTGGGTTACCGCGTCAATTCCAAAAAAGGCACGCAATTCCGTATCTGGGCGAGTCACGTGCTCAAACAATTTCTGGTGCAGGGTTATGCGCTGAATGAACAGAAACTTCAGACGCAACAACAAAAACTCGTGGATTTAAAACAAGCGATTGCCTTGTCTTCACGCTTGTTCCAACAAAAAGACTTAACCGCTTCCGAATCGCAAGGCATCTTGTCGATCCTGGAGAAATACAGCCACGCGCTGACGGTGCTAGACGATTACGATCATCAGCGTTTACAGGTGACGGGAATCCAGCAAGCCGGACAGTGCAGAATTTCCTATGATGAAGCGATCCAGCAAATCCGGCTGTGGCGTGAGCAGGAGAAACTGGGCGGATTATTCGGCAACGAAAAAGATGATTCCTTCAAAAGTTCGTTGGAAACTATTTACCAAACGTTTGGCGGCAAGGAACTTTACTCCAGTATTGAAGAGAAAGCGGCCAATCTGCTGTATTTCATCGTCAAGAATCACTCTTTTTCCGATGGCAACAAACGCATTGCCGCCGCGCTGTTTGTCTGGTTTCTTGCGCGTCATAATTATCTGCTTAACGCAGACGGAGAAAAGCGCATCGCCGATAATGCCCTGGTTGCGTTTACGTTGCTGATTGCCGAGAGCAAACCCGAGGAAAAAGACACGATGGTGAAAGTCATCATCAATTTAATCAATGGCAATAATCCGTAGGGGCAAATGATTATTTGCCCCTACTACAATTCCAACAATAACCTGGACATCATGACCTACAATCCAACCATTCATCGCCGTAAATCGATTCGATTGCAAGGGTATGATTATTCACAGGCTGGTTTGTATTTTATTACCGTTTGTACGCATAACCGGGTGCCGTTGTTTGGGGAAATTGTTGACGGGGTTATGGCTCTGAATACAGCGGGTCAGATCGTAGAAAAATGCTGGTGTGCGATATCCGATCATTTCCCGCAGGTCACCTTGGATGAATTCGTGGTCATGCCCAATCATGTGCATGGAATTATTGCCATCGCGGCCACGAATCCTGTAGGGGCAAATGATTATTTGCCCCTACCATCCAACGAAACAACCCCGCAATCGAACGAAATACCCCGGCCATTGCCACATGGCACATCCCGCACGATTGGATCTATGGTGAGGGGATTCAAAATTGGCGTCACTCAATGGTTTCGCGCCAATACCGATACTCATGTGGTTTGGCAGCGCAATTATTACGAGCACATTATCCGCAACGAGGATGCTTACTTGAAAATCGCGGAATATATTCAAACCAATCCCCGGTGCTGGGAAACGGATACCTACTTGCCTTCATGCACAAGAAAGCGCATCATTCGATGAACTATTCGGAGATAAGCCATGAGAACCACCATCGTATTGGATGACGAATTACTGGAAAAAGCGCAAGCTTTAACCCATGTGCAAGAGAAGTCCGCACTGGTCAAAGAAGCATTGAAAGCACTGATCGAACGGGAAAGTGCCAAAAGGCTGGCCAATTTGGGCGGCTCTGAACCACAACTGAACGCAATCCCACGCCGGCAAACCAGCGAATCAATGCCTGAATGATTCTGGTCGATACCTCGGTCTGGATTAATCATCTGCGCAATAACGATCCGCATTTAGTCCGCTTGCTGACTGAAAATAATGTACTGGGTCATCCTTTTGTGCGCGGTGAATTGGCGTTGGGCAATTTGCGCCAACGTAAAGAAATTCTGACCGCGCTGGATAACTTGCCCCAGGCCCCCGTTGCTTTTACCGATGAAGTGAATTATTTCATCGAAAAACATTCGCTGTTTGGTTTGGGTATTGGCTTGATCGACGCCCATTTATTAGCTGCAACGCAGTTATCCGGCAATACCTGGCTGTGGACGCAGGATAAGCGGCTCCTGGTAGCCGCTAATCGTCTTAATTTGGCGGCATCTGTTCAAAATGACTAAACTCACCGAATCTGCGATTGAAGAGCTAGCGATAAAATTATTCACGCAGCTCGGTTACAGCCCTATCTACGCACCCGATATCGCCCCCGATGGCGATCATCCCGAGCGCGCCCACTACGATGAAGTATTGCTCATCGGCCGGTTAGAAAAAGCACTCCAGCGTATCAATCCTGGCATGACGGTCACGGTATTACAAACCGCCCTGAAAGAAGTCGAACGCATTCATTTCCCCGAATTACTCACCAACAATGAAACTTTCCATCGCCTGCTCACAGAAGGCGTCAAAGTCAGCTACCAGCAAGATGGCAATGAACGTGGTGATATCGTCTGGCTGATTGATTTTGAGAATCCCGGCAATAACGAATTCGTGGTGGCCAGCCAGTTTACGGTGATTGAAAACAATCAGAACAAGCGCCCCGATCTGGTGCTGTTTGTGAATGGTATTCCTCTGGTCGTGATTGAGCTTAAAAATGCCGCCGATGAAAACACCACGATCAAGTCCGCATTCAAGCAACTGGAAACCTACAAACAAAGCATTCCCAGTTTGTTTACCTACAATGCCTTATTGGTGATCTCGGATGGACTGGAAGCCAAAGCCGGTTCACTGTCAGCAAGCTTCAGCCGCTTCATGTCCTGGAAAACAGCCGATGGCAAGGTGGAAGCCTCTCATCTGGTCAGCCAACTGGAAACTCTGATTAAAGGGATGCTGAACAAAAGAACCTTGCTCGATTTGGTGCGGCATTTTGTTGTATTTGAAAAATCCAAGAAAGAAGATCCGCAAACCGGCGTGATCAGTATCAGCACAGTCAAAAAGATTGCTGCCTATCACCAGTATTACGCGGTGAATGCCGCCGTGGCTTCAACCTTGCGTGCAGCAGACATTGGCCTTAATTCCAGAGTCATGCAAAGCCCGGCCAGCTATGGTTTACCCGATGTGGCTCAGCAACCCAGAGGAGATAAAAAAGCCGGTGTCGTGTGGCACACACAAGGCAGCGGTAAATCACTGTCGATGGTGTTTTATACCGGCAAGGTAGTGCTGGCGTTAAACAATCCCACGATCCTGGTGATTACCGACCGGAACGATCTGGATGATCAACTGTTCGATACCTTTGCAGCTTGTAAACAATTGTTGCGACAGGAACCCAGGCAAGTGGAAAATCGCCAGCAATTGAAAGAGCTGTTGCGCGTGGCATCTGGTGGCGTGATCTTTACTACCATCCAGAAATTCCAGCCGGAAGAAGGCAATGTGTATGAAGAGCTTTCTGACCGTCGCAACATTGTGGTGATTGCCGATGAAGCACATCGTACGCAATATGGCTTTAGTGCTAAAACCATCGATCATAAAGATGCGCAAGGTGAAGTGATCGGCAAGAAAGTGGTGTACGGTTTTGCCAAGTATTTGCGCGATGCGCTACCCAATGCCACGTATTTGGGCTTTACCGGTACGCCGATTGAAAAGACGGATGTCAACACGCCTGCCGTGTTTGGTCATTATGTGGATATTTACGATATTGCACAGGCCGTGGAAGACGGTGCCACGGTGCGCATTTACTACGAGAGCCGCTTGGCAAAAGTCGCATTGAGTGAGGAAGGCCGGAAACTGATCAAGGAACTGGATGATGAACTGGATCAGGATGAACTGACCGATACCCAGAAGGCGAAGGCCAAATGGACGCAGATGGAAGCGCTGATTGGCAGTGAATGTCGCATCCAAAACATCGCGCAAGATTTGGTCAATCATTTTGAAGCACGCCAGGAAGTGTTTGCCGGGAAAGGCATGATTGTGTGCATGTCGCGCCGCATTGCGGCTGATCTTTATGTAGAGATCGTCAAGCTGCGACCACAATGGCATTCCGATGACTTAAACAAGGGCATGATCAAGGTGGTGATGACGGCGGCATCCTCCGATGGCCCGGTCATGTCGAAACACCACACCACCAAGCAGCAACGCAAACTATTGGCCGAGCGCATGAAGGATAACAGTGATGCATTGAAACTGGTGATTGTGCGCGACATGTGGTTAACCGGTTTTGATGCGCCCAGTATGCACACGCTGTATATCGACAAGCCCATGAAAGGGCACAATCTGATGCAAGCCATCGCACGAGTGAATCGTGTTTATGGCGATAAGCCCGGCGGATTGGTAGTGGATTACCTCGGCATTGCTTCGGATTTGAAAGAAGCCTTGTCGTTCTATTCCGATGCGGGCGGTAAAGGTGATCCGACCTTAATGCAGGAACAAGCTGTGCAGCTCATGCTGGAGAAACTCGAAGTGGTATCCGCCCTGTATCATGGCTTTGCATACGAAGAATATTTTGAAGCAGATACATCGCAGAAACTGGCACTCATTCTAGCGGCTGAAGATCATATTCTCGGACTGGATGATGGTAAGAAACGCTATATCAATGAAGTAACCGCACTGTCTCTGGCGTTCGCCATCGCTATTCCGCATGAACAGGCTCTGGAAGCCAAGGATGAAGTGGCTTTCTTTCAGGCCGTCAAAGCGCGCCTGTCGAAATTCGACAGCACCGGCAGCGGCAAAACCGATGAAGATATTGAAACCACTATCCGGCAAGTGATTGACCGTGCCTTGGTATCGGAACAGGTGATTGATATATTTGATGCAGCCGGGATCAAGAAGCCGGATATTTCGATTCTTTCCGAAGATTTTCTGGCAGAACTCAAAGACTATCAGCACAAGAATGTGGCATTGGAAGTATTGAAGAAACTGCTCAATGATGAGCTGAAAGTGCGTGCCCGGATTAATTTGATGCAAAGCCGATCGTTGATGGAGATGCTGGAAAACGCCATCAAGAAATATCACAATAAAATTCTGACCGCTGCCGAAGTGATTGATGAATTGATCAAAATCAGCAAGGAAATCGTGGCATCCGATAAAGAAGCAGAGAAACTTGATTTATCAACTTTTGAGTATGCCTTTTACACTGCTGTTGCCAGCAACGAAAGTGCACGTGAACTGATGCAAAATGACAAGTTACGTGAACTGGCAATCGTACTGACTCAGCGAGTCCGTCAAAATGCTTCGATTGATTGGACTATTAAGGAAAGTGTAAAAGCCAAGCTGAAAGTGATTGTGAAACGCACACTGCGCCAATTCGGCTACCCGCCCGATATGCAATTGATCGCGACTGAAATGGTATTGAAGCAGGCTGAGATGATTGCCAATGAATTGGCTGCTTGAAGCATGAGTGGTTAACCGGCATTGTCACTGACCAAGCCGCAGCGACGTTGGCTCAGACGCCGACAGGCCGTAGAGCCTGCGATTGGGTATTTAAAGCCGGAGTACCGAATGGACCGCTGCTGGTTGCAGGGCAAGTTGGGAGATGCGCTCCATGCTGTGCTGTGTGCGGCGGGATACAACCTGCGCTGGCTGATGAGGGCAGTACTCCGCTTGAGGCTAAAGGGTATTTTGTTGCGCCTTGCGTTGTTTCAGTTGATCAACCGCTTCCGCGCAAAACAACCATATATTGGCGAAGCTTGCTTGTATATAAAGCAAAGCCACCGCCACGGTTAGGTGAATTTTACAGGGCCGACTAAATAGGCGGTCGAAAGACAAAACGAAACTCAAGCGCTATAAATCAGGCGCAACGATCACTTGTTTTTACAGTTGATTTCCCCAATATGAATCTCGCCCCTGATCTCAGCTAACTTCACTTGTTTTTCTCGCTCCCGGTAGCGGGCTTTGTCTTCTTCCGAGCGGTCATGGTAACAAGTGGGGCAACTAATTCCCTGTTGATAGTACTCACTGAGTTTGTCTTCTTCTGAAATCGGCAAACGGCACGCGTGACATTGATCATAGCTGCCTTTTTCAAGTTGATGATTCACGGTAACCCGCTCATCAAACACAAAACACTCACCCTGCCACAAGGATTCCTCCTGTGGAATTTCCTCCAAGTATTTCAGAATGCCACCCTGCAAATGGTAAACCTCCTCAAATCCTTGCTGTTTTAAATACGCCGTGGATTTCTCACAACGAATTCCGCCCGTGCAATACATCGCTACTTTTTTATGCACCGAGGGATCCAAGTGTTGGGATACATAGTGTGGAAATTCACGAAAAGTTGTGGTGTGGGGGTTTATTGCATTGGCAAACGCACCGACCGCAACCTCATATTGGTTGCGGGTATCGATCAACAAAACCTCCGGGTCGTTAATTAATTCATTCCATTGCCGAGGCGCCACATAGGTTCCAACCAATTGCTTGGGATCAATTCCCTCAACCCCCATTGTGACGATCTCTTTCTTCAGTTTTACTTTGCTGCGTTTGAATGGCATCTCGTCGGTCATGGATTCCTTGATCACTATGCTAGCAAGCTCTGGTATCGTTTCCATCCACTCCAGAACAGAATCGATGCCCATCCGGCTGCCAGAAATGGTGCCATTGACCCCTTCCTCCGCCAGCAGCAACGTTCCTTTTGTCTGATTTTCAACCATCTTCGCTTGCAGCGGTTGTTGTATCTCTTTGTAATGAGGTAAGGAGACAAATTTATACAGTGCACAAACAACAAATTTTGACATTATGGTTTCCTCTTGCATGCCGAATCATAAATTAGGCGCAGTAACAGTCATGTTGACACCTATTCAAGTACGCGATCCAGTGACAGCGATAATTCTGCTTGTTTATTATTATCTTGCATTGCTCTATTTTTCGCATTCATTGTATTTTGCAGGATAATAGCGCTTTTCATTGTAAGATTGTATTGCTTGTGAATCTTCCAGTCATTAAGAGCGCGTAAATTGTTATATTCAGAATTCAAGGGAACATTGAGTGTCTTCGTCAGAACACAGCGATAAATCGGGATCCATAGATACGTTTTTTGAGCGTGATTTCGAGCAATTAAAGCAGGATTATCCTTCGATCCAGGAAACTGATGCGGCAAGTAAAGATTTCCTTTATCGTCAAGGGGATCATTGTGCCTACGTCTTCTGGATAAAAAGCGGTATCGTGAAACTTTCTCATCTGACAGCGCAGGGAACCGGAATTACCATTACGCTGCTGAGAAAAGGGGATGTCATTGGCTATTTTCAGGGTGATTCCGCCCGTCAGGAGATGGAAGAGACGGCGCAAGCACTCGGGGAAGTGAGTTACTATCGTTTGGCCTATAGCGATTTCAAGGCGATGCTGTCACAGCATGCGGAACTGGCGTGGCATGTGTTTGAGGAGACATACGCTCGCAAGCAGAAAATCGAACGTAAACTCCGGACTATTCTGACGCAACCGGTTGAGATGCGCCTTGCCGCAACGTTATTGGAGCTGGCCGAGATGTTTGGAATCCGGTGCACGCATGGCTATGCATTGGAAATTCACTTAACACAGCAGGATGTGGCGGATTTGATCGGTGCCAGTCGTTCGGTTGTGAGCACAATTCTGAATGATTTTAGAAACCGCGGTATGCTCGACTATACGCGTGATCAGATTTGTATCAATGACGCCACGCTCAGGGATTTCTGTCAAACCAAGTAATCTCTGGATAGTTTGTTGGGTAGCTAACAGACATCGCGGCAGCGCTGTATTAATGTATGCAACATGGTAACCATTGGGGGAACCACCCATTAATACAGGAGCATTAACATGAAAGTGATTTCACCGCGTCTACACGGCTATCTTGATTTTCTGACCGTTATTCTATTTTTACTTGCCCCAACACTATTAGATTTGAGCCAAGTGCCTGCGATGCTTGCGTATGGCCTGGCGGTAATTCATCTGATCGTTACATTGGCTTCTGATTTTCCGTTCGGCGTCATCAAGATCATTCCATTTCCCATCCATGGCTGGATTGAACGCATCGTCGGCCCTTCGCTGATTGCGGTGCCTTTTATTCTCGGTTTTGCCAATGAAGAGATCGCGCGGAATTTTTATATCGCCGCCGGTCTGGTCATTATCGCAGTGGGTGTGTTGACGGATTACCAAAGTAAAGCAAAAGATTGAGAAGGTTAATCCAGCATTCCCTAAATTAACCAATATTCTCCGGGGTTATTCGCAACGATAAACATTTCCAATGAATATGATTTCCTTATCAACCCCGGGAATATCATATTTTCCAGTGTTATTGGAATAGATAATATGCACGTTATTGCCGCCCAGTTTCTGTGCTTCGCTTCTTAAGTTGTTTCTGGCTTTAATCAGCCGGTCGGTATAGGGGGTATTGTCTTCTTCGGTTTCGCTCTCTTTTGATGAACCCTTCACTTTGCCGAGTAATTCGCAGCCATCAGGGCCTTGTTCGCCGAGTATGATCGTTACTGCTTTGGCGTCTTCCGGTTGCGCTGACACTTCCGCGCAACCGATGATGAGTAATGCCAGCATTACTCTTTGGATTAATTGGCTAATTTCTTTTGAAACACTCATGGGTGACTCCTGATACGTGATTGTATTTTTCTTAAGCCGGGGTAGCATAGATAAGCACAGTGTTACCCGTCAATAGCATTTGTTCAAGCAGCGTAAGGAAATGGTATGCAATGAAAGGAAATAGAGCCCTAGTCGTTCCTTTTTAGGCCATTTCCTGGATTCTTACTCAGGTATATTGCGTCAATGTAACTTACTGGAGGTATTATACATTGGATACCATCATCTATATTTCCCTGGCAGGGATAGTCATTGTCCTTGTATACGGAATCATGCTGTATAACAGCCTGATTGATATTAAGCATAGCGTTTCCCAGGCGTGGTCGAATATTGATATTTTGTTGAAGCAGCGCCACGATGAACTTCCCAAGCTGGTTGAAACCTGTAAGCAGTATATGGGTTTTGAACAGGAAACGCTCAAACAAGTGATTGCAGCTCGTTCGCAGGTTGCCTCCGCGTGGGAAACTGGCAACATCGGCGCATTGGGTTCTGCGGAAAATATGCTGCGGGTTGGGCTGGGCAATTTGTTCGCAGTGGTGGAAGATTATCCGGAGTTGAAAGCCAGTGAGAAATTCCAGCATTTGCAGGCGCGGATTTCCGGATTGGAAAATAGCATCGCGGATCGTCGTGAGTACTACAATGAGGCGGTCAGAATTAACAATGTGCGGATTGAGCAGTTTCCCGATGTCATTATTGCCAATTGGTTTAAATTCAAGCCACGCGATTTGCTTGAGTTTAATTACGCGGACAAACAGGATATCAATATCGGAAGATTGTTTGGCTAACGCACAGTTTCCACATGAATATCCTGCCAGCAGAGCTTTCACCGGAAGAATATCAATTTGTTGTGGGGGCATTGCTACTGACCACCTTGATCAGCTTTTACTTGTTTGTTCGAAATTGGAAGCGGCTGCGTATCATCGAGGATACGCCTGCCGCCAAACTACGTTCCGCGCACCAAGGTTACATTGAACTGGAAGGAAAAGGGCAGTTTGTTGATGATCAGCCGATTTACGCGCCACTTTCGAATCACCCGTGTTTCTGGTATCGCAGTCTGATCGAACAACAGGAATCGTTTACTGAGAATGGCCGTACGCAAACACGCTGGAATGTTGTTTACAAAAATAACAGTGATCACCGGTTTAAGCTGACAGATGGTGTAAGCAGTTGCTATGTGGATCCGGATGACGCGGAAGTCAACGGCAACGAGAAATTGATTTGGTATGGCAATACCGAATGGCCAACCCGGACTCAGATACTGGAAAGCCAATCGATTGTGAGTGCGATGACAAACAACTACCGCTACAGTGAATGGTTGATACTGCCAGGACAGCCGCTGTATATATTGGGTCAATTCAGTACCTGGTCTGCGACGGCGCAGCAATCAGTCAAGGATGTGATGATCAATCTGATTAATGATTGGAAACAAGATCAGCCGGCGTTGCGAAACCGGTTTGATACCAACAAGGACGGCAAGATCGATCAGGAAGAATGGGAGTCCGCTCGCCAACTAGCACAATCAGAGGCGCAGAAAATCCATGATCAACTGGTTCTGGAGCCGGATACTAATATCATTGCAAAACCGGGAAACGCAGCACAGCCATTTATTATCTCGGTATATCCGCAAGCCTTATTGGCGCAGAAATATCGTCGCAACGCCATCATGTCACTGGCAACGTGTATTACATTAATCTGCACTATTGCTTGGTTAGTGCATGTGCATGGGTAATTCAGTTAACAGCTAGTGCCAGAACAATTTCGATCTTGCCAATCGCCGCCAGACAGAATTGGATAAATGCGCCTGCTGAGAGGCTTTCAATTCTAACGCGCCGCTGAGCCGGCCCAACTCGAAGCTGTGTGTGACGGATTTTTTGGGCAATGCGCGCAGTAATTGCACACCGACCCGCATGTCGTTTTCACGTCCTAGCTCATTCTGTAATGCCGACAAAGCGGTAATGAAATGGTGAGTGCGTTTTCCGTAGAGCGGCGCAAAAGCTTCTGCCGTGTAACGCATCTTCTTGGCGGCAATACGTGCCAAGTGGCGCTCGGAAGCATCCAGTCTGGCAAAGCCGTGGCAGCGTTTGCTTAGCTTTTGCCAGCATTTCTCAAGAACCCTCTCTGCCCAGGCCTTAGCATCTCCTGTTTCCACGCTGGATGGCGTAACCAGCAGACTGCGGCCGATGTCGAGTACAAGCCGGGTGAAAATGGGTTTGAGCAACAATGCTTGCGCCCGCTGGCGAGCGTGTGCAGCAGCGTCACGCATCAGAGCAAGTGTTGTGTCCTGAACCGGTGCATTTCCCGGTGATCCTCCCAGTGCCGCCAAGGTTTGAGATAGAGCCTCCTGTAAGAACACATCCCAGTCGCGCGCCGGATTGAGCGTATGCAACGATTCACGTAGTGGCTGATCCCAATCGGACGATTCCAAACCCAACGATGTTGCCAGCAGCACGCCGGTACGCAGGCGGCGCAATGCGATGCGAAGTTGGTGCAGATATTCGATGTCGTGCGCATTTTCCAGAAAGCCGGGCAGGTTGCCGACCAATTGCACCAGTGCAGCTTGCATCGTTGCATTCCAAACCTCACCGGCAGATTGATGCTTGTGAATTACCGCGTGCGTTGCCTTGGTTGGCGCAGGAATCACCGCGCCGCTCAGGATATAGCCGCGTTCCGCTTTGCTGCGCGGTTCGATGTGGAGTGGGGCTTGTTCGAGTAATTGTGTTGCGACATCGAACAAAAATGTAGGTTCTCCGGATTTAAGCTCAATTTCCACTTCACAAATATCCCGATACATTTCTCCCACATAGATTTTTCCGATATCGAGCGCGACTTCAGCTTGCGCGGCAGAATTGCCTATTTGCCAGGTAGTGCGTTCAAACTCGGTCGTGAATACCGGCGCAATGCGCTTTAGCTTGATTCCAGTCAGTAAATCTAATGCTGTTCTTGGCAGCACAGAAAAATCCGGATGGTTGCCGTTGGTGATCGCCATTTCCCATTCCGGGCGGGTCGACAACGCGCCGACGGATTGTGCCTCGGCTTTCAATGTTTGAATCCACTGATTATCCACCCGGCGCACACGCAACGCGATGCCGCGCTGCATCAGATCAAACTTGGGCGTGTCGAAATAAATGCTGAGCAGCGGGCGTTTTGTTGGCGTGATCTTGCTCAACAAGGGATGTTTCCGGATGCGCGCAGTGTGGCGCGGATGCAAGGCCAGTTTCAGTTCAATTTCCATATCAATTCCTTGTCTAATGCCACTGTGTGCAGCAGTAGGGACAGATACTTTACTATTCAATCTTTAACTTATCAAAATTGATTCCTGCCGGTGCAGAAGGTGTTTTCAGCTTCATATCTTCCAATGCGTTAACGATACGATCAGCGATAACCCAATTGCGATACCATTTGTGGTTAGCCGGTACGATATACCAGGGTGCTCGATTGGTACTCGTGGCGGCCATCATGGCCTCGAATGCATCCAAATAGTTTTTCCATAATTTGCGTTCTTCGAGATCCGCCTCGTTAAACTTCCAACGCTTTTCTGGATTAAAAATACGCTCCTCCAGTCGTTTTTTCTGCTCATCCTTGGAGATATGCAGGAAAAACTTGAGAATCACTGTTCCGCTCTCGGACAATAATTCCTCGAATTCTTTGATCTGATTAAATCGTTGTTTCACCACTTTATCCGATATCAATCCATGCACACGGGTAATCAGTACATCTTCATAGTGCGAACGGTTGAAAATACCGATCTGGCCTTTGGCAGGTGCTTTCTGATGTACGCGCCACAAGAAATCATGATCAAGTTCTTCCGGTGATGGCGTCTTGAAGGACACCACCTCGCAACCCTGCGGATTCACGCCGGACATCACATGCTTGATCGTCCCGTCCTTGCCGCTGGTATCCATCCCCTGTAACACGATCAGTAACGACCGGTTACCGTTGGCATAAAGGCGTTCCTGCAGTTCCCCAAGTCTGTCGATCAATTTTTCTGTGACAGCCTTAGCTTTTTCTTTGCTTTTGTCGGTCTTCTTGTAGTCACCAGTATCGTCAGCGTCGAAATGAGACAGGTTCAGCTTGCTCTCGGGTTTTACTTGATAGTTTTTCATTGTGTAATAGTACTCCGGTTATTACCACACAGAATGACATATTGCGATTGACTGGAAGTATTGAAGCGCAGAAATCGGACTGTTTCTGGAATGCAGCTAAATCAAGTTATTGAGTCGGCCATTAGTAGGCCGTTAAAAAACTATCTGCGTTGCCACTGCGGTGTTAAAACAGACTCAAAATGCTCATTTATTAAGCATAAACTGCGCTTTTTCGTCTGTTTTTGCCTTGCATCGGCTACCTCGAAAACGTTTTTCAACGGCCTGTTAAATAGTTTGAATAGAATATTCGCACTATCACTTTTGCCGCAATGAAGAACCGATAAGAAACTTCACTGAATATCGACTCAAACAGTTTTACGCTTGGTGCGGCGTGCGAATATCGTCAGAACTCCGAGACCGGCCAACAATAATGCGTAGCTCTCAGGTTCCGGCACAGGGGACAACAATCCTCGTATTTCACCCCCTGGGAACAGAGTGGTGTGAATGTTCAGGTAGGCCATTCCCGCATCAAGACCCAATACCAGCGCGTTGAAAGCGGAACTGACAGTGCCGCCATTGTCAGTAATGAAGGACGGGTTGTAGCTGGAGGCCAGCGACATGTCGAATGTATGGTCGTACGATCCAGCGGTCACGCCAAGCGGAAAACCGTCAAACGATGGAAGCTGGGTTGTGACGCCGACGTTGGATCCGGGTGCCACACAGCAATGAATATGTGCTGCCGAAACGGTGCCGAATAGATCGCTGAAGCTGGTTTCAACCCGCATTGTTACCAGATCAAAGTCAACTGTGACAAGTACTGTGCCTGTTGCAGGCGAAGCGTTTGGTGGTACTTCGCTGCTTCCTAGCAGGGGAGCAGCATATTTTGCCTCATGTGCGGCAGCGGGTAACGCAGCACTGACGCTGATAAAAACAAGGATTCCGAAAAGTAATTTTTTTGGATTCATGATGTTTGTCTCCAGATTATAAAATTATAAGTACTCCTTTTTACAAGGGTAGGAGTAGTCGTTGATAGACATCTTAATATTATAAATCATATAGTTACAGAAACTTGACGCCTACCGAATAAACTATACGCTATGTAAATCTGGATGTCGATAAGCTGCAGAAAATCAGGGGAGTAAATGCGATGTTAGGAAGTTTAAGTTGGAAAATACTATGCCGTCGTATCGATTTTTGTGTAAACACCCATCCATGCAATGCCATCATTGCCGATGGTGCCGCGGTACATGCCGCTGGTATTGAAACGCATGGCATAATTGCCGCGCTTATCCAGTACGATCAAGCCACCGTCACCCCCGATGGCGGCGATTTCTGCCAGTGTGTTATCGGCCGCTTCGGCAATCGGAATGTGCTGTAGCCTAACTTGCACTGCAGTATTGAAAGCTGCTGCCGTGCGGATGAACATTTCTCCAGTGCCGGTTGCGGATACCGCAACAGAGCGATTGTCCGCGTAAGTTCCAGCGCCGATGATCGAAGAATCTCCCACGCGGCCGTAGCGTTTGTTCGTGAGCCCACCGGTCGATGTGCCGGCGGCGAGATTACCGTAGCGATCCAGCGCCACCGCACCGACGGTTCCATGTTTTTCATCCACGCCTGGCAGCGGTGTGCCGGGATCAGAATCGTGGTCACGCAGTATGCTTTCTTTTGCGAGGGCTTTTTGCAATTGATCCCAGCGGTGTTGCGTGTAAAAATAGGAAGGGTCGACAATTTCCAAACCCTGTTCGGCAGCAAATGCTTCGGCACCCTGGCCGATGAGCATCACATGCGCGCTTTTTGTCATCACAGCGTGCGCGGCGCGGATTGGATTGCGGATTGTTGTGACACCGGCAACGGCACCTGCCATACGTGTGGCGCCATCCATAATTGACGCTTCCAGCTCATTGCGGCCAGCATGACTGAAAACCGCGCCTTTGCCCGCATTAAACAAAGGTGAATCTTCCATCACCACGATGGCCGCAATGACAGCATCCATACTGCTGCCGCCTCCTGCAAGCACGGTATGGCCAGCAATCAACGATTGCGCAAGTGCGTGCCTATAAGCTTGCTCACGTTCTGCAGTCAGTTTGTTGCGCGAGATAGCCCCGGCACCACCGTGGATCACCAGCCGGATGGGCGAATTATCTGCCATAGCTATTCCCGTTTGTAATGTCATGAGCAGCGGAATTAAAGAGGAGTCTGTGAAGCCAGTAATGATTGGCCGTCTATTCAATTAATTTTTCGTGTCTTCCTAAATTGCAGCGCCTGCAGTGCTGGCATTAGCGAAATCTGGACATATTGACCATCTCCACCACCCGAGAAGCCGCCATCAGGCGCACAAATCATATTGCCGGTTCTGTTATGAAGCTATCGATTATTTGCATAAGCCATAAAGGGTGGAAGTTTTCTCCATAGCCTTCGACAACAAATGTATTCTCGGATGGAGTCAATCTTAGATGCGCCCAAATCTTTTTATCACCGATTGTTACACAAGGGATATGCACAACATTGTTGGTCATGTCGTAACGTGCGGAACATTGTTCCTCCGAAAAAGTTTTTGTCGTGGAAAAAACAAATAGCATGATGCCTGCGATCAGCCATAGCCCGTATTTTCTCGACATTTCGTATCCTTGCTTTGCTGATAAATAGCATGAAAAATAAATCTACCTGAATATCATTATAAAAGTTTCTTTTCTCAGAAAACAGATAGCAGTTACACTGCGCGATGCAGCCTTGAGAATAATGAGAGCACCGGGCAGTGTCCTTGCGATTCAACCGCAATAAACCGAGCGGAACCGGCAGCTTGATATTGCCAAAACCATATACAAGGATAGGATGGAAAGCTTAGACCTCTTCCCGAGGAATCTAAGGTTTTTCCCGGTTACTGGATAGCTCTGGCAGAAATTTCCGCATCCCAAAGTTTGAAACCCTACAGCGCACAGGAGGTACGTGATCAATGAAGTTCAGTTATAAATTGCAGCAGATGGCGGTATTTATCGAATTTCTGGCCGGTGCAGGATTAGCAATTTTCTTCCACTTGGTGTTGCACAATGAAATGGCGTCCTACCTGATTTTTGGTGTCGGAGTGCTTTTGTCATTGGCTACCTATCTGCTTCGGGAAGACATAGAAAAGACCCGCACTGAATTGACCGACCTTTACCACCAAGCCCACGAAGTAACCTACGCTATCAGCCGGGTTACCGATGCCGAATGTCAGGCAAAGGCTCAAGAACTATTGGCTAATACGATGCGCACCATTACCATGTTGCAGAATGGATTTATTCCGCTGGATGAAACCGAATTCTACCTGGATGGCGCAAAATGTAGTGATGCGGCCATTCTGCGCATCAGAGCTGTCGATCCGGTAACTTTCGGCTGGCTGGCTCGCGCGACACTGGTGAATTTCTACCAGAGCAACTTGCGGGCTCTAGAACGGAAGGTCAATATCACACGGATTTTTGTTATGCATCGGGAAGAATTTGTTGAGCCGGAGTTTCAGAAGATCATGATGGCCCAACTGAAAGACGGGGTCGATATTCGAGTAGCTTTTCGGGATGAGTTCCCTGGAGCTAATGCCGTGAGTGATAGGGATACGAATATCCCATGGGATTTTGCGGTGTATGACGAACAGGTTGCAACTGAAGTTTTTCCCCATGCTGGCAAATACTATGGCCGCAAGACCAGTCAACCAGCCGAGGTGGAGAAATATCTGCACTACTACCAACTGGTTGAGCACAACGCGCATACTGTGATGATTGAAGGGGAGCAGGTAACGCTGGCTAGCGATGTTATAGCCATCACTCAGCAAAAATAATATTCCGGCTATTACCTTGCTGTATGCTATGGCGGGGTTGACCCGTAGCATTAGTATGCGAAAACTAAATCTCACTTTTATTCTTCATTCTGCTTTATTAAATTTCAGTATGTCTGATAAATCAATCTGATCATTTCATGTTAGAACTTCTCTACAGTCTCGCGTTTCGCCCCTATGTAACCCTATTCCTGCTGGCTTTTCTGATTCTGAGCTGGGTCGAGCAGGGGATGCTACGTACTTTTATCTGGCTGGTTACGGGCTATCTGGTTGCGCTTGCCGCCGAGTGGGGAAGCATTAATCACGGCATCCCGTTTGGCTACTATGCGTACCATTACGAAGCGCTGGAAAACGACTTGGTCGTCTTCGGTGTCCCGTTCTTTGATTCACTGTCGTTTGTTTTCCTTAGTTACGTGAGTTTTTCGTTCGCACAATTCTTCCTGTCTCCGCACTGGCATCGCGGGTTTAACGTGCAACGCGTAACGCCACGCGATCTTCGTAACAGCGGCACCATGCTGTTCGTTGGCGCATTTTTCATGATGGTACTGGACTTGATCACTGATCCCGTTGCACATCTGGGTAAGCACTGGTTTCTGGGCGATATTTACCACTATCCTGAGCCTGGCTGGCACTTTGACGTTATGCTGGCTGGTTCGTCGTCGGGTGGGTGATCATCTTCATCAATCAGCGGATCGATGTGGCACTGGCTAAGCGTGAACCGTTTGGCAACAAACCGTTACAACTACGCTATGTGCCCGGCAAGGGATTGTTCGCGCCATTGTTCTGGTTCGGCATTGCCATCTTTATGCTGGGAATGACAGCCTGGTTGGGTTGGGGTTATGATCTTGCGCAGGTGCCAATCGCAGAGCGCGAAGCTTTTGTAGCTGAGACACGTAAGCTGTTTATTGCCGGCACTTTTATCATTGCACCGATTGCCGTGCTTGCCTGGGCGCACCTGACGCGGCGTGGCGGCCAGCCTTCACCCGAGCAATTGAGCGTGTGGCTGAAGGATTATCCCAATACCAAGCTGAAGGCGCGTTTGGATACTTAGTTCTGTTAGTCAGCATACCAATCGAACTGAAACAAACAATGGGAATCTTATCGAACCTGACTGGATTCCTTATTCGCTAACTTGAGTACTTCTGCCGCTGTCAACTGTCCATCCATTTCGCCTTCCCAAGTTGCGTTGAAAGGCAGGATGTTTTGCACGCGCGTGGCGCGGTCAAGATAGGTTTGTAACGTCATATCCGGTTGCGTGACCGGCGTGGCTACAGCGCGCGGATTGCGGATGACTTCATCGAGCAGGGCCTGATTGATCTTGGCTTGGGCGCGCGCTTCGCGTTTTGCCTTGGGCGTTGCGCGCACGGCGCTTAACGTTTTCTTAAGTAACTGAGCGTGATTGCGCTTGTCGTCTTCCAGAATCGGATAGGTTTGCAGATACAACTTCTGGTCACGCCATCCGAGCAGGCGGGGTTGATTCACTACGCGAACGGCTGTGCCGACCGGCACGTTATTGTATATGCCTACAATATCTTCCGGATACATGCGCAGACACCCATGACTGCCGCGCAAACCGACACTCGGCGGTTTATCGGTGCCGTGAATGGCATAGCTCGGCCACGCGAGTTTCAACACATGCGTACCCATCGGGTTATCCGGTCCGGGTGGAACGATGGCAGGCAATGGATCGCCGTTTTTTGCGTGTTCTTTACGGATGGAGGGCGTCGGTATCCAAGCGGGATTTTCTTTTTTGGACACAACTTGGGTGATGCCTTCCGGCGTCTTCCATTCCACGCGTCCGATGCCGAGCGGATGAGTGATGACTCGCTGCGGTTCACCGGCCTTGGCTTTGGGAAAATAAAACAAACGCATCGCAGCGAGATTGATCACAATGCCTTGGCGCGGCGCATCCGGCAGCACGAACTGGGTGGGGATCACGATTGGAGTGCCTGCTTTCGGCAACCAGGGATCAACATTCGGGTTGGCGCTGACGATTTCCTCGTAGCCCAAGTTGAAGCGCCGGGCGATATCGGAAAGCGTGTCGTCTTTATTGACGGTGATCACCTGAAGCGTGCCGACCACATCTTCGCGAGCGGGATCGAAGCTGAACTCATGACTGGCTACCGGAATGGGTAGTGGCTTTACCGATGGTACGGGTGACACCGCTTGTTGGGTTGGGACTAATTGGCAGCCGCTCAACAGGAAAAGGCTGATGCAAAAGCTACGTACGAGACTATCGCGGAGTAACGATAAAGGTTTTTTATTCATAGTAATCAACAAGATCATTAAAATTTAACGTGATCGATGGCAGTCAATTTACTAGATTTCTCATGATGACACAACCATTAATCACAACAAATCAGGATATTCTCACTGTCATTTAAAGTATTAGCTGAGAGATAAAAAATGCGTAAAACGCTGCCGGGGCTGTCAATCCGAGCGTTGATTTCGAGTTGCTACCAATGTATTTTTTGACCGGAAAAATCGATTGCCAGTATGATTGCTGGCTGGAGAAAACAGCGCTCGATTTTATAGCGTTAAACCGAAATTTTTGCAAAAGCCATAAACGCTCACCATGCCCAAGATTTTTATTAACTACCGTCGTGATGATAGTGCAGCCAATGCTGGCCGATTATACGATCGATTGGCAAGCCACTTTGATCCTGACCATCTGTTTATGGATATTGATCAAATTGCACCGGGAGATGATTTCACTGAAGTCATCCAAGAAAAACTGGGATCTGTGCAAATTGCTGTTGTTCTGATCGGAAAACACTGGCTCGATATGACTGATTCGAGCGGGCGGCGGCGTTTGGATAATCCGGATGATTTTGTGCGTCTTGAGATTGTCACCTTATTGGAACGAAAAATACGCATCATTCCGGTTCTGGTCGGTGGGGCTGACATGCCTGAGTCCTCGCAGCTACCCGAATGTCTGATGCCGCTGACGCGACGCCATGCCTATGAAATCAGTAACAATCGATTCCATACGGATGTTGATAAATTGATTCAGGTATTGGAAAAAGCCATGGGGGTGCAGACGCCATCACCACCGCCTGTGCGCCCCGATTCACCGAAAATACCATTCGCGGCTATCCTCGGTGTACTCGTGACCCTCTTGGCGGCATTTGGCTTATTTCATTATTCTCCATGGATTGCACAAGAAACCGGCACGCAGCGTTCGCAGCCAGTAGCTCCTGAGCCGGAGAAATGGGTGGCAAAGCAATCTACTGTAGAACTGCCCAGTGAAACCAGACTTCCCTTCGAACCCGAAATGGTGCGCATTCCATCCGGAAAATTCCGGATGGGTTCGCCTGAGACGGAAGAAGGAAGAGCTTCTGACGAAGGCCCGCAGCACGAAGTTGCTATCTCCCGTCCTTTTGCCCTCAGCCGTCATGAGATCACCGTCGGGAAGTTCCGGCAATTTGTAGAGGATGTAGGTTACCGCACGACTGCCGAGCAAAGCGGCAAAGGGTGTTATGTATGGAATGCGGATAAGAAAGAATTTGAACAATTGCCGGAACGTAACTGGAAAAATCCCGGCTTTAAGCAAAACGACAGTCATCCAGCGGTGTGTGTGTCGTGGGACGATGTGCAGGCATATATTTCCTGGTTATCGGATCGTTCCGGCAAGCGATACCGGCTGCCGACCGAAGCCGAATGGGAATACGCCGTTCGTGCGGGCACCACGACTGCGCGTTTCTTTCCGCACGGCCAGCAATGCCAGTATGCCAATGGTTTAGGGCAAGAAGTGAAAGCCATTGCTGGTTCCCATTTGGTACTGGCGGAATGTACTGATGATTATGTATATACCGCACCGGTTGGTCGTTTTAAAAGCAATCAATACGGTTTGTCCGATATGTTGGGTAATGTCAATGAATGGACGCAGGATTGCGGGCACGATAATTACAACAATGCGCCGGGTGACGGCTCGGTGTGGTTGGACAAGGGCGGCGGCGATTGCAGCCGCCGGGTGGTTCGGGGCGGTTCGTGGTTCGACGTACCGCAGGTCTTGCGGTCGGCTGACCGTAACAGGGACGTCACCTATAGCGTCAACAGCCTCCTGGGATTTCGTGTCGCCAGGGATTTCTGATCTTTGTACTTTGTGCTTTTGCCCTTTGCGGGGTGCAGGGGCGGAGCCCTTGCGGGTTTGGTTCTTAGGGTTTGTGGTTTTGTAGGACAGATCAGCGCAGCGTCATCCGTCATGAAGGCCGCTTCATGTATCACTCTCCGGTGCATTGCGTTACGCTTAAGGAAACTGAGTAACTGTCATTTCGAGCGTAGCGAGAAATCTATCGTATTAATTATCAAAGATTCCTCACTTTGTTCGGAATGACCTATGAGGGTTATTCAGAGTTTCCTTCATGGCACCCTGCAGCTCTTAAATTTCAGGTACAGTGCTGCCTGCTGAGTTTGCTTATTTAATTACTGATGACATCCGCTGAATCCACCACCATCTTTACGCGATCCTGGTCTTTGTACGATCTGATCACGGAACACAATTACATGTTTCATCAGGAAATCTATGCGGGGGTAGGGCGGCTGCTGAGCTTGCGTGAGGATGCGGGGTGTTATCGTTTGCTGGATCTGGGTTGCGGCAATGCGCGCTATCTGGCGCCTTGTCTGCGGCAATCTCCTCCGTCGGTGTATGAAGGCGTGGATTTGTCCGAAGCGGCATTGATCGAGGCGCGTAGCTATTTGGCTGACTTGCCCGGCTCGGCGGTTACGCTGACGCAGGGTAATCTGCTCGAAGCTGTTGAAGCGACCGGCAAAACCTGGGATGTGATTTTCACGGGATTTGCTGTGCATCATTTAACGGCTGCGGATAAAGCGCGTTTTTTCCAGGCCATTGGGCGTTGCCTGGCGGAAAATGGCTGGTTGATTTTGGTGGATGTGGTGCGTGAGGAAAACCAGAGCCGCGAGGATTATCTGGACGGTTATCTGAAATGCATGCGCGACAACTGGATCAAGGTGCCGCCGGATCAATTGGAGGAAGCTTGCATGCACGTGCATGATCACGATTATCCGGAGTATTTTTCAACATTACAGGAAATGGCCTCAGCGGCTGGTTTGCAAGCCAGCCGTGTCGTCAACCAGTACGGGCAGCACAACTACCCTGTTATTTGCGCGTTCTGCCCTGCCAGACATTTAAACGGATCCGACAACCCCCTATGCTGCAAAAACTGACTCTGTTGTTTCCGTTGTGGATGATACTGGCCGGCGCTATGGCTTTGTCCTCGCCGGAGTGGTTGCTGCCGTTGAATCAAGGGCCGGTCGTGGTATTGATTCTGGCTTTTGTCATGCTGTGCATGGGATTGACCCTAACCTTTGATGATTTCCGCCGGATTGCCCGCATGCCGAGAGTAGTGGCGATTGGTTTTGCCGCACAATATACCATCATGCCTTTGCTGGCCTGGGGAATAGCAATTGGCCTGGATTTGCCGGTGCATTTTGCGGTTGGATTGATTTTGGTGGGTTGTTGTCCGGGCGGCACGGCTTCGAATCTGGTGTCTTATATTGCGAAAGCCGATGTGGCGCTGTCAGTGGTGATGACCGTTTGTTCCACATTGGCCGCGGTGATCCTGACGCCGGTACTGACGCAATTATTTGCGGGCACGCTGGTTTCGGTGGATACCTGGATGTTGTTCAAGCAAACCCTGCAAGTCGTGATTTTACCTGTGGTGCTGGGCGTTTTGCTCAATCGCTGGGTGCCGCAGCTTGTGCAGCGCGTGATGCCCGTCGCGCCGCTGTTATCCGTGTTGGGTGTGTGTGTGATCTGCGCGGTGGTGTTTGCGGCCAATGCCGGAACCATTCTCCTATATGGCGGAGAACTGATTCTTGCGGTTGCGTTGTTGCATGGCGGCGGTTTTCTGATTGGCTATCAGTTTGCGCGGATCTTCGGCTGTCATACTCAGAGTGCCCGCACCATTTCGATTGAAGTCGGCATGCAGAATTCCGGACTGGCGATCGTGCTGGCCAAGCAGGCATTTCCGATGCTGCCGCTGGCACCGGTTGTGGGGGCGATTTCAGTGCTGATGCATTCTTTGGTCGGCAGTTCGCCGGCGGCACTGTGGCGGGCACGATCATCCCAGCGGTAGTTTTTTCTTTCGTTATTCCTGCTGTCGACATATCATTCGACTATCCATTCTCAAAGTAGACAGTTATGGCGAATATCGGTTTTATCGGTCTGGGCATTATGGGCAAACCCATGGCCGGGCATTTGATCAAGGGCGGGCATAGTCTATTCTTGCATTCGCGCAGTGGCGTGCCTGCCGATTTGGTTGCATTGGGCGGCAGGGCATTTTCTTCGCCCAAGGTGGTGGCGCAGCATGCGGATATTATTATCACCATGTTGCCGGATACGCCGGATGTGGAGAAAGTGCTATTCGGGGAGAATGGCGTTGTTGAGGGCTTAGAACCTCATTCTGATCAAGCCAAGATGATTGTGGATATGAGCTCGATCTCGCCACTGGAAACACGCAAGTTTGCGACACGGCTGAATGTGCTGGGGCAAGAGTACGCCGATGCGCCGGTCTCGGGCGGTGATGTGGGGGCGCAAAATGCTATGTTGACTATCATGGTGGGTGCAAGTACAGCGGTATTTGCAAGAATTAAACCGATTCTCGAATTAATGGGTAAGACGGTTACGCACGTGGGTGAGAATGGCGCCGGTCAGATTTGTAAGGTCGCCAATCAGATTATTGTGTCATCAACCATAGAGGCCGTGGCTGAGGCATTGCTGTTTGCATCCAAGGCTGGCGCGGATCCGGAAAAAGTGCGGCAAGCTTTGCTGGGTGGTTTTGCGGCTTCGCGCGTGCTGGAAGTGCATGGCGAACGTATGATTCAGCGGAATTTTGAACCGGGTTTTCGCATCGAGTTACATCAAAAAGATTTGGATATTGCCTTGGCGAGCGCTTCCGCCCTGGGTGTGAGCCTGCCCAATACCGCAACCGTGCGCGAATTGTTTTCTGCCTGTCTCGCACATGGCGGCGCGAAATGGGATAATTCAGCCATTGTAAAAATGCTGGAAAAATTAGCCAATCACGAAATTCAAAAGCATCCGGAATAATTGTATGTCTCCTCAAGAACTCGTCAATAATTTGCGGTCTTTTTTGCCTCCCGAGGCGGTGTTGTATGAAACCGAAGATTTAAGGCCGTATGAGTGCGATGGTCTGTCGGCTTACCGGCAATTACCGATGGTGGTTGTTTTGCCGCGAACGGAAGAACAAATCGTCAAAATTCTCAAGCTCTGTTATGCAACTCAAACACCTGTTGTGGCGCGGGGCGCGGGTACCGGATTGTCGGGAGGCGCATTGCCGCATGCCCAAGGTGTTTTGCTGTCGCTCGCCAAGTTGAACCAAATCATCGCGATTGATCCGCTCGCCCGCATGGCACGCGTTCAACCGGGTGTCAGGAATCTGGCGATCAGTGAGGCGGTGGCGGCGTATAGTTTGTATTATGCACCGGATCCTTCGTCACAAATTGCTTGTTCGATTGGCGGCAATGTGGCGGAAAACTCAGGTGGTGTGCATTGTCTAAAATATGGCCTCACCGTGCATAACATCCTCAAATTGCGCGTTCTGACTATCGAGGGCGAGTGCCTGGAAATTGGCGGTGAAAGCCTGGACAGTGCGGGATATGATTTGCTGGCGTTGATGACGGGCAGTGAAGGCATGCTGGGCATTGTCACGGAAGTTACGGTAAAGCTGATTCCGGTACCCGAAAAGGCGCAACTGGTGATGGCGGCGTTTGATGATGTGCACAAAGCCGGTAATGCGGTGGCGAATGTGATTGGTGCGGGCATTATTCCTGCCGGTATGGAAATGATGGATAAAATTACCATCCATGCGGTGGAAGAATTTTTGCATGCGGGTTATGACTTGGATGCGGCGGCTATTTTGTTGTGTGAATCGGATGGAAGCGCTGAGGAAGTGGCCGATGAGATCAATCGCATTTATGCCATCATGCAGCAAAGTGGCGCGACTAAAATCAGTACTTCACAAAATGAAGCTGAGCGGCTTAGGTTCTGGGCTGGGCGTAAAGCGGCATTTCCGGCAGCGGGCAGAGTTTCTCCGGATTATTACTGTATGGATGGCACCATTCCGCGCAAGCATCTGGCGCATGTGCTGGACGGCATTGAAAAACTTTCCCAGGAATATGGATTGCGCTGCATGAATGTGTTTCATGCCGGAGATGGCAACCTGCATCCGTTGATTCTGTATGATGCCAATCAACCGGGTGAACTGGAGAGAACGGAAGAATTTGGTGGCAAGATACTGGAAATGTGTATTCATGCTGGCGGTACGATCACCGGAGAACATGGTGTGGGGATGGAGAAAATCAATCAGATGTGCACCCAATTTAAAACGGGCGAGCTGGAAATGTTTCATGCGGTGAAAGCGGCATTCGATCCTGCAGGATTGTTGAATCCCGGTAAAGCTGTGCCCACACTACATCGCTGTGCAGAATTGGGTGCGATGCATGTGCATCGCGGTGAAGAAAAATTTGCTGAATTGCCGCGTTTTTAAAGCCCATGCAAGCCATTATTGACCAATACAAAGCAACTATTCGTGCTGCGGCTGAACAGAAAACACCGCTGCAGATACGCGGCGGCGGCACGAAAGACTTTTATGGCAACTCGGTAGTGACTCCAAGTAACACGATACTGGATGCGACAGCTTATTGCGGCATTATTGATTATGAGCCGACTGAGTTGGTTATTACTGCACGTGCAGGTACGCGCCTGGCTGATTTGGAAGCTGCGCTGGACCAAAAGGGGCAAATGCTGGCGTTTGAGCCACCCTATTTTGGCGCGGCGGCAACGTTGGGTGGCTGCATTGCTGCCGGTTTGTCGGGTCCGCGTCGTGCTGCTGCCGGTTCGGTGCGTGATTTTGTGCTGGGTGTGCGACTACTCAATGGTAGAGGGGATGATCTAAGTTTCGGCGGGCAGGTGATGAAGAATGTTGCGGGTTATGATGTTTCGCGACTGATGGTGGGTGCTATGGGTACGCTAGGGATGTTGCTTGAAGTTTCGCTCAAAGTTTTGCCTAAGCCTATGACCGGAATTACTCTACATATGCAAATGGATGAAGCTGCAGCTATCGAGAAAATGAATCAATGGGCCGGTAAGCCGCTGCCGATTTCTGCGACTTGTTATAGGAATGGTGGATTGTTTCTCCGGTTATCCGGTGCTGAGTCAGCGGTGCGTGCGGCCCAGTTAAAATTGGGTGGCGAAGAACTCATTGAAGGTGAAGTTTTCTGGAAATCGGTGCGCGAACAAACGCATGAATTTTTCCAATCTGCTGATTCCCTGTGGCGTTTATCGATCAATCCGACAACACCTCCTCTGTCTTTACCTGGAGAACAGCTAATAGAATGGAATGGCGGTTTGCGCTGGTTACTTAGTAATGAAAATTTGGGTGCAGTAACCATTCGCAAAACAGCAAAAGATGCGGGAGGGCATGCGACTTTGTTTCGCAGCAATAAGCCGGGTATTTCCGTGTTTCATCCGCTTGATCCCAACATGATGAAAATTCATTGTGTGCTGAAAGAAAAATTTGATCCGTCGCGGATCTTGAATCCCGGTCGACTTTATCCTGAGATCTAAATGCAAACTAAGCTCGCTGATTTTATAAAAAATTCTCCGCAAGGACAGGAAGCGGATGCCATTCTACGCAGTTGTGTGCATTGCGGTTTTTGTTTGGCTACTTGCCCGACTTATCAGATTCTGGGTGATGAACTGGATAGTCCGCGCGGTCGTATTTATCTGATGAAGCAGATGCTGGAGGGGCAGCCGGTTACGCAAAAAACGCAATTGCATCTGGATCGCTGCTTGACTTGCCGCGCTTGTGAAACAACTTGCCCATCTGGGGTGCGGTATGGAGAATTGGTGGATATCAGCCGCGACCTGCTTGAAAAGCAGGTGAAACGTGATGTTAAGTCGGGTGTGATGCGTTATATGCTACGCAAGATCTTGCCAAATTCATTGATATTCAATGTATTGCTTAAATCAGGGCAAGCAGTGCGCCCATTTCTGCCGGAAAGTTTAAAAAAAACAATCCCGGTCAAGCCTAAACCCGTTAAAAAATGGCCTGTCGCGAATCATGCACGCAAAATGCTGGTACTCGATGGTTGTGTGCAACCGGTATTAGCGCCCAACATCAATGCAGCGACTGCACGTGTACTGGATAATCTCGGTATATCTTTGATCAAGGCAGAGAAGGCGGGGTGCTGCGGCGCTGTTACTTTTCACTTGAATGCCCAGCAGGAAGGTTTGGATTATATGCGCCGCAATATTGATGTGTGGTGGCCATGGGTTGAACGGGATGGAATTGAAGCGATTGTGGTGACAGCCAGCGGGTGTGGTGTAACTGTAAAAGAATATGGACACTTGTTGCAGCATGATCCAGTTTATGCCGGGAAAGCAGCCAGAATATCAGCACTTGCAAAAGATATTAGCGAAATACTCCATGCTGAGCTTGAAAACATCGAGCGATTGATGAATCAACAAAATGCCAATACCGATAAAATAAAACTGTCTTTTCACTCCCCTTGTACTTTGCAACACGGTATGAAAATTCGTGGTGTAGTTGAAAAAATCCTGATTGCCGCTGGTTTTGACTTGGTTATCGTTCCCAATGGACACCTTTGCTGCGGCTCGGCTGGTACGTATTCCATTTTGCAACCTGAGCTTTCGCAACAACTGCTGAAAAACAAAGTAGTTGCTCTGGAGTCTGGTAAACCTGATCAGATTGCCACTGCCAATATTGGTTGTCTGATGCATTTGCAAGGTGGCACCGCAACATCTGTCAAGCACTGGATTGAATTGGTTGATGAACGATTAGCCTGTGGTGAATAGATCAAATTTATTAATGCAATTGCGAAAATTTTGTTTATGATCAGTTTCGAATTCCAATTATTGCTTGTGCTGAAAAATTGGGAGGCCCTGTCTGTAGGTTGTATACGGTAACTCGATTTGTCATTGTTTGATAAGCAAGGGAGTTAACGGAGATCTGAAAGTTAAACGATTAAAAATGTTCATTTCGATTAAAATTCTGAATTTTTTGTTATACAATCCCGTGCTAAGTTGTTCGGGCGGGATTTCTGAGCATACATAAATGAATAAATTAGCTTACAGATAACAAATTGGAGAGAACATGAAGGTAGTTTCTAGAAGTGGTTGGGTAGCAAAATTAAGCGGCGCTATTTTGGCATCTTTTTTAGCGCTACCGGTATATGCACAGTTAATGCTCGCTCATGAAGGTCATCATGATGCAGGGGGGTGTACGATAACCAATGCTGAATTCCCAATAGCATTCAGTGCTTACGAAGTTCCTGAAAACGATCTGCCGCCAATGCACTCATATTGTTCAAACATACCAACGCCTGGTAGAGTGCAACTGACTGTGGAATTGTCTGACTGGGATTCTCGTGAAATACCCTTGGCTGTGCGTTTGGTAAAAGCTGGACATAGTGGTCACGGCGGTGGGTATAGCGATAACCAAGGAAGCACGGCGGTCAGTAAAGAAGTAGCAAGCAATAAAGAAGATCACAGCGGTCATAATATGGATGAGCATTCCGATCATGCGATGGAGCATGAAGGGCCTGGGGGAACAGATTCCAGCGCTGCTGAGCACGGTATTAATTATATTCCATATATGAAACATACTTCTGGAATCATAGTGGTCTCTGCAGTACTTGAAAAAGGGCATTATGAAATTTTGCTAGAAAGAAAGGATGATGCAGGTAATGTTGTTGTTGCTGGCCGTATTCCTTTTGGTGTCGGTGGTGCTGGCGGCCATGGTAGTCATGGCGGTGGTTTTGGTCTGATGGAATTTATCGTATTACTGCTGGTATCTGTTGGTGGCGGATTTTATTTCTTATACCGCAGGAAATCGAAACAGCTAGCAGATAAATCTTAGTATGTTCTTTGCTGTAGAGAAACTGGTTGAATTATCTTGACAGGTCAGTTATGAGTCAGTAGTCTGGCCTGGATTGGGTTGTTTGTGGGGCATGATGGAAAGGAAGGACTAGTAATGTGGAAGGCATGATGTAGTATGAATGGGAAGGTCATGCGATAGAAGACGAGAAGAAGCTTGAGAGAG
>CAMCBD010000020.1 GCA_945872825.1 Nitrosomonas ureae
GTGTAATAGGTTCTTCTCCAATAGCTTCATCTACAATGCGCTTGGCTAGCTGATTTAAGTCTAAATTTTTAGGTCGTTTACTCATGTTGATATGATAGCATTGATGCAAGCAAGTTCAAGATGCTATAAATTCAAACTGAGACACTACCAAAACCGTCAATTCCTTGACACGCCGGTCACATATCCTGTAAGTTCACATCCTCATTTTTGGTGCCTTCAAATTTCTTCCTTGAAGGTTAAACGGGAAGCTGGTGCGTTCTGATTAAATTCAGGCAATGCCAGCACTGCCCCCGCAACGGTAATTGAGTTAACAATCTGCATTACGCCACTGTGTAACGGCACGGGAAGGCGCAGATCTGGGATTTATCCCGCTCATGAGTCCGGAGACCGGCCCGAAGTGACCATTACTACGGTATTGCGGAGGGCAATCAGTGGCATTTTGACCAGTCTCTATTTTCTAGACTGGCCCGTATGTCTATCCCCTTCTGCATTCCTTCATTTCAAGAATTGACAACGCGCGGGTGTGCGCGAAGGAATCAGATCATGCAAAAATTCCGTTTACTGGCAATGGCTGTGCTATGGCTTAGTGCAGCTACGAATGTGTTTGCAGCCACTGCAGATCATCAGGAAAAACCCGTTATTGTCACGGCAACACGTACGGCACAAACTGCCGAATCTTCGTTGGCTTCAGTGACGGTCATTACGCGCGCGGATATTGAACGTCAGCAGGCACGGTCAATTCAGGATTTATTGCGCGGTGTGCCCGGTGTGAGTATTTCAAATAGCGGAGGGGCGGGCAAGAATACATCGGTTTTCATGCGAGGTACCGAATCTGATCATATTCTGGTGATGATCGATAACATCAAAGTCGGTTCGGCAACATCCGGCGCAACCGCATTTGAAAACATTCCCATTGAACAGATTGATCGTATTGAGATTGTGCGCGGCCCACGTTCCAGTTTATATGGTTCTGAGGCCATCGGCGGTGTTATCCATATTTTTACACGCAAAGGTGATAGTGGCGGACTCAAGCCGAATTTTGGTTTTGGCGGCGGCACCTATGGCACACTGGAGGGCTCGGCAGGCTTGTCGCAAAGGGGAGCACAAGGCTGGGTAAATATGAACGCCAGCGGAATTGGCACAAAAGGATTCAATGCCTGTAACGGTTCCGATACGGCAGGTTGCTTCACTTATGAGCCTGACCGGGATGGTTATCGCAATGTCGCGGGCAGCATGCGCGCAGGTTATCGGTTTCAGAATGGGTTGGAAATTGATGCCAGTTTCATGCATTCTGCGGGAAAAACCGAGTTTGATGGCAGCTTTGTCAATAAGGCTGTCTTGGCACAACAGGTTCTTGGCGGCACGGCGCGTTACTCGCCGGTAGATTTCTGGCGCATTAATCTGATCGCAGGCCGCAGCCGGGACGACTCAGATAATTTCCTGGGCACTGCTTTCCAAAGCCGGTTTAATACCCTACGTGATACAGTTACCTTGCTGAATGATTTTACTTTGGGTAAAAATCAATTGTTAACAGTCGGTACAGATTATCAAAATGATCATGTTAAAAGCACGGAAGCATTCACTGTCAACTCGCGCACTAATTGGGGTGCATTTGCTCAGCATCAGGCAACTGTCGCTAAGCATGATATTCTATTATCTCTGCGACATGACGATAACCAGCAATTTGGCAGCCGAGTGACCGGCGGTGCTGGCTGGGGTTATCCGCTCACTGAGAATATTCGCCTGCTGGCCAATTTCGGTAGCGCTTTTAAAGCTCCCACATTTAACGAACTGTATTTCCCCGGTTTTAGTAACCCGAATTTGCGTCCGGAAGACTCGCGCAGCTACGAATTCGGCACTCGTGGCAAAGCAGATTGGGGGAATTGGTCGTTGAACGTTTATGAAACCCATATTCTTCATTTGATTGCTTTTGACGCCAATACCTTCGCACCCGCTAATATTGATCAGGCACGCATACGCGGATTTGAAGGCGTAATCAGCACGCAAATAAAAGGCTGGCAATTCAATACGAACCTGACACTGCTTGACCCAGTGAATCGTTCCTCTGAGTTAAATCGAGGTAATATACTGCCACGGCGTGCTGAACAATCATTCCGACTGGATGCCGATCGTCAGTTTGGACAATATTATAAATTGGGCGCCATGCTTCTGGCCGAAGGTGAGCGTTATGATGATCTGGCCAATACCCGCAAGCTGGACAGTTACGTTAAATTTGATCTACGTGCTGAATATATCTTGAACAAACATTGGCGCCTACAAGGACGTATTGAAAATTTATTTAATGAACGCTATGAAACAGCTGCATTCTTCAATCAACCAGGGCGGAATTTCTTTGCCATGGTACGTTATCAACCTTAACAAGGAGTTAAATATGTTGACTTTATCCACCCGCAATCAACTGGCTATCGGATTGTTGCTTGTGTCATTGATGATTCTCACCCGCAGTCATCATTTCGCTTCGGTACATAACCTGGCAGATGCCTCCTGGGTCATCTTCTTTCTGGCCGGAGTCTATTTGCGGTCCGCATGGCCATTGCTGGGTTTCTTTGCGTTGAGCTGGTGGCTGGATTTTGCAGCTTACACTTGGGGCGGCGTCAGTGATTTCTGTATCACACCGGCTTATGTGTTCCTGCTACCGGCTTATGCTTCGTTATGGCTGGCTGGCCGCTGGTACGCCAAGCAATACCAATTTACATGGCATACCGTGATGCCGCTTTCTCTCAGTGTCATGGCGGGTTTAATTTTGTGTGAATTATTTTCCGGTGGCGGTTTCTATTTCTTCTCTGGCCGTATTGCTGAAACGTCCTTTAGTGAATTTGGCGAGCAAGTGATCAAATACTTTCCACTTTATATCGAGACATTCGTTTTTTATTTGGGCATTGCCGTGGTGATGCATACGCTATTCACGTTGATTATTCAGCAATTTAGTCCACGAAACACCACTGCGGGATAACAGCATGGTTGATTCCGGGCGCTCTGAACGCCACCGCACACGCATGCAACGCAAAAAAGAAGTCATTGATGCGGCAATTGCACGTGCTGACCGTGAACAAGGCTTATTATTGGTTCACACCGGCAATGGTAAGGGAAAATCCAGCTCGGCATTTGGCATGATTGCACGGGCACTGGGTCATGGCATGCGTGTTGGGGTGGCGCAATTTATCAAGGGACGCTCAGACACAGGCGAGGAAGCCTTTTTCCGCAAACAAGAAAATGTCATCTGGCATGTGCTGGGTGAAGGCTTCACTTGGGATACGCAAAATCTGGAGCGCGATACAGAAACAGCGCAACGCGGCTGGGCCATTGTGCAGGAAATGCTGCGCGATCCGTCGCTCGACCTAATCATACTCGACGAGCTGACTTATCCGCTCAAGTTTGGCTGGCTGGATTTAACCACAGTACTGGGCGATCTGAAAAACCGCCCGCCCATGCAGCATGTCGTCATTACCGGGCGCGGCGCACCCGATGCGCTATGTGAAGCCGCCGACACAGTCACTGAAATGACGGACATTAAACATGCTTTTCGGGCTGGTATTCAGGCACAGAAAGGCATCGATCTATAATCTTAAAAGCAAAAATATTACCTCACAGGATGCTGAGTAACTACTATTTAAAGACTCCCGCACAAAACTCCCTGATTAGTCCAATAACCAACTAAAATAGAGGCAGTTAGAAGCCAGTTGGAGCACAAAAGATGCAGATTAGTTTTGGAGCGCTGAAACTGGCGCAGCGATTGAAGCGAGACAGTGTACTAATAATGAACAGCTTCGATCACACGGATTGGTGATCGCTTTCATCCATATCGGTTAGTACACTGCTTTGATTCGGTTTGGCGCTACAGGCGAGATCCTCCATCGAGCCCAAATTTTTCCATTTACGCGCTGTTCTTGGATTGATATGTATGTTCGGCTATCTCGCGGATGCTCGCTTTAGGCGCTTGTACTTTTGTTCGGATAGCGTGCGTTGGGGCTATTCCGTGCAGTATTTGTCCCATCGCCTTTCTTCTTTCAGTTGAAATCAAAAATGTATCACCCATCCACACCTGTGTTCTGCCGAGAAGCATAAATGTAGCCACCGATTGCACCGAAAATCACACCTAATGGAGCAGCTATAAAAATTCCAATCAATGGCCCTTGATTGGTGTCTTTGGCAAACACCATGGGACTCAAAAAACCAACGATAAAACATAACCCGCCGAGAATCAATGCGCCACTGATGACAGCAATACCGATGCTCGTTTTCTCTCCGGAAACCAGCTTCCATGCAAACCAGGCCGCCACCGACGCACATGCGAGTGAAAAAACAGCGCAAAGCCAAACTGGATAACTCGTCGTAATGGTTAAAATAGTGCTGATAAAAAACAACACGATCAGAAACATCAGAAAAGAAAAAATTGGCTTCAGTATTTGAATCATTGCAAGGTGCTTTCATTTAATAGTCATTTAATAGCGCAGCATTGTAAACTATCTCTGGTCATAAAATCATGAATCCACTACATGGATTGAATAGATGAGGTCATTCGACGTACAACGACGCAAGCTACTGCAATATGGTTTCATGGGATTAGGTGCTTTTTTCGGCAACACTTTGTTGCCTGATTCCGTTAAAGCTACATCCTTGTCGCTTGTGGCATTTGGCGGACTCCTGCCACCCGATCAAAATGGCGTGCGTTTGCCCGCAAATTTTACTTCCCGCATTGTAGCTCGCTCAGGTCAAGAGTTATCTGGCTACAAATGGCATGCTGCGCCGGATGGCGGCGCTGTTTTTGCTACTGCTGATGGCGGTTGGGTTTATGTTTCCAATAGCGAGCTGGACAATCAAGCGGGCGGCGTGGGGGCATTACATTTCAATGCGTAGGGAGAAGTTATAGATGCGTATTCGATTCTGAGTCAGACCAATCGCAATTGCGCCGGAGGGCATACCCCGTGGCAGACATGGCTGTCGTGCGAAGAAATTGAAAAAGGCCAGGTGTGGGAATGCGATCCGTTTGGCCGGAAAGCAGCGCAAGTCAGAAGCGCTTTGGGTTTATTCAAACATGAAGCAGTGGCCGTAGATACACGAAACATGCAACTGTATCTGACCGAAGATCAGCCGGATGGTTGTTTATATCGCTATACCGCACGCTCATTTGATGCTGCCGGGAATCCCAATCTGGATGATGGTTTCTTGGAAGTCGTCGAGGTCGTCGAAGGCCCTATTGGCGCAGTGCGTTGGCATACACTGCCTGATCCACTGGCAATCACAACACCGACGCGCAAACAAATTGCCAGCAGCACCCGGTTTAATGGCGGCGAAGGTATCTGGTATCACCAGGGCATAGTCTACTTCACCACCAAAGGCGATGACCGGGTGTGGGCTTATACTGTGCAACAGCATCACCTCAGTGTCGTCTACAATGCGGCTTTATATCTACGACCGGTATTAACCGGCGTGGATAATATCATTACCAATGCTGTGGGAGATTTGCTGGTGGCTGAAGATAGCGGCGATATGCAGATTGTTGTGCTGACTACAGGCAAGGTTTTGCCCTTGTTACAGGTGGCAGGTCATGACCGCTCAGAAATAACCGGTCCCGCTTTCAGTCCTGACGGCTCCCGCTTATATTTCAGTTCACAACGCGGCAAAACCGGGCGTAGTGAAGATGGCATAACCTTTGAAATAACTGGCCCATTCTGATTGCAGTACTCTAAAGCTTTTCTCCGGCACTTGATAAATCCATTCAGTAGTCCCATTTATCCCGGAAACTAACAGGTTTTGTGCGCATAAATGAAACTTCACTATTTGGCTTAAAGCAGCAATAATGTTCATGGCATGATTGCGTGATCAACCGGGAGAACTGATTTGGAATTTAAGGATTACTACAAAACACTTGGCGTTTCCCGCGATGCGACTGCAGAGGAAATCAAAAAAGCATACCGCCGCCTCGCGCGCAAGTATCATCCGGATGTTTCCAAGGAAACTAACGCCGAACAGAAAATGAAAGAAGTCAATGAAGCCAATGCGGTACTTTCTGATCCGGAGAAGCGCGCAGCTTATGACCAATTGGGGCAAGGGCGCGGATTTCAGCCAGGCAGTGATTTTCAACCGCCTCCCGGCTGGGATGCCGGTTTTGAATTCCGTGGACAAGGATTTAACGGTGCACAGGCTGCCGATTTCAGTGACTTCTTTGCGGAATTATTCGGCAAACAAATGGGCGCTGGCGGCCGGCAAGCCCACCATCGGATGCGCGGCGAAGACCATCACGCCAAAATCCTACTCGATCTAGAAGATACCTATCACGGTGCCACTCGCAGCCTGACACTGCGCATGCCCAAGCTCGACGGCCAAGGACGCACCGTGCTCGCCGACCACACGTTGAATGTCCGCATTCCCAAAGGGGTACATGCCGGGCAAGTAATCCGGCTTGCCGGACAGGGTGGCCCGGGCCATGCCGGGGAAGCCGCCGGAGATTTGTTCCTGGAAGTTCATTTCAAACCGCACAGCCGTTACCGGATTAAAAACAAGGATATCTATGCTACGTTACCGGTTGCACCGTGGGAGGCGGCACTGGGTGCAACGGTTAAAATACCGGTACCGGATGGCCAGGTGGAAGTGCGAGTGCCGGAAAATTCTCAATCAGGCCGCAAATTGCGCTTGAAAGGACGCGGCATCCCGGCAGCCACACCCGGCGACCTGTATCTGGTGCTGGAAGTCGTGCTACCGCCCGCCACTACACCCAAAGAGCGCGAGTTTTACCAAACTATGGCGCACGAACTCGCTTTTAATCCACGCCAGAATCTCGGAGTCTAAATCATGTCGCATGAAATCGATGCCATTTTACTTGAGGATGCCACGCTCAATCTGGATGAACTGGCGAGAAGTTGCCGGGTCAGCCGTGAATGGATTATTGAGCGCGTTGAATGGGGCTTGTTGCTAGATGAAGACTCAATCACTAGCGATCCTGCCACATGGATATTTGATAGCCGCAGTTTTATACGGGTCAAGAGAATCATCGCGATTGAGCGGGATTTTGAAAGTAACCCGGAATTAGCCGGCTTGGTCGCTGACTTGCTCGAAGAAATTGAATTCTTACGAGCCCGGCTGAAAGCATCCGAATTAAAAGAAGATTAACAAAGCATCTGTCAGCCAAACGAATTAAATAGGAAAACTGCTCATGTCTTTACATATCGTGTGCCCACACTGTCACGCCACCAATCGCGTACCGGCAGATCGCCTCAGCGCATCGCCCAACTGTGGGTCTTGCCATCAGGCATTATTCACCACCCAGCCGGCTGAATTGACGGAAAGTTATTTCAACCGGCATATCGCAAACAACGATATTCCGGTATTGGTCGATTTTTGGGCGCCGTGGTGCGGTCCGTGCCGCATGATGGCGCCTGCTTTTGCCAAAGCAGCTGCTGTTTTGGAGCCTGGAATACGTTTGGTCAAAATTAACACGGAAGAAGAACAAGGATTAGCCGCCCGTTACAATATTCGCAGCATTCCAACTTTGGCGCTATTTAAAGGTGGCCGGGAAATCGCCAGACAATCGGGCGCCATGAGCGAACAGGATCTGGTACGGTGGGCCCAAACGCACAACAAATAATGATAAATACTGAAGGAGCACACACCTATGCCCAATAACGGATTTCTATCCCGCTTAATCTGGACCTCACTCGCAGCCATATTGCTGGCGTTATTTTTCCATAGCTTCCTTTATCATTATTTCCCGGATACTCTTCACCCGGACTATTTCAGCGGTAAGGATAAGCAGGAAAATGCCGAACCGCGGGTAATCCAGGCACGGGGCAATTTGGCTGAAGACGAGAAAAGCACAATTGAGTTATTTGAGAATTCGCGGGACTCCGTCGTATTTATCACCACGCGCCAACGCGTGATGGACGCATGGACACGCAATATTTTTTCTGTTCCCAGCGGTACCGGCTCAGGTTTTATTTGGGATGATAACGGACATATCATTACCAACCTCCATGTCATCAAAAGCGCCAGTGAGGCTACCATACGCCTAGCTGATGGGCGCGATTACAGGGCTTCCCTGGTCGGCGCCAGTCCAGCGCATGACATTGCCGTACTAAAGATAGGTATTGGATTCCAGCGCCCTGCCCCTGTTCCTTTGGGTACCAGCCACGATCTCAAGGTTGGACAAAAAGTATTCGCGATCGGCAATCCATTTGGTCTGGATTGGACACTCACTACCGGTATTGTCTCAGCACTGGATCGTTCACTCCCGAGCGGTGATGGAAGTACCATCGATAATCTGATCCAAACCGATGCCGCCATTAATCCAGGTAATTCCGGCGGCCCGCTGCTGGATTCCGCCGGTCGTCTGATCGGCATCAATACTGCCATTTATAGCCCCAGTGGCGCCAGCGCCGGAATTGGATTTTCTGTGCCGGTCGATACCGTCAATCGCGTGGTTCCTCAAATCATCAGCCGGGGCAAATACATTCGTCCGGCAATGGGCATCACCGTTGACAGCAAACTCAATAATCGGCTAACGCAGCACCTGAAAATAACCGGTGTCGTTATTTTAAGCATCAGCCCAGGATCCGCAGCGGATGTGGCTGGATTGCAAGGTGCGACAATTACACCGGAAGGCAATATCATAGCGAATGATATTATCGTGGCGCTTGAGAATAAGCCCATTGATTCCGTCGATAAGCTACTCGCTCGGGTTGATAGCTATAAAGTTGGCGATACCATCAAGATCACTGTGTTACGAAGAGGTGAAAAAATTGGATTACCGGTTACGTTACAACCTGGAGAATAAATAAAAATTCTTCGTCTCATTCATCAAGAAGTAAGAAAACTCACCTTATTCTGAACAACTTCGGAATCCACCACTGTAAACCAGTCAATGCTCATTGATAGGCTCTTTTCGTCAAATATGGCTACCTAAAAAACTGGAAAATATCCAATCAATAGAACCCTTGATACTCTGATTGACGAGGTATGCATATTTCTAAATGTAAGGTGTCACTAAGCAAAGCGCATTTACTCGCGCCAGCTCGGTTCCAAGCCGCGAGAAATTCGGCGGTTGCTTGATTGAGTGTACGCACCATGATCAAGCGCCAAAGTCCAAAGACATCCCGTCACGCTGGATGTATGATTGGGGATATTCAAACCAAATCGTACTAGCATTATTTCTCTTATTGTCTTTTACTAAAAGGATCTAATGGAAACGGAGTTCGATTCCAAATCACCGTAAAATACGCTCGCTATGGAGAAAATTTTATGAAACGACGAATTTTGCTACAAAGTCTCGCCATGGTGGCAGTATTTCCGTTGATTCCCGCATGCTTTCGTGCACAAGTCATTGGGGAGGCTTCCAGTCCTATTACACCCTTAAACAAACCGCATGAAGCATGGCGTGGGTTGGTCTCACCTAGAGCCTATCAAATACTATTTGAAGAAGCAACCGAACGCCCGGAATCCAGTAATCTGGTCTATGAAGATCGTGAAGGCACCTTCATTTGCGCCGCATGCTATCTGCCGTTATTTGGAAGTGCAACTAAATATGAAAGCAATACAGGTTGGCCAAGTTTTACCGGGCCTATCGCTGGGCACATAGCAACAAAACTTGATTTCAAGATGATCAAGCCACGTACGGAGTACCACTGCGTGCGCTGTGGGGGTCATCAAGGTCATGTATTTAATGATGGCCCGCCGCCACGTGGGGAACGCTGGTGCAACAATGGTATTGCGCTAAAGTTTGTGCTTAAAGACGAACAACTGCCAATGCTCAGGAGCTGATAGACTGATTGCGCTTTCTCGGGATATCGTACCCTAAAATCGGATAACCCAAACGCCCTCCCAAGGTATCCATGCCTTCATTAGAAATAGTGAGATAAGCATTCGAAACATGATCAAAGTACACGGATAATGAGCTCTTAGTACTGAAACGATAGCCGATTTCGATTGAAATGTGAAGCAGAACTGAGGTATGACAGTATCAAAAAGGCACAAAATCAAGCGTGCAATTATGGCATCGGGCATATAAGCACAAACCGCTCTCGGCGCGCTAGAAGCTGGTGAATCAATTGGCAGCAAAAAACACTATATTGTCGAACGGCGTTCCGGTATCTCCAAATGACCATCCAGAATGGGATGTGCCAGCTACTTCGGCACGATAAAAGCCAACGCCCAAAATCATGCTGAAAAGCATCTGCATGAATCTGAAAAAACTGCTAACAAAATTTTCGTGGACAAGCCATCAAGGAGAGCAATCCGTTCAAATGCTGCATAAATAGAGAAACTCCCCTAAGAAATGGGAAAAAACTTCACTTCCTGCCAGAATGAGGCGTAAAAACTGTCTCTTGGATGTTTTCCCACATTACCACAGAAATTTTCGCAGTTGTGCAGAGGCCCTTTATTGGTGTTGTTTTCAAGCTGTGTCACAGCCATCGCCTTTGAGGCCGAAAAACATACTTCGTCTATTGATTTCTTGCCTAGCATGGAACACAGAAGATTTTTGATGGCGCTCAGGTGAGCAAAAACATGTGATTCCACAAATCCTAACGATGAGAGCCCAACTGCTACCGGCCTCTTCTGTAAAGATCGTGCATCCCGGTGCCACAGGCTAAGGTAGTGATAGGGATAAAATTCTGCCGAACTTTATGTAAGTGATCGCACCCCGCTTGACCAGTTCCTCCAATTCCTCCAAAAGCTTGATGGGACTCTCCAGAACTCAATGAATTGGATTGCATAAATAGGATAAGAAGATCCAAAAGCGTATTAACCAAATTTGCCAGTAATATAATCCTCTGTAGCTTTCTGTTTGGGTTTCGTAAAAATTGTATCGGTATCCGCAAACTCGATCAGCTCTCCCAGGTACATGTATGCCGTGTAGTCGGAAACACGCGCTGCTTGTTGCATATTGTGAGTCACAATAACAATGGTGTAATCCTCCTTGAGCGTAAAGATCAAGTCTTCAATCCGCGCGGTAGAAATCGGATCAAGCGCCGAGGTCGGCTCATCCAGCAACACCACTTCGGGTTTGACCGCAATCGTGCGTGCAATACACAGGCGTTGTTGCTGTCCGCCGGAAAGACTGATGCCGCTTTGATTCAGTTTATCTTTGACTTCCTCCCATAAAGCAGCTTTTTGCAGTGCCCATTCCACTCGTTCTTCCAGTTCATTGCGATTTAAGGTTTCATACAGTTTTACGCCAAACGCCACATTATCGAAAATTGACATCGGGAATGGGGTAGGTTTCTGAAAAACCATACCGACTTTGGCGCGCAGCATATTAACATCCTGCTTTTTGTCGAGAATGTTCATGCCATCCATCATGATTTCACCGCGAGCTTCCTGGCTGGGATAGAGCTGATACATACGGTTGAAAGTGCGCAGTAGCGTGGATTTTCCGCATCCGGAAGGGCCGATGAAAGCCGTTATTTTTTTCTCCCAGATATTCATATTAATAGACCTCAGTGCCTGACATCCATTGTAGTAAAAGTTTAAGTCGTTGATGGAGACTTTGGGAGCGATCGATTGCGAGTGGATTATATTCATCTCAGTTTTTAATTTAGATTCGTGCATCGTTGGTTGCTGGTAATCATACGACCCAATGAATTTGCTGTAAAACAGCATTTGTTAGTTTTTCATATTAATGATCCACTTATCAACGTTAACCAGAGATTATTTTCAGTGGCTCAGAGGATTTATGACGAAAGAATCCTAATTCAATGATACCTGTTTACGTAAGAAGAATCGCGCCGCGATATTCAGCCCCAGAACGCTCAGTGTGATCAGCAGCGCACCTGTCCAAGCTAGCTCCTGCCAATTCTCATAGGGACTCATAGCAAACTGAAATATAACGACGGGTAAATTAGCCATGGGTTGGTTCATATCCGCATTCCAGAATTGGTTGTTGAGCGAAGTGAAAAGCAGCGGTGCGGTTTCTCCGCTGATGCGCGCAATGGCCAACAGTACACCCGTCATTATGCCGACTTTGGAAGCACGCCAAGTGACCAGCGTGACTATTTTCCATTGTGGCGCGCCCAAAGCGGCAGCCGCTTCGCGCAAACTATCCGGAATTAGTCGCAGCATATCCTCGGTGGTGCGCACGACGACAGGGATGACAATCAGCGACAGTGCCAGCGCCCCGGCCCAGCCAGAAAAATGCCCCATCTTAGCAACATAAACGGTATAAACAAAAAGACCAATCACGATTGACGGCGCTGACAACAGAATGTCGTTGATGAAACGAGTGATGGGGGCAAGCCAGCTGCGTTGTCCATATTCAGCCAAATAGGTGCCTGCCATGATACCGATCGGCGTACCGATCAAGGTAGCAAGTATTACCATCGCCAGACTACCGGTGATCGCATTGAGCAGACCACCTGTGCTACCCGGCGCTGGCGTCATCTGGGTAAATATCGCCATGCTGATTCCGCCCAAACCTTTTTCAAATAAGGTAAACAATATCCAGGATAGCCAGAACAAACCGAAAGTCATGGCCAGAATGGAGAAAGTAAGGTTAATGGCATTGACGATGCGCCGTCACGTGTAAATTGGGATCATGATGCGCCTCTAGGTGACTGTGCCTTCACGTTTCTTGAGTTGCACCAGCAGGATCTTGGAAAAAGCCAACACGACAAAAGTAATAAAAAACAAAATCAAACCCAGCTCAATCAACGCCGAGGTATAAAGTTCGCCATCAGCTTCGGTGAATTCATTGGCCAGCGCTGAAGCGATACTGTTTCCCGGCATGAAAAGCGAAGCATGTAACTGGTGCGCGTTGCCGATCACAAAAGTAACCGCCATGGTTTCACCCAAGGCACGGCCAAGGCCGAGCATAATCGCGCCGACTACGCCGATTTTGGTATAGGGGAGGACCACGTACCAGATCACTTCCCAAGTAGTGGCACCAAAGGCATAGGCGGACTCCTTGAGCATGGGCGGCACAATCTCGAACACGTCGCGCATGACTGCAGCAATGAAAGGAATCACCATAATCGCCAGGATAATACCGGCTGTCAGCATGCCAATTCCCATAAAAGAGCCTTCGAATAGAAAGCTGATCCCCGGTATTTGCCCCAGGGTATTCTGCAGCCAGGGTTGTACATATTGCGCAAAAAGCGGTGCAAATACAAATAAGCCCCACATGCCGTAAATGATGCTGGGAATTCCAGCCAGAAGCTCAATCGCCGTTCCGAGCGGGCGGCGTAACCACGGCGGCGATAATTCCGTGAGAAACAATGCAATGCCAAAACTAACTGGAATACCGATCGACAGCGCAATGATTGAAGTAATCAACGTACCCACAATGGGCACCAATGCGCCGAATTTCTCAGTAACCGGATTCCAGTCGGCGCTAAAAAGGAAATCGAACCCAAAGGCTTTGATGGCTGGCATACTGCCAATTATCAGTGAACCAATTAGTGCAGCCAGCAATGCGAAAACGACAAACGTAAAGAACCAAGTGACTTTATGAAATATCCAGTCAAATAGAAGCTGTCTTTTTAGCTTTGCGGCAAAGTGTATTTTTGACATCGTTTTGTTTCACCTAGCTGAAAACGCACTGGAGCTTATTTTTCGTAGCTGCACCTGGCAGTGCATCAGAGGAATGACACTGAATATTTCCCGCGCTGTGGCCCCTGACTCTTTTCTATGTCAGTGCTTAACTGAGAGGATGGCTTTGCCATCTTTACCTTTGATATTAGCTCCCCAGGAATCCTCAATCAGCTTCACCACACTATCTGGCAGCGGAATATAATCCAGTTCCAGTGCCATCTCATCACCGTTGGCATACGCCCATTCAAAGAATTTCAGCACTGCTAAAGCCTGGGTAGGATTTACCTGAGATTTATGCATGAGAATGAAGGTAGCACCGGTAATCGGCCAACTGTTTTGGCCAGGTTTGTTGGTAAGAATTTCGTAAAAACCGGGAGCCTTATCCCACTGCGTGTTGGCAGCCGCAGCTTTGAAACCATCCTCAGCGGGTATCACGTATAGTCCATCGTGGTTCTGCAACTGGACATAATTCATCTTGCTTTGCTTCACGTAAGCTGCCTCGACGTAACCAATCGAATTTTTGATCTGTTTTACGAAATTGGCCACACCCTCGTTACCTTTACCACCCGTACCAACAGGCCAGGCAACAGATGCATCTGCACCGACTTTATCTTTCCATTCCGGGCTGACTTTGCTCAAATAATCAGTAAACAGGAAAGTCGTGCCAGAGCCATCGGCACGATGCACAACGGTGATGTTACTGGCTGGCAAATCAATACCGGCATTAAGATCAGCAATCGCAGGATCATTCCAGCGCTTGATTTTACCCAGGAAAATATCCGCCAGAACTGCTCCGGTTAATCGGATCTGTCCTTGTTTAACGCCATCTATATTGACTACCGGAACCACGCCGCCCAGTACGGTCGGGAATTGGGTCAGTCCGTTTACTTCCAGCTCTTCCCGTGTTAAGGGTTTGTCAGATGCCCAGAAATCAACGGTCTTGGCTTTGATTTGTTTAATGCCGCCGCCGGAACCAATGGATTGGTAATTCATACGAACGCCGGTTTGTTTCTTATAGGCATCAGCCCATTTGGCATAAATCGGATAAGGAAAGGTTGCGCCAGCGCCGGTAATATCGGCAGCATAAGTGACGGGAGTAACGATCAATGCTGCAGTGGCAGCAAGCAGCGCAAAAACAAATTGCAGCTTCATCTAGAAATCTCCTATCGAAAGAAATGGAACTTGTATTGGATGGAATCTTAATCAGATGATGTTGCAGAATTATGACAAACAGATTGCTTTGAAGAAATCCTCCCAACGACTGCCAACAACTAGCTGACTGGGAGGTGCGGTTTGAGATAGTGAAACAAAGCAAACATAGAACCCAATTCAAAACACTCCCAATCTCTGGATCGTTGTGACACTCCCGGCTGCAGTGATGAATGTTTTATGTCAATGATTTGAGGTTTATCCCGGAGGACTGTTTTTACAGTCCGAATCTTAGAAGCATACAGAACAGAGAAAGTAAATTAAGAAATTACCGGAAGCGTGGTAAAGAAAGAATCGCTGGGCTGATAAAACCAAGCCCAGCGATTCTTTTATTCAACAGAAGGAGATTAGTTGAATTGGCCAAAAGCTCCTCTACTTAATGCATAAGCAAATAACCATTTGTATTATAAATATTTAGTTAAATGGAAAGGTCCATTCCCCGGTCCAGTCGTCATTCGAATCCTTGAACGCACCAACGTAATCTACCACAGCAAAGAAAGGACCGGGAACAGCAACACCCCCTAGTATCAGCGGTGATCCAGATGCTGGCAAATAGCCACTCAAGAGAGGGTCTTCTGCCTTGTTCTCGGATTGAGACGTGAACCACTCAGCTACCGTAAATGTAGCCTCTGTGCCATCTTTGTAGTTACTAGCACAGTGCACAAAAGAATTTACCATGGTTAATCCGCCCGTCAAACTACCCGGTGATCCGGCATTCACGAAGGTCGAAGCGCTATCAATCATTAAACAAGTTGGAGAACCAGTCACGACCGTGTTGAAGATATTTGCACCAGTTCCGCGACGTAATAAAATGCCTTGGGTAGCTGTGTCTCCTGCGCGGCCAATAATTGTAATATTGGACAGAATCGGTTGAGCACGCGGATTGCTATCTTGATTCCTTTCGTTATTATCGGCTTCAATACCGCGATCACCAATTGTCGCAGCCTGTTTAATTAAAATAAATTGCGCACGCCCTTGCCAGCCATTGGTCCAATCTAAAGAATCATCTTGGGCTTTAGTTAACACCAAATGCTTCATCTGTACCGTGCCGCCAAACACTTCGATACCATCATCTAAACCTTCGTGCACTTGTACGTAGTCAATAATTGTTCCTGAACCAACACCATTCAGTGTCAAACCATTGAGCTCTTCATCCTGGCGTACAGCACTTCCAGCAAACCGAATTTGTGTATACTTAAGTACACCACTATTATCGGTTGGATTATTTCCGCCGTAGAGTTCACTGACGACAGCCTCAAAAGGAACTTCACAAACAGGCACATCTTCATTACAGCCATTCACTGGTGCATTGCCAGAAATAAGCAAGCCACCCCATTCTCCAGCTGATGCTTCACTGGGACCGGTCATGACAATCGGGTTATCCGGCGTGCCCTCCGCCATAATTTTTGAACCACGTCTGATCCATAAATAAGCTGCTTGATCTCCCTGACCACCTACACCAATGATTTTGGTACCTGGGTTAATGGTCAGAATAGCACTTTGTGTATTATCACCACCCACATAGACAGGACCATCTAAAACCCACACAATGTCCTTTGTCAAAGTGGCATTTGTCGTAATCGTACCACTTAAGACGCAAGAATTTGCTGTGACTCCAGGCTGTGCAAAATCCGGGCATCTTTGGAATGCATTATTTGCCAATTGATCGACGGTAAAACGCAATGGATTAGACCCAGATACTAATTTCAATTTAGCGTAATATTCATCTGCACCGACTCCAACTGAAGCAATATGAACTGCACTCGTGTCAGAATCAAAGACATTACGTTGCCCTGTTGTTGCGGATATAGGACTGGCAGAAACCAACTGCAACTCATTTCCGCTGAGTTGTAATTTAGCGCTATAGAATGCAGATGATCCACCACTCAACACTTCAACGACCGGGAGATCCACAACCCCTGCTGACGAATCGAAGGTCGCTGTTGCTGCATATCCATTTAATGTGACGGTGCTTAATAGTACTGCTGACGCAGCCAATAATTTTTCTTTTATAGAATTTGATTTAAACATAATTCACCCACCTCCAAGTTTTTTAGGGTAGGGCAAATCTAACAGGCCAACATGACAGGCGTATTACATTTACATGTAAAACATCTGTCATGAAATAGTTTGGGATAAAGAAATTTTTTTCCTGGCATCACGTTCAGGTTATTACAGATCAGTCAGAATCTTGTCCAGTGATCTGCGACAATTTGTCCGTTCTCGATGATGAAACGATAGTTGTACTGATCTATTTTATAGGCCCACACTTCCCGTTTAATGTAGACAATCCCGCCAAAAGCTCTGGTTTGGACAAGTCCCAAATCGGTCCGCACAGTGGGGTTACCTAAATTGATAAGCAACTTATCTGAAAAATCACCTTTCGAAATGATATTGCCATTAGGCGCACGAAATCCGGTTAACAACATCACTGCAATCAAAATGAGCAGTAGCTTTTTCATGATGCAATCCTTTTTGAACACGTCATTGTCCTTAATCAATCCTATCTTCAGCTGCTAACAGCTACTCTAGTTTGAAGATGATTAATCTAGGCTGAACAAACAAGGAGATTGATCTACACCAAGGTATATTGACAACATCCAAGCATCGACAGGAATCGGGATGTTGCATATAACCGGGTAAATACAGGAGTGAGGATGATTGCTACCAATGAAACAAAGAATTGCGTTGATACAATCTCAATAAGCTAAACGCACACTCAGATTAAAAAATCGCCCGCGGCGGAATTGGCGGCTAATTTCATCACCTTGCATAACGCGCACATCATCATCCAGTAAATTTTGCATACTAGCCTGCATCGATAATCCTCTATACAAATTCTGGCTAAATACAAAATCTAGTTGATGAAAGGGTTTCTCATACTTATCCGGCGCAGTCAATTGTCCAGCAGCTACGATACGTTCACTGGAGACGTTGTATAGCAGGGTGGCTTGTGTTTTCCAACTAGGATTGTCATACCCAATCTGAAAATTTACAATATGTTCGGAATGCCCTTGCAATTGCCGATTATTCGTCGTTTGGGCTGTAAGGTTTTGAGCATTCAATTGAACATTGGATTGAGACCACGTATAGTTTCCGCCAACATAAAAATTCTGCAACAGCGGATGCACTACATCCAGTTTCTTTAGCAACTCCCATTCGAATCCATAGACCGTTGCTTTATCGGCATTCTGAAAAGTATTCAAGGCACCGGTTCCTGGCTGAGCAACCAATTCAATGGGATTGGTCAAATCTTTCCAGAAAAAACCAGCAAATATATTTTCAGTGGGCGATAAGTAATATTCCCAACGTAAATCCCAGTTAGTAATGGCGGTTTGTTTCAATAAAGGATTACCCACGGTTTCCTGGTTGGTATTAATATCAATAAAAGGAGCTGACGATAATTCCCTGAAATCCGGCCGTGACAACGTTTGACTGAGTCCTGCGCGCAGTTGTTGATTGTCGGTAAGAAATAATGTTGCCGTCGCCGATGGCAACATATCAACTCGATTTAGCCGCGCTGTTGATGGCTGATTCCTCAGAAATGTATTCACTTTCTGATCATTGTCCTCCCAACGCACCCCCCCGCTAATATTCAGCCTATCATAGGACAACAAATCAAGCTTTCCATAGTAAGCCAGCAAATTCTGGGAGGCGGTATATTGATCGCTTCTGCGTGATACATCGCGAAGTTGAAATCCATTAGGACCAATATATTGAGGCTGTAAAATACCTTCTATCGATTGTTGCCCAAGAACATCTTGCCTAGATGCATCAGCACCAAATCTAAAGTAACTAAATCGCTGCGCATTGGCATCCCTACTTTTGCTCTGCGTAATAAATCCACTACTGAAAGTCACTTTATGATTCGGTGTTAACTGCAAAGGCAATTTTCCATCTACCCGCCAACTCTGGTCTTTATCGATCAGGTCTGAATACGTGAGCAAATTACTATCCGCTCGCTGAGATAAATTATAAATACCGGTCTGTGGGCTCACATCATAGCGGTAATCCCTTGTTTTAGGCTCATCTCGATTGGCTGTCGCATCGGTATATAGCCAGTTGATGGAGAAATCTTTCAACCAGTCAAATCGATGCTCGCCACCAAATTGATTCATCAATAATTGATTAGAAAAGAATCTCAGCCGCGTTCTGCGAATATCTTGCGTTTCCGCATCAACGAAACCTTGAGAAATTCTGGCTTCGTCAAATGATTGACGAAGAAACATCGTCTTAGCAAATAAACGGTGTTTATCTTTGTATTCCAGTTCCGTCGCTGCATAACCGGTTACTTGCACTTCACTCAGCGATCTTTGCACATCTAAATCCTGGATTTGCTTAATACCGGAAGTAGTTGCACTAAACTCACGATTAACTTCATTTTGGTTTCTGAATTCCCGTTTCCAGCCTGCTGCGGCTATATATCCCAACCTAAAGTCTCCAAACGAGAAGCTATCTCCCATTGATGCCTGAAAGCCGGTATCTGGCCCACGTTTTTTCTTATTCACATCCCACACGCCGGATAAGCCTTCGCCCAGTTTCTCAAGTTGCGCAGGCGTAACCCCATTGGGATTAAAAACAGATACTGGCTGCAGATTCCCATTTTTGGTCGCATCCGCAAGTGCATCAGGCAATGCGCGTGCGCCATCGTCATAGCTGGTAAAGTCAGTCCCCCCTCCTTTATAAGCCAAACCATCCTGAAAAGTTGTATTATCGTTCATACCCGTTTGCAAATTTAGATTGAAGAAGAATGCATCGGGAATACCGCGTGTGCGCAGCTCCACTGTACCGCCTGAAAATTCAGCCGGACGATCTGCTGAATAAGTCTTTTGCACCATCACGCTCTCAAGAATATTGGTCGGAAAAAGATCCATAGGGACAACGCGTCGCGTTGGATCTGGGCTAGGGACTGCTGCGCCATTTACCAGCGTGGTTGAAAATCGCTCGCCCAGTCCACGGATAAAAATAAATTGCCCCCCTACCAGCGTGAGTCCGGATGCCCTTCTTAACGCACTGGCAGCATCCCCATCACCCGCCCGACTAAATTGTTCAGCACCTATCACAGTGGCTACTGCCGTTGACTTTCTTTGCTCTTCGATAATAGAAGCAACCGTTCCTGCGAGATGAGGCTCCAACACCACATACTCAGCCAACTCAACACCTGCGGGCGTCAATTTAAAACTTAAATCAGTATTTTTCCCATTCTCAATTTTCACATCATCCTGCGCTTGACTGCTATAAGCGCTATGCAACAACGACACGCTGTAACTGCCTACAGGGACCGTCGCGGTGACTCGCCCCTGCTCATCGGTTCTTAACTTCTGCTTTGATCCACTTAGAAAAACCTGTACATCTTTGACCGGTTTTTGTGTTTCTGCAGAGATCACTTGTACATTGACTGTACCCTCACCTTGATCTCGCGGTTTTTCAGCAGCGATATCTGGCCCGATGATGCCAGACAATGAACTTTCAATATTGAGCAATGGTTTCTTTTTATTCGGATAGAAAGTGATCAGAACTTGCGTGTTCTCTGCCGGACGCAGCGGCAAATCAAAATTAAACACCTGATCCTTCGTCTTGATCGTCATGTGATAAAACCCAGGAGGCAATCTCCCAGCCACACTGCCATTTGCATTGGTCTTGATGGAAGAATCCCCATCCGCTCGCCAACTAAACGTGGATGGAATAACCTCAAAGATCATTTTCGGATTCGATCTCTCGTATACTTCGCTGCTAATGGACAACTCAGCATCTTCGATCGGCAGTCCATCCTGGAATAGATGGATTGAGAATTCGGCTTTTTCCGTGTCTCCCCAAGCAGAAGGACTTACCAAACCTGTTGCAATCAGAACGAGCAAAAAAAACAAGGGGTGCATCAGGGTATTTCGACGACCTATGCTTTGATAAATAAAAGAAAGGTATTGATAATCCGAAACCATTCGCAAAACATAAGACCGGGAAAATTTGTAAGATTGAGTGTTCATTTGGCGTACAAAGCCCTCTCTTCACCCGCAATCTGTTTGCTCGTGAAGATAAATAGAGTTAGTCAATTAGGGAAATAGGCTAGATAGGCGCTAAGGCGGTATAAACAAAAATACAACCGATGATGTTTTCCGCTCGGGATTTTCAGCCGCTTGATTGATCGCAGACCGTGATATTAAATACCCGCTGCACGATGCTTGGATTGTAAATAGCGGCATTACGTACATTGCCATGGCTCGGTTTTACAAACTTCCATCAAGCGACGAAGCTCGGTTCCTTTTCTAAATAGCTCAGCATTTTTTAAATGATCTAAGTGTTTGTTCGCTTCGGGAAAACGTCCGCTTGAAAATAACGCATAGGCAAGCGCATAGCGCACATCTTGATCTTCCAATAACCCAGCGCGATACAAACTGGATTCCATATTGGCCGCACGCTCAAACTGCTTTAATGCAAGAAAGAGTGACAGTCTTTGTTTAAATTTCACTTTCTGATCATTGATGCTTTCATTCAGCGTTAATGCCTTATGAAAACGACCCGCACGCCGATAAATCTCGGCGGCTTCAGCCTGTAGCGCTGGATTCAGTAAAGCGGCTTGCTCCAGAATAAATGCCGCCGAATTGAATTTCCCTTGATCCAGGTAGGTATGCGCAAGCAATTTTGCGATCATTTCATCATGCGGAAACTGCAATCGGGCAATTTCCAGAATACTCAATGCTTCTGGGTATTCTCTACTGAGTCTCAGCGCATTCCCGAGTGCAATATAATCGGCTGCGGCCGCTTTTGATCGCTTAAGGAATTCTCTGCCGAGATTCGTGGCTTCCTGGTATAACCCCAGTTCAACAAAATAGAACACTTTGCGTTTCAGAAAGCGAAAATCTCCTGGGAAAATTTTCTGCCCCTGATTTAAAGCATTAATGGCCGCGTCGGTTTCTTTCAAGTGCCAATAGGATTCCGCTTTTAAACTGATTAACGAAGCATCTTTATTGGCCTGATCACCCGCTTTGGAAATGGCCTGAATCGTTTGCTTATAATCTTTAAGTCCGAAATAGACTTGCGCCAAATAGATAAAAATTGCTGGGTCTTTCTGTCCATTCTTGATAGCCTGTTGCAAACTATCCTTGGCTGCCTCGAGGTCATTCAGATTCATATAAGCAAGACCTTGCAGCGTGTAGAATCTCGCCAAGTCTGTTTTCTTATTCTCCAGATCAACACTTTGCAACGCCAATAAAGCACGATCATTATGACCATCTTTTAGCATGATCGCAGCCAGCTCAATAAAATCTGTGGGTTGAACTTTCTTCTCGGATGCCCATGCAACGCTGCTGCAATATCCAAGAATAAAAACAACCAGGAGGTAATGAATCGGCTTGGCTATCCGGATCTGATATTTCATTTTATTTCGCCGCGATTAAACATTAAGCGAGAACATCAGGAAAGATCAAAACGAATCTTTTGCTTCGCCCATACTTTGACCGTATCTCCCTTATATTTTGCCGGTTCGAAATGCCAAGCACGGATACCTTGCACAGCAGCCGCATCAAAGATTCCCGATGGATTGGATTCCAATACTTGTACCTGATTGACTGAACCATCCGTTTCGACCAATACAGACAAAAGAACATAACCCTTAACACCATTCTTTTTTGCCGCGGGTGGATATTTAAAAGCCCCCCTGGTGATGGGTTTCGGTGGAATATCCACTAAATCCGAAGTCATCACGGCATTACCTGTTTTACCTAACAAGCCATCATCCAAACCTCTCCCTTGCCCGTCATCCAGACCCAGCGCCCCCAAATCAATGCCGGAAAGCGCGGTATCCAGCCCTTTGAAAGGCGCAGGCGCCTGGGGTCGAGTAACTTTTTTGGGCTCTACTTTTTTAATTTCCTTTTTAGGCTCTTGTTTGATCTCTCTAGCCATACTGATTTCTGTCACTTCCTGTGCAGGCGCTCTCTCGATCTTTCCCATGTAATGATTCATCGTTATTATCAGACCGAAAACTAAAATCAGTCCCAGTAACATCGACACAGCCCCTGCCATGTGTTGATTAAAATGTTTTGTTTCCATATCGTTTACCCCGCTTCTTTTTTAGTTGCAACACCTACACTTTCTGCCCCTGACAAGCGCGCTTGATCAATTACTTCAATCAATTTCCCCGCCGGAACACCTTCATCAGTAACTACTAAAATTACTTTGCTGGAAGCAGTACTCAATAAATCTCGCAATTTACTTTGTATCAGCCACAAACGAACCGGCTCACCATCCAGATAAGTGTCGCCATGCCGGTCAATAAACAAACGTATGGCTTTGCTGGATGCGGCCGTCGAACTGCTTGCCTTGGGGCGCTCTAGCTCCAATTTCATATCTTTTACGAAGGTCGTCGTAACCATGAAGAAAATCAGCAAAATAAAAACGATGTCAATCAATGGCGCCATATCGATCATGGCTTCGGCCTCATTGGATTTTCTGCATCTCATAATTCGTTACTTCTCACTAAATTTTTTAACAGTGGTTTGATGACACAATATATCTTTGACCTGCTCAAGATCCTGCTCTATCTGTTGTTGCTTCCTATTGAGAATGCTATGTGCTAATAACCCGGGAATCGCAACCGTTAGCCCCATTTGCGTAGTAAACAAGGCTTGTGAAATTCCACCGGCAATGCCACCCGATTGAGAGTGCAATGTCATGGTTGCCAGCGAATCAAATGTCTCGATCATTCCAATGACAGTTCCCAGCAATCCCAGCAATGGAGAAATCAGGATGACGACATGAATGAGCACAGAAAATTTACCAATTTCTCTTTCATACTCATAAAAAGCCGCATCCAGGTGGCGCCGCAGATTTTTGACACCTTTCTTTCTGAACTCTAATCCCTGCTTGATCGCACGCGCCACAATATTTTTAGCTGGTTTTTCATTGTGCTCCTGATAGTATTTCAGCATATCTCGCACCCCCATCCATTTGGGTTCTTTCATGACCCAGAATCGATAACCCAATCCGTACCAAAGTAACAGGATACAAAGCACCAACGGCGGCATGACTATCCCACCTGCAACAAACAACGCCTTGGTCAATATAATGAGTTCTGTCAAATCCATTTCGTGCGCTATGAAACAGCAACGAAATTTTCTTCAACAGCCGACACATTCGGCTCATCCAAATCAAGCCCGCCACCCAGAAAAACATTAATGATTCTAAGTGCCGAATGTTCCATGTCGCGCTTAATGTTTCTGGCCCAGGAAGACAATATAGATCCCAGCAATAATGTCGGGATTGCAACAATCAATCCCAATTCGGTTGTGACCAGTGCGATCGCTATACCTTCAGAGAGTAATTTTGGATCACCGGTACCAAACTCAGTAATCATGTCGAAAGTTTCGATCATCCCGGTCACCGTTCCCAATAAACCAAGGAGCGGGGCGATCGAGGCAATAACCAGAATGGCTGGCCCAAACCGGTCTAACGGGCCGGATTCTTGCAGGATAGCCTCGTATACAATGCCTTCCATGTGATCTCTGTCATCTTTCAAATGCCGCAAGGTATAGTGCAGAACCCGTCCGATAGCGGATGAATCGTCTTCACAGCTTTTTTTAGCGACGCCCAGCTCACCTTCGGCAAGCTGCTGAATGATCTGATCAGTCAGCTTATTTGTATTCGCGCCATTCGAGCGCAACAAGTATCCCCGGATCAGAATAAGAAGCAGTGCAACGCCGCCAAGTATTACGATGACCCAGCCAATTGGCCCTCCTGAGTCAATAATACTCAGTACTGTTTTTTCGGGGGTTTCTTCAATTGCGTTGGTACGCGATTCAAATAAAAACAACTTTAATAGGTCAGGTTGCTCATGCTTACTCAGTGCGACCGCATTATCAGCACTGGAATCTTTCCATACTTTGAAATTACCGCCGCCTGAGGGTACTAAACCACCGCTTCCCTCATCGCTGACACCGTAGGCAGCTATACTGCCTAAATGAATAATTGTCCCTTGTGTTTGTTTACCACTCTCTAAAAAGAAATTCCCTGGCTTTACCTGAATCGCTCCAAGCCCCTGAATTAAAGAAAGTGCTTGTCTAAACAAATACCCGACTTTGACGAGGTCATTGCCTTGCATTTCTTTAATGGACGAAGGCATTTCGATTCCATGATTCTTAAGCGTCGCTTCTGCCTGCAGGTAGGTTGTCTCCAAGGCATCACTGCGTTCAGTGACGGAAGATTCTTTACGCTCGACTTCTGTCAGCTGTGCATTCAGTTGATCAATTTTGGCTGAACGTTCGACTGAGTTCCGCTCAAGGCCATTAATCCTACTGCTCAGTGCTTGCTCTTCACGACTGGCACTGGATTGATAGTTTTTAAGCCGGTCGATCAATTCCCGCTTCTGTGCTTCCAGAAACGCATATTCACGTTTGTAAGCAGTCTCTAAATTAACTGACTCCGGCTTAGGTGAATTCTGCTTTTTGGGTGCGGCTGCATTAGACTTCTCTTCGGGTGCTGATACGGATACATCTTCTGAAGAAACTGTGGATTTATTTTCTTTGGCATAGACTGTTTCTGCCATCGCAAACAACAGTAACGATATCAATAATGCTTTATTCATTTTCTCAACGGATTAGGTAATTCAAAATAACCTTGGCGTATTTGTTTCTTCAACGAATCAAATAAATTCTTGATACGCTCAATATCGTCAGTATCATCAACTGTTTCATATTTCCAGCCACCATCAGACAATCGTTTAGCCATCCCGAATCTGTTATCTCTGGTTTGGAAGAAAAGAAAAACTGTGCCTAATTTTGCGATATCAACCAGTACTTTTTCTCCCTCTAGAAATATAATTTGTTGGTAGATTCCATTTTCCTTACTTAAACGAATTTCATCCTCTATTAGGGACCATGCCTGATTAACTGCCTTATTAGGATCAATCAACTGATTAACTACATTATTCTCTAGATCTCCCAGTGCCCTGATACGATCTTCCGGCTTAAATGGAAAGCCTGTCTGAATATGCTGCCGATAATCTGCTAGCATCGCTAATAGCACAGGTTTCAGACTCTCTCCCGACTGCTCCGCTTTCTTAGCGTTAACAGTCATTTTTTCGATCGAGTGCTGCAGTTTCTCGATACTCATTTTTTGCCTTCTTTCCTCCACACTCAAATCTGCCAATTGCGAAGTGAGCGCAGATATTCTGCTGCCATGCTTATCCTTCTCGGTATCCAGTTGTGTTTGCAATGTCTCGACTTCACCTCGGATCTTCGCCAGCGCTTTTGCCAAATTCTCCAGGCCATTCCCCTTTGCCACAGAGGTAGCAAGCAGTAGCAGCACCATTCCAGCAAATGAAATTATTTTTTTAAAAAAATACTTATGCATAAATCCCATTGAATTAAATAATTTGAGTGCAATAAACAGCATCCAATCTGACAGCAATCCCTCATCAGTAATGCTTGTGCATACTACAAGCTGAATATTTCACTTTCATGACATTTAGATGTCATTTGGGTTTAATCAAAATACGTAAAGTACTTGAAGGAGAGCTTGGGGGATATTCACTGACTTGTTGTGTCAGTCATAAATATTCGAGACTTGATGACGGTGTGCAGTGTAAATAAATCGAAGACAAAAATAATTTATTCCTATTTCCTCCGTCATCAGAATTCTTGACGGAATGCTGGTGGCACGAACCGGACATGTCATAAAACTTTTATATTGCACCGTTAAGATAAAAATCCTTACAACACGACAACCGGAGTATGAAGATGATGAATCAAACGATAGTTAAAAGAAAAGGCACATTCCTGTTAACCGACACAGACTGGCACACACGTGCCATTCAGCTTATTGTCGGCATTCTGATGTTAGCGCTCTACTTGTGGATAGGCACCGGCGTTCTGAGCTTACTGTTACATCTGCCTGATATTCTCAAGAATGGATGGGCATACGTTGCCGAGCATATCATTATTGATATCGTACTGATTCTGGCAGTACTGGAGCTGATTCGAATATTGCAATCTTACCTGGCACTGGGGCGTGTTAAGGTAACCTTCATTCTGGACGTGGCATTGGTGGTGTTAATCGGAGAATTGATCGGCCTCTGGTATAAAGAATACACATTGCTGGAAGTGGGCTTACACATTATGGTAATTGCTGTACTGACATTGCTGCGTATTGTTTCCATTCGCTTCTCGCCCGATGCGGTCGATTAATCCAATTGGGAATTCAAGCACGGAGATCAAATCATTCCGGTAGGCTCAGCTCATTACGTCTTTTCTTCAGAATCAAATTCACCGTTTTAGCTGATCAATCAAGGTAATTAATCGGCCATTTATTGCAAAAAGTATTATATTCATCGCACTGTCATAAATATGTCATGCTTTATTTATATTATCTCAACATCTTTTAGCTACATTTAATATAAACGGAGTAGTTGATGGCTGTAACAATACTAATCGTTGAAGATGAACCTGCGATCCAGGAATTGATCGCACTCAATTTAAAAAAAGCGGGGCATATGGTTTTATGCGCTGAGAGTGCGGAGCAAGCGAGAAAACTAGTCAATAATGTGCTGCCTGATCTCGTGTTATTGGATTGGATGCTTCCCGACATGAGTGGAATCGAATTTGCACGCAAACTCCGGCGCGAAGACCGTACCAAAGCGATTCCGATTATCATGCTCACTGCCCGCATTCAGGAAAGTGACAAAATTGCCGGACTGGAAGCCGGCGCGGATGACTACATTACCAAACCTTTTTCACCCCGTGAGTTACTTGCACGGATTAAGGCTGTGCTTCGCCGTCGTTTACCCGAAATGTCGGATGAAATTATTGAGATAGGTGGATTGAAACTTGATCCAACGACACACCGAGTACATGTGTATGTCAGCGATGAGCCAGAAAAACTGTCAGAAATTGCATTGGGACCCACGGAATTTCGTTTATTGCACTTTCTGATGGCGTATAAAGAGCGTGTACACACACGCTCACAACTGCTTGATCGCATCTGGGGTGATCACGTCTTTATCGAGGACAGAACCGTCGATGTCCATATCCGCAGGTTGCGAAAAATTCTTGAAGCGGTCGGCAAAGAAAATTTGGTACAAACTGTACGGGGGACGGGTTACCGGTTCTCAGTGGAATGTAACGAAGAAAGTATAGGGTAACCAGCGGTTTACCCCAATCCTACCCAGCTGGTGCTAACAGAACTACCCCACGGTTTCTTCCATGAAACTGACAATCCTGGGGTCCATATCTGCAGAAAATTGGTAGCTTCTATGAGCAGAATTCCATGCTTTTCCGAGGCACATGGATTTGCCTGTCCCGTTGATGAATTGCAATAATCATTAGTAGCTTTCCCGCTTAGGTCGAGCACAATGGGTGCGACTACGTTGGTGACTAAACATCTTTAATCAACAGGATTCAGCGTGCCTTTTAAACTTAAGACCCAATCTTCATTCATCTATCCGACTGTCCAAATTTGCGAGCCCACTTCTAACACCAAAGCAAGTCATTACCGATTTCAGGTTTCTCGGAGTGGCTGCTGATAATCCGTAAGTGGAAACTATCCATCGCGGCAAGTACAAGTCACTGATGAAACTGCGGCGCTGCTGGCTCAAATGCCAGCAAGCAGCAGAATCTGCAATCGGAAATCTAAGATCGGATCACTTACCCAGCAAGTTGGGTGATGCACTGCACGCTGTGGTGTGTGCGGCAGATTACAACTTTGCTGGCTGATGAGAGCAATGCGCCGTTTGGGTCTAAAGAATGTTTTATTGCAACTTGCGTTGCTTCAGCTGGTCAATAGCTTTTACACAAAAAGACTTTATATTGGCATAGCTGTGTGAATTTTGCAGGGGTGACTACTTATCTTTACCCAAGTCGATTGGGATACTATCAATGTGCAGGTAGCCGAAGACATAATTCTTAAAAGCCTTGGTTTGTCCTTTTTCTTTCGGCGGTAACAAGTCGGCAAGACGATTGATGCCATGACGTTGTAGGCAAAGCGGTGCAGGTGAAGCGAGTGAGCACGAGAATCAAAGGATTGAAGCAGATCGTAGAGACCGTCCAGGGGCAGCTAAGGTCTTACGACGGGTCTCAATGATGATCGCCTTCTCTACACATCGGTTAGTACACGGCCTTGACTTGGTTTGGCACCACAGGTGAGATCCTCCACCGAGCCCCGATTTTTCCATTTGCGCACTGTTTTTGGATTGATATGATATTGTTCGGCTATCTCGCGAATGCTCGTCTCAGACGCCTGTGTTTTTGTTCGGGTAACGCGTGTGGTCGTGGCTGTTCCGTGCAGTATATATCCCATTGTCTTTCCTCTTTCAGTTGATGACAGAATAGACCACTGAATTGTGGGACTAAACAGCTAATTTTTCAGAAAGAAGAGAAGTTAAAAAAAGATTTAGCGAATTACCCGATCTGCGGCTAGAATTTAAGCTATTTATGTCACCAAGTCATGACATTATTATATACAAATATATCTTATCCTATAACATATGAATATTCTGTGAAATTCTCAAAAATATATTGTGCAGTTCTTAAATAGGGATATGTTTTGAAAATGATGATATAGACTGACGCCAGTACCAAACTTTGTCACGCAATTTCTCGATTATTAGGATTTATAAAATGACAACTCCTTTTATCTCTAGCAGTGTTATTTTCACTGATCCGGCCAATGACAATCAGATTGACTCTTTATTGAGCGGTACACGCTGGGCTAATTCAACCATTTCCTACAGTTTTCCAGCCAGTAACAGCCCCTTGTTCTGGTCCACGCTTTCCGGTTCGGGCTATGGCTCTCAGTCCGTCGATGGCGAACCTTGGAATAGCGCCGCTAAACCACTGACCAGCGCAGACCAGGGCTACTTTGAGAATGCTTTACAACAATGGGCTAATGTTGCCAATTTAAACTTCATCAAAGTCTCGGAAACCCCCAGCGCAGTGGGTGATATACGCGCAGCCTATACGGAAGATCCGGATGAGTCGACATTGGCCTGGTCTTATTTACCCAGCAACAGTGCCAAATCAGGTGATATCTGGATGAATACCCAAAGCCTTCTCAATTTTCAAGATTGGACTCCAGGCACCATCTCCTTTGAAACACTGTTACATGAAATCGGTCATGCTCTGGGCTTTAAACACCCCTTTGCAAACCCTGATGACCCAACGAAAGAGACGCTCCCGTTCGCTTTGGATAGCATCATGAGCTATACCTATTCAAATTTACAAGGGGAAGAAGGCAATGAATTTTCCATCCACCCCACCACACCGATGGTGTTGGACATAGCCGCCATACAATATTTATATGGTACCAATACGAATTACCATGCCGGCAATGACACTTATACTTATAACGATACAAGCACCTATAACGAAACCATTTGGGATGCCGGTGGTGCTTCTGACACCATTCAGTACACAGGCACTATTTCTAGCCGCATTGATTTGAACCCAACCAGCGCATCGTTTATCGGCAAGCCGATATATGTTCAATCCAACGGCGTGAATGTCGGCCTGCCCATTCCGAATGTATGGATTGCGAACAATGTAACAATTGAAAATGTCATCGCCGGTCAAGGCAACGATGTGCTGATCGGAAACAACAGCAGCAATACCCTGGATGGCAATTCCGGAATTGACACCGTGTTGGTGCAAGCACCGCGCAATAACTACATGCTGAATAAGACATCCAGCGGCTATACCGTCACAGCAAAAATCAATCCCGGAGACCAAGACACACTGACGCATATTGAACGCCTAGAGTTTAGTGACACCAAACTGGCACTTGATTTGGATGGTTATGCCGGTCAAGTTGCCAAATTGCTCGGTGCTGTCTTCGGCGCTGCTGCTGTCACCAACCAGCACTATGTTGGCATTGGCCTAGATGAAGCGGATAAAGGCTTGAGTTATGAACAATTGGGAGGGTTTGCAATCCATGCGGCAAGACTCACCAATCACGACGAAATCGTAACCCTATTATGGCAGAACCTGTTCGGAGTCGCGCCGTCAGGAACCGAGAAATCGCCTTACGTTAAAATGCTTGATACCGGTGAAATATCAACCGGTGGCTTGGCTGTGTTGGCCGCAGACAGTGCTGTGAATGTTGAAAATATCCATTTGATAGGACTCGTGCAAACGGGTGTTGCATTTGTTTGATGCATTACTGCAAATAATTCAAAAAATTTAATAGCCATCCAGCCTGATATGTGCGAGCTTATTTATTGAGCAACCAATTCTTTTCGAATATTTTGTAGTTTAGGATCATCCGGCAAGACCAACTCCGCTCTTTGTAAATAGAGTCTGACCATATTGAGCTTGCCTTCGATTTTCGCTTTCTCAATAAACTGAACATACTGGCCCACTATTTTCTGCAACCCGGCACGCGCTTCCGCATTCTCTGGTTCCGTGACTAAGACCATCTGGTAATATTTATAGGCATTATTTCTCGATGGAGTGGTGAAATACCCTGCTTTATAAGCTTTCTCAGCTGCAGCCAAGTACTTCTGGATTAAAACTTCATCAGTTTTTGTTTTCAGCGACGCTTCTAGATCTATCTGTTCGGGTTGCTGTTCAGGCTCGAATATCTTTTCTGAGTCCAATTCTGGATTTGATTGAGCGACAATCGAATGGATAGTGGATTGGTCTTCTTTAATCTCTGGTGTAACGGTAGTTTTGCCGGGATTGCGTTGGAATAAAGGCTGGGTAGCTACTGTACTTTTCTTGTCATCCGTTATTTCTGCCGGTTTCTTATCAAACCATAATCCAAACGTCACCAGTACAACGATCCCGGTCATGACACCAATCCATAGGGCGTTCTTAATAATCGGATTGCTATTGACAACTTCTGTACCCACTTGCTTGGCAGATGACGGCTCCGCCGGGCCGCTAGTTTGCTCTGATTTTAATAGCGTTAAAATCTCGCCTGCCGATTGCGGTCGGCGGCTGTATTCAGGTTGTAGCATCCAATCAATCGCTTGCAACAATTCCACACTATACGTAGCACTCGCAGCCGCAGAAAGTGAGCCCATCGGATCAGGTTCGCCTTGGCTTAAAGCCGTAACCCGGCTTTGTGCAGCAATGGGCTTGTCATGCAAGATACAGGCAGACATCGTCGCACCCAGTGCATAGAAATCGGTCGCGGGTCCGGGTACATTTTCAGGTTCATATTGTTCTGCTGGCGCGTAACCGCCAGCTAATTCATCCGAAAACTGAGCCATGCGTGCGGCGATAGTTAATCGTGCAGCAGAAAAATGCGTCAGCAACGGTTCGCCATCCTTACCTAATAAGATCGCTGCCGGTTGAATACCGCCATGTACCATTTTGTATTCGTGGATTTTCTGAAGCGCATTCAAGATCGATACCAGAATGAACTTTAATTCCGTTTCAGCAAATGCTGTTTCGGATTGGATTAACTTGGAAAGTGATGTACCGTCTCGGGTGCTCATGATCAGATAAGCCGTGCCATTGAATGGCAGACTGTTCTCCGCCAAGACAAGATTGGGATGCTCGATTTGTGTCAGCATCTCAGCCTGATCCAAAAATGCCTTTAGCCCATAGTCAAAATTTTCTTTGTCTTCGAGAGATTTTGGTTCAACACGCAAACCATCGCTTGCACGAACAGCAAAATCGTTCGGAAAATACTCTTGTATTCTCACCTGCTCTTTAAGATGATGATTCCAGGCACGATAGATAATATCGAACGGATTAACTTTTACGGTTCCTTTAATTTCGTAGACGCCGATTTGAGTCCCTGCAGGTAGAGTTTTATCGTGTATATTTGTCATAATAAGCTGTTTCTAATATCAATTAATACTTCCGGTGATACAACTGACCAACAAAGGAACATGTTGCCTCGTAGTTTAAAGCAACTGAGTTTGATGTACACCAATATTTTCTGATTGAAGTGAGTTGAGATCTATATAAATCTCTGAATAGCCCACACCTATTATGCCAAACATAGTGAGAAATCTTCGAGAATAAATAGTATAGATTTCTTACTATGCTTGTAATGACGGTTATTTAGCAACTCGTATTGAAGGCACACCCATACTCGACTCGATACTTAGAAATCTGTTCGCAGACAATAAAATACATTCGCCGTCAAGCATATCGCGATATCCTGCCCAAGTAGTTTGGCTCGGCAATACGGACAATTTACATTGTTTTCCCCGCTTCGCACCGGGATTACGCGGCAGTTCCCTCTTTGGCGCGACGATCAAAATACACGAATAACAGTAGTCTGTAAAATACAGAATGGAGCATGTCTGAATTCTAAATATTCTTATCAAGAATTGCATTATTCATCCTGAACCTTAAAAATTTTTCTCCTACGATCGCTCGATACATCAAACCGTACAGTCGATTGGGCTATGTGTATTGGCCACCTCACTTCGTTTTTGACTTCATTGCAAATCTTTGCTACTTTCCAACGTTTACTAGAAATTCTCCTTCCCTATTTCGCAGAAAACCATGAGGTATCAGATGCACGAAGAATCCGTGATGCATGGCCTGAAAACCAAAGGATTAAAAAAAGGATCGGTATCCAAGTCGGCCGCTATCACGATTGGCCTGGCAGCGACCGCTCCGGCATACTCGTTAACCGGCGCGTTGGGTTACGGTGCTTCCGAAAGCGGTTATCAGTTGCCGATCGTGTTCATTCTGTCCGTGATCCCGATGTTCTTTGTGGCATTATCTTACAAACACCTGACTACCTCAGCGCCGGATTCTGGTACAGTTTTCACATGGGGTACAAAAGCCATTGGGCCACGATTTGGTTGGTTGGGCGGTTGGGCGCTGTTACTGGCAAGTGTGCTGGCAGGCGTCGCTGCAACTCAGGTCATAGTCAACACGACAGCCATCGTCTTTAATTTAGACGAAACGCCCCTGTGGCTTCGCTTCGGCGTAGCTATTCTGTTCATCCTCAGTACGACATATCTAACGGCACTCGGTGCTGAGGAATCTTCACGCACCACCATGATCCTGACGATCGCACAATACGGTGGTCTCATCTTACTCGCAGCTATCCTGTTGATACGCACCATGCAGGGAGACGCGGCGAGTACTGCCGAGCCATTTTCACTGGAGTGGCTCAACCCGTTTGCGATTTCCTCTTTCAGCGCGTTTCTTAATGGATTCCTTGTGGCGTTATTCATTTTCTGGGGATTTGATGCGTCGCTGGCAATGTCAGAGGAAACCGATGGCAGTTCAGAGCAAGCAGGCCGAAGTGGCCTTATCGCGATGACAATTACTGTAATCATCTATGTAGTTTTCTCTACAACGGCATTAGCTTACGCCGGTATTGATCCGCAGGATAAATCAAGCCTGACGTTTAAGGACAACATTGATTCCATCATCACCGTTCTGACAACCGACATGATCGGCGCCAAAGGCGCATTAATTGCTGCTTTAATAATCGGTGTTTCGGCTTTCTCTTCGACGATGTCTACGATTATGCCGGCAGCGCGTGCTGCGCTTGCAATGGCGATATACCGGGCCATTCCCAGCAGATTTTCTTCAGTCAGTGAAGCAACACAAACACCGAAGTTTGCAACTTGGACAATCGGTTTGATGACGCTGGTCATCTACACCACCCTGAGCATGATCAGCGAATCAATTGTCAAAGATTCTATCCACAGTGTCAGCATAGCAATCTGCACCTACTACACTATAGCGTCGCTATCTTGTGTACTCTATTTTCATCGTACTGCATTTAATCACTGGCAAACAGCGCTGTCGCAAGTGATCTTACCTGCAATTGCTGCTGTGATTTTGGTTGCGGTGGGTATTCTTCAGGCCTGGAACATGATGGATCCCAATTATGGGTCCAGTGGATCGATTGCTGGCGTGGGTACTGTGTTCTTAATCGGAGTTGTCGCGCTATTTCTCGGTATCCCACTGATGATACTTTGGAACATGCGTGAACCCAGATTCTTTCGGGGCGAAACACTTCCCCTTGAAAGGGCGCATATGGTGTTCGATAACGGAAATAACATTCCGGTCCACTCCGTTATCAACCAAGACACTGGCAATAAACTGCCTAGCAAATGAAAGTAATCAGATTCACTGGTTTTTGGTGAAGAAGGACATTAAGATTTAACATAAGATTGACTGTACTAAATTCAAAATTACTATGTCATTTCTAGATTGATTTATCTTTTTCAAGCGGAAAACCAGCGTCACGTAAAGCTTTAATTCCCCCATCCATAGATACCACATTGGTATAGCCCATTTGTTGCAATGCATCCGCCACCAGAACTGAACGGTACCCACCGCCGCAATACAGCACAATAGCGGCTTGCTTATCAGGTATCACGTTTTCAATGTCTCGTTCGATGATACCTTTTCCAAGATGACGAGCACCTGCCGCATGATCAATCCAGAATTCATGATCTTCGCGAACATCGATAAAATGAAATTGTTCTCCCCCCGTCAATCTGGCCTGCACATCACTCACAGTACATTCCTTTATGCGTTGTTTTGCTTGTTCTACTAACCGTAAAAACCCCGGATTGTGTTGCATTATTCTCCCCTATTATTATTCAACACTGTGTGATAACCAAAAATGGCTATTGGAATGTACCAAAGATTTTCTATACGGTCAAAATGATAACAAATACACAAAATTAATCTGGTATCAAATACTTCGGCGATTATGTCTCTTCCCTCAATGAGAAGAGAAGATTCACATTGGCTTTACGTGAGCATAACCACGAGTATCAATTTCATATTTATGGTTATGAGTTTATGTGAATAAGTGCGGCGTGCAAGCAGAAACGCTGCATCAGAAAAATACCGGAACTAGAAAATAAAAAAAACCGGTACACCGGCTGTCTTTCGACAGTGGTGTACCGGTGTTGATGCTTGCTAAGCTTATAGCTTGGTAAAGACTGGGATAACTGCGCCAGCAATACTATTGATATAGCGATTGCCTTCTTGGTCCCAGGTCATCAGTAAGCCA
>CAMCBD010000021.1 GCA_945872825.1 Nitrosomonas ureae
TGAAGAAATGGTCAGAGCGTATATACGAGATCAGGAAAAGGAAGATGAGCGATATGATCAGTTGAAACTGGATATGTAGATGCCGCTTTAGCGGCTCACAAACAGCCCCTTTGAGGGGCTCCAGCTATAAACCTCCGGCTCTGCCGGAGTAATTTAACTCGCGTTTAACTCTGGATAGCTCTAACTCAAGTTCAGTCAGCGGCTTCTGATGCTTGCCTACTGTAGCGAGTTCTCCTCGTTTGTCAGCATAAACCCAGTTTTTTAGTGTCCCCTTGGGTAACGATAGTCGTTTTTCTGCTTCAACCAGAGTCAATCCATTTTCTTTGAAAAACTTAACTGATTCCTTCCGAAATTCCTGACTATATTGTGTGCGGGGTAATTCCATCTCCATCCTCCATTTCATCTCTTCATTTTATGAAACTTCGGACTCCATGAAAATCAACATACCTCAATCCAAAACCTTGCTTTGATAGGAGAGGCTGTTAATCACCTTCTTTCTGCATAATGTTTTGAAATAACTCTGAACCGATCAATCGATCTAACCATGCAATCAGATGATGATAGTGGGAGGCATAAAACCAATCTGGATTGACGTTGGAGAATTGCCGGATGAATGGAAAAATCGCCATATCCGCCAGTGTGTAACGCCCGCCCATCAGATAACCATCCTTGCTCAAGCGTGTGTTCAGTTCGGCCAGAAATAGCTCAGCTTGCTCCCGGTAATAGGCTTCAGAATGCTCCGGAAAGCGGACGGCATATTTGTAAAGATCCAGTGCCGGTTTAAATGATTCATCATTTTGTTTGATCAGCGCCATGATCTCAGCCGATGCGCCCGGATCGCTATCCAACCAACTCGCAGGATCATTCAGGGAAAGCGCCCATTGCATGATATCCAGACTTTGCTCGAGCACACGGCCGTCAGAAAACTTTAATACTGGTACGGTGCCTTTCGGTGAGCATTCCAACATTTCTTTGGGTTTGGCGCGCAGACTGACTTCGTGTGTATCTACTTCAACGCCGCTGACTTTGATTGCCAATCGGGCACGAATCGCAAAAGGACAACGACGAAAGCTAAAAAGCAGCGGCTTCATTATTTTGTAATGTTTAGCAAAAATTGATTATCTAACAAGCTTCTAAATAACTGTCATTTCGAACACAGCGAGAAATCCATCCTGTTAATTCCCAAAGATTCCTAACTGCGTTCGGAATGACAGGTGGGTTGTTCAGAGGCTCCTTAAGCTGCAGCACGGTTCTGATCCCGGCTTTTTTTGATTAAATCATAGGCCGTCTGCACCTCTTTGGCCTGCTCCGTCGCCACCGCGATCATCTCCTCCGGAACGCCCTGCCCCATTAATTTATCGGGATGATATTGACTCATTAATTTACGATAAGCGTGCTTGATTTCTTGATTGGTATTCTCTTTGCTGACACCCAACGCTTTATACGCGTCTTCCAATGCACTGGCCGATGTGCTCCGGCCACCGGCGAAATGCATCTGATTCAGTATCATATCGAGCAATTGCTTAAATGCAGCCGGGCTATAGCCCAGGCACCCCGCGACCTCTTTAATCAGTTCTTCTTCGGCAGAATTTAACTGACCATCGGATAATCCCATGATAATGAGATAAACCAGCAGCATTTGTTTCAAATTATTGGAAGGACCGCAGATAGCAAGGAATTCATTGATTTTGGGATAAATATCATAGTCTGCAGCAGCGCCCTGCTTGAACAGTGCAATTGCCTTTAGCCGATGATCCGGTGTCATGCCGAGTTTCTGCATGAACTGTTGCACATGCGATACTTCAGTCTCTGAAACACGGCCATCTGCCTTGGCCAACTTTCCCATCAAAATAAAAACAGTTTCCAGGAAAATCGATTGGCGGCGCGCGGCATTAAATGGATTCATCCCGGTCGAACCAAAAGCTCTGAATCGATCAATGATACTTCCGACAAAATAACCTAGGAAAATACCTAAGAAACCAAGGATGAAGAAGCCCGCTAAGGCACCGAGTATTCTAAACAATGAAGTTCCAGATTTAGCAATAAAAGAAGTGATTATAACGAATTCCCGCTTGATGCAACTGTTTTAAGACTTGTATCGCCACCCTAAAATAAGTTTTCTCAATTCCCGGGTTAAGACTGACTCGCCCATTGCTCAGGTGTCAGCGTTTTCATCGATAATGCATGAATTTCCTGCTTCATCCGGTCACCCAGCGATTTATACACCAGTTGATGCTGCTGAATCATATTCTTCCCATTGAATTCTGCGCTCACAATCAACGCATGAAAGTGATTCCCGTCATCTCCCTCTACCGCCACGTATTCACATGGCAACGAGGATTCGATATAGATCTTTACATTCTCAGCTGTCAGCATTTCACTCTCCTTCATACATATTCTTAAATTCAAAATTAAGCAATTGGTATCAAAACAATCAATCTAGTAGCGCAATTTATACCCGGTTTTAAGCATTCGAATGGCCAATAGGGAAATGGCCAGCAAACATATTGCCACAATCAACAGGCTAATATAAGGCGAAATATCCGATACGCCAAAGAAGCCATAGCGGAATCCATCGATCATATAAAAGAATGGATTGAGGTGAGACAAGTACTGCCAGGCGATGGGTAATGAGTGTATGGTGTAGAACACACCGGATAAAAATGACAGCGGCATAATGATAAAATTTTGAAAAGCTGCCAGCTGATCAAACTTATCGGCCCAGATACCCGCGATCAAACCCAGTACGCCCAGAATCGCACTGCCAAGTATGACAAACAACAGCGCCCAGAACGGCAACTTCAGTGGAATATCAAAAAATACCAGTGTCACCAAATAAACCCCCAAGCCGACCAATAATCCCCGCACAATCGATGCCAGAATATAGGCAAAGAAAATTGCGCGATAAGACAATGGTGATAACAAGATAAACACGATATTGCCACTGATTTTTGACTGAATCATGCTGGAAGATGCGTTGGCAAATGCATTTTGTATGACGGCCATCATAACCAGCCCCGGGATCAGGAAAATGGTATAAGCGACACCCGGATAAACTTCCACATGCGCTTCCAACACATGAAGAAAAATCAATAGGTATAGCAAAGTAGATACCATCGGCGCCAGTATCGTTTGAAAACCGACTTTCCAGAATCGCAACAATTCTTTATAAAGCAACGTAAAAAATCCGGTCATTTGGGTTGGCTCCCGCTATTTCTCATGATGCTGACAAAAACATCCTCCAGATCAGGCTGCTGCAAGTGCATTTCCAATATCTGTATATCTGCAGATCGCAATGACGACAAAATAAATTCCACTTGTGCATAGTTTTCAATTTTAAGCTCGGCTATTCCGTCGTGATGGCTGATTTGTAATGGCTGCAATGCAGGCGGCAGCGTGTCCGGCACCAATCGTAGCCGTACCGATTTCCCGGTGATCATTTTTCCAATCAGGTTCTGCGTACTATCCAGTGCAACTATTTTCCCTTCTTTCAGCATCGCAACCCGATGACACAACATTTCCGCTTCTTCGAGATAATGCGTGGTCAGAACGATTGTGTGCCCATCCTGATTGAGTTGCTTAATAAAATCCCAGAGTGTCTGGCGTAACTCAACATCCACACCGGCCGTCGGCTCATCCAGAATAATAACCGGCGGCCTGTGCACCAGCGCTTGCGCAACCAGAACACGGCGTTTCATACCGCCTGAAAGTGCGCGCATGTTTGCATTCGCTTTGTCGGAAAGATCCAGGCGTTCAATGATTTCATCCACCCACTGGGTATTTTCCTTAATACCGTAATAGCCGGATTGGATTAACAGTACTTCGCGTACGGTGAAAAAAGGATCAAAAACCAATTCTTGCGGCACCACCCCTAAATTCCGGCGTGCTTGTTGATACTGTGTGCGCACATCGTGCCCCATCACTTGCACTGAACCGCTGTTGGCCAGCGACAGCCCGGCAATAATGCTGATCAGCGTTGTTTTACCGGCACCGTTAGGCCCCAACAAAGCAAAGAATTCTCCCGCATGAATTTCAAGATCAATATCCGTTAATGCACGCAGATTACCGAAGTGCTTACACACTTGCTTGACTTCAATGGCAGGCAACATTCAATGGATAGACAGAGGAAGATTGGCTTAGGATTTCAAAGATCAGCAGGATTTAGCCTGATCAGACAGCACTCTTATTTGTGGCATGATTGACTGGAATCGGAATCAACTCCACCACATCATATAACTGGATCAAGCTTTTAAGGCTTTCGGGCATGTTGATAAACTGCAATGGAAAGGTGTTTTTGCGAGTCGCACGTAACCATTCCAGTAACATACTAATAATCGTTGAATCCACTTCAGTCACTTTATCCAGATCAATCGTTAACTGATGATCATCGAACAACGCAACCCCATCCTGGGTCAGCTTCACAACGTTATCAATGGTTACTGGACCTTGCACGATAATTGTATCGTCATCGCGGAAAACTATTGAAGGCAAAGCATTCAGATTATTCATCAGCCGGTACTATTTCTTACCTTCCAAAGATTTATTCTTATCCGTTAATGCCTTGAGTAGTCCTTCGACACCACCCTTGCGAACTTGACTGTTAAAAGTTCCGCGATAATTTGTTACCAGACTCACACCGGCAACCGTCACATCAAATACTTTCCAGCCATCCGATTTTTTTTCCATGCTGTAATCAATCGGTATCGGTTCTTTTCCATTTCCTTGAATAACCACAGTCCGGACTGTTATTTCTACTTGATCACCCAATTGCTTGACCGGATTGACATTAATCGTTTCGTGATTATAACTGGTCAATGCATTGGAATAGGTGCGCACCAGCAATGTACGAAATTCATCCACCAGTTTGTTTTTCTGCTCTGGCGCTGCTGTTGACCAATGCTGACCCATCGCCAGTTGCGTCATACGTGAAAAATTGAAATGCGGCAGTATTTTAGTTTCAATCAGATCCAGCATTTTATCCCGATTTCCACTTTTAAGTTCTTCATCTTTCTGGATAATCTCGATCACTTCCTTAACAGTTCTATCGACCAGTTTGTCAGGAGACAAATCCATCGACCATGCCGGCAACACCAGCAAAATAGAAAGTATCAATACGGTTATTCCAAGAATTCTTTTCATTGTCCCCTCACAAAAATATTAAGTAATACACAATACTAAACCAACAAAAATAAAATTAACAAATATCCGTTTAATTAGAGAGAATCATCTTTAGCCGCTTTATCAAATAAAAAACGGCCGATTAATTCTTCAAGCACCATGGCTGAATTGGTTTTCATAACTTTATCACCATCTTTTAACATCACGTCATCCCCACCCGCAGCCAATCCGATATACTGCTCGCCTAGCAAACCTGACGTCAAGATGCTGGCAAACGTATCTTTCGGGAATGTAAACCGGCTATCCAAGCTCATCTTAACGACCGCATCATAAGTTTGCGTGCTAAACTGAATATCGGTTACGCGCCCGACCACAACACCAGCACCTTTTACCGGTGCGCGAACTTTCAACCCACCGATATTTTCAAAATTTCCGGTGATGACATAACTCTGTGAAGGATTATAAACATTCAGATTGCCGACCTTAAGACTCAATACCATGAGTGCAACAATGCCTATGATCACAAACAAACCCACCCACAAATCCATTGTTGTCCGCTGCATCAACTCACCCCTCTAAACATGAAAGCGGTCAAAATAAAATCAAGCCCCAAAATCACTAATGATGAAGTCACCACAGTACGTGTCGTCGCGCCTGACACGCCTTCTGCAGTAGGCGGTGCATCGTAGCCTTCAAAAACCGCAATGGCTGTCACGGCCACACCAAAAAAACAACTTTTAATAAACCCGTTTAAGATATCAAATCTAAAATCAACTGCACTCTGCATTTGCGACCAATAGGAACCTTCATCCACACCAATAAATACCACAGTCACCAGATAACCACCGAATACTCCCATCACAGAAAATATCGCCGCCAAAAATGGCATGGAAATCACACCAGCCCAGAAACGCGGTGCCACCACACGTGCAATCGGATCTACTGCCATCATTCCCATGGCTGCCAGTTGTTCCGTCGCTTTCATTAATCCTATTTCTGCTGTTATCGCAGAACCGGCGCGGCTGGCAAACAATAACGCAGCGACAACAGGACCCAGTTCGCGCACTAATGATAAGGCAACCAGGGTCCCAACCGCGGATTCTGAACCATATTTCTGTAATGTCTCATAGCCTTGAAGCCCCAGCACCATACCCACAAACAGTCCGGATACGACAATAATAATCAAAGACAAAACACCGGTAAAATACAATTCGCGTATGACCAAATTAAAACGGCGCAAACTGGTACCAGATTTTAATAAAACCAGGATAAAAAAGCGACTGGCAACACCCAGCCGCCAAACGCTTTCAATCACCCGATGTCCGATATTCTGAATACTGGACACGATCCGATTAGGCAAAAGTATCCTCCAGATTCAAATCCTTTTTATAAGTCTGGGCAGGGTAATGAAACGGCACCGGCCCATCTTCTTCACCATGAACAAACTGATGCACAAAAGGCGCGGCTGATTCTCGCACTTCTTTCGGTGTACCCTCGGCGGCTATCACGCCGTCTGCAATAAAATAAACATAATCTACAATTTTCAAAGATTCTTGCACATCGTGTGTCACCACGATGGACGTCATACCCAGTGCATCGGTCAACCGGCGAATCAGATTTCCAATCACACTCAATGAAATCGGATCTAGTCCGGTAAAGGGCTCATCGTACATAATCAGCATCGGATCCAGCGCGATAGAACGGGCTAAGGCAACGCGCCGTGCCATACCGCCGGATAACTCGTTGGGCATTAAGTGATGCGCCCCTCGCAAACCCACTGCATGCAATTTCATTAATACCAGATCGCGAATCATCGATTCCGGCAAATTGGTATGTTCACGCATCTGAAACGCGACATTGTCAAAAACCGACAAATCGGTAAATAATGCGCCAAACTGAAACAGCATACCCATCTTACGGCGCAACTTAAATAGCGCATCGCGATTGAGTTCATGCACGACCTCTCCAGCAAATTTCACATATCCGGAAGTTGGCTGAATTGTGCCACCAATCAGTTTGAGTAGCGTTGTTTTGCCCGATCCGCTTCCTCCCATGATAGCCACAACTTGGCCACGCGACATGGACATATTGATACCTTTCAGAATCGCACGCGTGCCATAGGAAAAATTCAGGTCATTGACCTCAATTAAAGTTTCAGCTGTCATACTATTTTATTTGGCCATGAAATAGGCACGCTATGTATTGATTGAATATCCGTAAAATCGGGCGAGTAGCAATTTTAATCCACTTTCCTTGGAAATATTGCGTTATATGTGTTCTCACGATCGTTTTTCTGTTTTTTCCTTCAGATCCTGCAAGTAAACCCGCAGATCATTCTTGATTTCAGGTGCCAGCATATATAGCCCGATGATATTGGGAACCGCCATAGCAAACACCATCGAATCGGTAAATAAAATAATATTGGATAATTGCGCTGATGCGCCAATAATAATGAATGTGCAAAATAAAATTTTATAAATCCCCGCTACGACAAGCCGCTCACCAAATAAGTAAGTCGTACATACTAATCCATAGTACGACCAGGAAATCATGGTCGAATAGGCAAACAGAAAAACCGTTAAAGATAGCACGTAAGGAAACCACGAAATGCCGGATGCAAAAGCGCGAGAAGCCAATTGCACCCCTTCAATGCCCCCTCCTTCCACGTAAGTACCCGATATGACAATCACCAATGCCGTGATCATACAAATCACTACGGTATCAATAAATGGACCGAGCATCGCGACCATCCCCTGACTGACCGGCACATCGGTTTTTACCGTGGAATGGGCGATCGCCGATGAACCCAATCCAGCCTCATTGGAGAAAGTAGCGCGCTGCACGCCCATCAGCAATGCGCCCATTAAAGCGCCCACACCGGCCTGCGGATACAATGCCATCTCAAAAATGGTTCTTAATGCACCGGGGATTGCCGCATGATGAATACCGATCACTACCAAACCGGCGATGATATAAATGATCGCCATCACAGGAACCACACGCCCAGCTACGGCCGCAATCCATTGGATGCCACCAATAATCACCATGCCAACCAGAATGGCCATAAACAAACCAAAAAGCCAACCCTTATCAGCCCAGAAACTGGCATCACCGCCCGTCACAACCAATACTTGTTGATAAGCCTGATTAGCCTGAAACAAGCCACCCGCACCAATGGTGCCGCCAATACAGCATACCGCAAACAATCCCGCCATAAACCTGCCCATTTGCGGCTGCTGCAGGCGATCAAAAGCACCGCGCAAATAATACATAGGGCCACCCGATATGGTATCCGGATTGTGCTTGCTTCCGTATTGCCGGTATTTAATCCCCAAGGTGACTTCAACAAACTTGGTCGACATACTGAAAATACCCATGATGGCCATCCAGAATGTAGCGCCTGGACCACCTATTGAAATGGCTACTGCCACGCCCGCAATATTACCCAGGCCAATCGTTGCCGACAGTGAAGTCATCAAAGCCTGAAAGCGGCTGATATGTCCGTTTGAATCTCCGCTATCATGTTTCCCGCGCAAAACATCTATGGCGTGCTTGAAATAGCGGATATTGATAAAACCAAGGTATACGGTAAAAAAAAGTGCCGCGGCAACCAGCCAGATCAATATCAATTTAATCTCAAGATCCAATAATTGAACACTGTAAAAAACTACTGACGCCACAGCGTTTGAAACAGGTTCAAAAGTGGAATCAATGACCTTATCAATTTCCATTAATTAAAGCACTCCGTTGTACAAAACATGTCAAACGCATTGCGTTTGACGCATACAGTACATTTGATCTGATTTATTTCAGAATTTCTATACGTTGAGAAAGAGAAAACTGAAATTGGCTTTATCCCAGCAAAACTGATAGCCATTTAACTGATAATATTTCGTTTTTTTGCATAAGTTTACTTTCTATTCCGAACGTGCAATAACCGCTAAATTTTTTCATTTTGCCATATTTTTCTAGGGTTAGCATACCATGGCGTTATATGTGATATATCAAATATGACACACACTATTTTCTCAAGATAACACCATGTTCCTCAGCAAAAAATATTATTTGATCTTTTGCTTGATTCTCAATACTGCCGCCCCGGTGTCATTTGCTGCCGAAATATACCGCAGTGTCGATGAAAAAGGCCGCGTAACTTATTCGGATAGACCTTCCACCGGTGCAGAGCCTGTCAAGATCCTCAGCCAACCCAGCCGGCAACTGTATCCAGTCGCCCGAGTATACGATGGAGATACGATTATTCTGGAAGACAATAAGCATGTTCGTTTATTGGGAGTTAACACACCCGAAATTGAAAGCCATCAACGCGCAGAAGAACCTGGTGGTGTCGCCGCAAAAAAATGGTTGCAGGCACAGTTACAGGAAAACAAGGTGTACTTGGAATTCGACCAAGTAAGGCGGGATAAATATAAACGTTTATTGGCGCATGTATTTCTACCGGATGGTAAGCATCTCAATCTTGCTTTGTTGGAAAACGGCTTGGCCGTAATCAGTATCATCCCGCCTAATGGGCGTTACAGCGACAAACTGATTCAAGCGCAACAACACGCTGAGAAACTGAAGCTAGGAATTTGGGGCATGCCGGAGTATCAACTTCGGCCAATTTCACAGATTGCCAATCACACCAAAGGCTGGCAACGATTTACCGGAATCCCTGTTTCGATTAGGAAAAGTAAAAAATATACGCGACTGCTGTTTAATGACAAAGTTGACATACGCGTCGCTAATGCCAATCTCGATCTATTTCCTGCGCTGAATACCTACGTGGGAAAATCGCTCGAAATCCGCGGCTGGGTAGCGCGCGATAAAGATTATTACACCATGTTAATTAACCACCCTAGTTCGTTAATGCAGAGATAGCTTTACAAGTAATTCCACAGTGTATGGAAAATCACGTGCGTAGTAACATTACACGGCATTCTGTTCTCTTTACACCGTGATCCGCAAAATCACTACGCAAGCGGCATGACGAGCGAATTCTCCAGGCATAAAAACCACTTTTAGAAACACTGAGTACGCGATACATGCGCAATCCAGTATGTATGTCGTATGGAATTAATCAGATCTTATTTCACCACTTAAAATATCAACCAAGCTTCGCGAAACAGGTCACACAATTTATATGAAATCTCGTCCTGATTTGACTTCCGTAAGCTCACGCTTGATCCCGGACAACTCCACCTCAAGGTAAATAATTCATTAGCATAGCCGCGAAATATACGTTAAAGTTTCAATCTATTTAATCACAATTATAAGAGAAAGGATCTTATTATGACTATTGCCCTGATTGCTTTCGATGGTTCAGAAAATGCGATGCGCGCCATTGATGAGGTACTGGATTCAATGGATACAAGTAAACTGCATGTGCATTTGCTCTACGTGTACGAGCCAGTTCAAATAAACGAAGTCGCCTTCAACAAAGAGCCGGTTTTAGACATGCTGAGCATCAAGAAGGCGCGCGAAGAAGCGGGGCTGGCATTACTGACGCCTGCGAAAGCGCGCCTCGAAAGTGCCGGTATCGCGTTCGATGCGCATATACGCAATGGCAATCCCGCCGAAGTCATCACCGACTTCTCACGTGAGTATCACTGTAATTTGATCGTGATGGGCACGCGCGGCATGGGTACGATAAAAAATCTGCTGCTCGGATCAGTAACGAGCAAGGTCATCCACCTCACCGAAAAGCCGCTGCTGCTCGTCAAATAGTCGTGTCGACGACGATAATTCAGCTATGCGTAAGGCGCAGCAAAGGCAGTCCATGCCAGAGAACAATACTTATGCTATATCTAATTGATTAGATGTAACAATAATGCAGTAAGAAAAAACAAAAAGAACACAACCAGCTTGGCACAACATCTTAGATTGTATGCGCTTCTACAAATAGGCCAGTTTTCGATTATCGTTGATACCTTGAGACGAAACAGAATCATATCGTCCAGTTTTACACTAATGATAGCGTTTGCATGTGTAGCCGCATCTCTGGAAACACAAGCCGATGAAGGCGGCGCGAGTTTTTGGCTGCCGGGGCAATTCGGCAGTTTTGCAGCTACGCCAGCCAAGCCTGGGTGGTCCCTATCATCGGCTTACTACCACGCTTCGACAAGTACAGGCGCGGACAAGAATTTCGAGATTGGCGGCAGAATCGAAACAGGTGTAAGTGCGCGTACCAATCTGCTATTTATCACACCAACATACACCTTTTCCGATCCCATACTTGGCGGTCAGGCAGCAATCAGTATAACCGGGACATTTGGACGCATGGATGTCTTTGCTGATGCCACTCTAGCTAGTCCTGGCGGGATCGTCTTGTCACGCAATGATAGTAATTCGCTCACCGGAGCAGGAGATCTCTTTCCATTTGGCTCTCTTCGCTGGAATGATGGTAACCACAACTTCATGACCTACACGATGGTGGGAGTTCCGGTAGGTAATTATCAAGTTGGGCATCTGACGAACCTCGGCATCAACCACTGGTCAGTGGATATCGGTGGCGGTTACACCTACTTCAATACGCAGAATGGCCGTGAGTTCTCGGCAGTTGCAGGATTCACCCGCAACTTTGAAAATCACGGCACTCGATACCGTAATGGCAATAACCTGCACTTTGACTGGAGCCTTTCTCAGTTTCTATCGAAGCACTGGCATATCGGTTTGGTTGGTTACTTTTACCATCAAGTGACCGGCGACAGCGGATCAGGCGCACTCCTTGGCGACTTTAAGTCGCGCGTTGTTGGCATTGGCCCACAAGCGGGCTATCAGTTCACCATAGGCAAGCAGGAAGTCCACTTGAATATTAGAGGTTACAAGGAATTCGATGCCAAAAACCGGGCAGAAGGCTGGAATGCTTGGCTCACGCTGACGATACCGATTGGATCAAAACTGTTAGTAGCTTCTCAGAATTGATTACGCAACCATCCCAGGAATAAAAAAGGCTGCCTTCTTCAGAACCAAAACAAAGTTATGAAACCTAATAAGTTCTTGCTTTCGGCGGGAAAGATTCTACCGTTATCGGTTTCAGGCGCACCGGTTTATAATCCAATCGATTATCTTCACTGAAAAACAACGTATGTTTTAACCATTTGACATCATCGCGTTCGGGATAATCATCGCGTGCATGCGCGCCACGGCTTTCACGCCGGGCTTCGGCGGAGATCATTGTGGCTGTGGCAACTTCTTTTAAGTTGTCCAATTCGAGCGCTTCAATGCGCGCGGTATTGAATACTTTGCTTTTATCTTTGATTTCCGTATGACCAACCCGCTCGCCGACTTCAAGAATTTTTTCCACACCTTTTTGCAGCATGTCTTCAAAACGGAACACGCCACAATAGGTTTGCATCGTTTTAGCCAAAGCGGCCCCCACCTGCGCTACGCTCTCACCGTCTTTCTGATTCTCCAGCCGGGCCAAACGAGTCAGTGTTTGATCCGCAGCATTCTCCGGTAGCAGCTTATGATGTGGATTTGTTTTCAAATCTTCAATGATCTGGTTGGCGGCAGCACGTCCGAATACCACCAAATCGAGCAATGAATTGGTACCCAAGCGGTTGGCGCCGTGCACAGAGACACAAGCGCACTCTCCCACCGCGTAAAAGCCGGATACAATTTCTTCCGGGCCGGTTTTATATGGTGCCACCACCTGACCGTAGTAATTGGTTGGAATGCCGCCCATCATGTAATGTGCGGTGGGCACGACTGGAATCGGCTCATTGATCGGATCGGCATGGGCAAATTTAATCGCCAGTTCACGGATACCCGGTAACCGGGTTTTGATAATTTCAGCACCCAGATGATCGAGTTTTAACAGCAAATGGTCACTCTCATCGCCGCAACCGCGCCCGTCTTTCATTTCCGTCGTCATGGCGCGTGAAACCACGTCACGGCTGGCCAGATCCTTGGCGTTAGGGGCGTAACGCTCCATGAAACGTTCGCCGTTCCTATTCAGCAAATAACCGCCCTCGCCACGCACAGCCTCACTGATCAACACGCCCACGCCATAGACACCGGTCGGATGAAATTGCCAGAATTCCATGTCTTCCAGCGGAATCCCAGCCCGCGCAGCAATCCCGAGACCATCTCCAGTATTGATTAAGGCATTGGTACTGGCCTGAAAAATCCGCCCGCTGCCACCGGTAGCAAATAAGGTGGCTCTGGCTTGCAAGATCAAAATTTCTCCTGTTTCCATTTCCATTGCGGTCACACCCAGCACATCACCTTGCTCATCGCGAATCAGATCGAGTGCCATCCATTCAATGAAGAATTGCGTGTTGGCACTAACGTTGCGTTGATACAACGTATGCAATAGCGCATGCCCGGTGCGGTCAGCAGCGGCACAAGAACGCGTTGCCTGCGCACCGCCAAAATTTTGGGATTGTCCGCCAAACGGACGCTGATAAATTTTGCCGTTTTCCAGTCGATCGAACGGCATACCGAAATGCTCCAGTTCATACACTACTTCATTGGCCTGACGGCACATGAATTCGATGGCATCCTGATCACCCAGGTAATCGGAACCTTTTACCGTGTCATACATATGCCAGTGCCAGTTGTCTTCTGTGACATTTCCCAGCGAGGCGGCAATCCCTCCTTGTGCTGAGACGGTATGCGAGCGCGTAGGAAATACTTTGGACAGCACCGCCACTTTCAATCCCGCTTCGGATAACTGCAACGCAGCGCGCATCCCGGCACCACCTGCGCCAACAATGACTACATCAAATTTTCTTTTGATTATTGCCACATCAACTCCACAATATGTCAGCAGCCCACACCAGATAAAACAGCAAGGCAGTAATTACCAGAATTTGTACGGTTAAGCGGATTGCAGTGGGATGCACATAATCCATCAGAATATTACGCATCCCGATCCAGGCATGCCAGAAAACGCAAATGAAAAACACAAAAGTCGCAATGCGCATCACTTGGTGACTGAATACGCCTTTCCAGGCCACGTAATCTTGCGGTGCAGCAACGCATAAAACACCGGCCAGTCCTATGAGATACAGCGTCATCAAAACGGCTGTCACCCGTTGTGCCAGCCAATCCTTCAAGCCATAGTGTGCGCCCGTTACGGCACGCCTGGGTTGCTTTACCATAACATCGCCCCAATCAGCGCAGTGAGCAGGATACCCGCCGCCACTACTAACATACTCCCCATGCGCGCCTGCGGCAGCGTGACGCCAATATGCAAATCCAACGCCAGATGACGAATGCCTGCGCACAAATGATGCATAAAAAACCATACTGGGAGCAGCAACACCACTTTAATGATCGGGTCGCGCAAACAATCCTGTAAAGCTTCAAAACTTTGTTGCGATTGCAACAGCATTTGTAGGCTATACAGTACTAATGGGATACCGGGAAAAAACAGCAAAGCACCACTGATGCGGTGCAGAATTGAAACCACAGCCGGTAAGGGCTGCCTGATCTTTAAGAGATTAAGATGCTTGGGGCGTTTATTTTGCAATTTCGCTTCCATGCGGGAGATTCTAAAGTAGAAAATTCTATCGCCAAAATTCGGCTTAAACGCTAATTACCGGAACCAAGTTTAGTCTGTTATGCCGCATGATACAAGCCATAGCCAATGAAAAACCCGGCTGCAAATAACCGGGTTTTTAAAGCGATGAAGATTAGCTGTATTTCTTATGACTTGCTACGGCGGCTATCCAAGCTATAGCCCCCCGCACCATATACAACTAAGAGTATAAATCCACCCGCTATCGCAATATTCTTCATGAACATGATCATCTGCATCTGATCGGAAAAATTGTTGTGAAAGATCGCCGCAGCAACAACCGTAAATGCTGCCAATGCAATCGAGACCAGCTTGGTCTGCCATCCCGCAATGATCGCGAGACCACCACCCACTTCAAGTACTATCACTAGCGGCAATAGCATACCCGGCACGCCCATCGCGTCCATATAACCCTGCGTGCCATCATATCCGCTGATTTTGAAAATACCGGAAAACAAAAAGATTTGCCCGAGAAATAGCCGCGCTACCAATTGACTGATTTTTTCCATTTGAGTCTCCTTAAAAATTGGTTAATCATTTTTTATCGCGCTTGATCCACGCACGATCACGCACAAAATTATTAGACTGAAAATCTTTCATCGCCTGATCAATTTGTTCTCGGGTGTTCATCACAAATGGTCCATATTGAACAATCGGCTCATGAATCGGTTTACCGCTCACGATGACAAAACGTGCACCCGATTTTCCCGCGATAAAGTCGAACGAATGGTCATCCGTATCCAATATAACGAGGGAATGTAATGGCACCATTTGTTCATCGAGCTGCCCATCCCCCTCGAACACATACAGAAAACTATTGTTTCCAACCGGCAAGTGATGCTGAAAATGCTTACCGGGTTGCACCTGCACATCAAAATAAGACACATTGGTAATGTTATCCACAATCGGTACGATCGCATCGGCAAAGCGGCCGATTAACACTTTCAACCTATAATCCGGTGTCTCCACCACAGGAAAGGCCGCTGCGGCATACTCCTGATACTCAGGATGATCGAGCTTATTGGCTGCGGGCAAGTTGATCCACAGTTGAAATCCGCGTAACAAACCATCCTCCTGTTTCGGCATTTCGGAATGGATAACACCGCTGGCGGCCTTCATCCACTGCGCGGAGCCGGGACCCAGATCGCCGGTATTACCCATACTATCCTGATGCGCCATATGACCATCGATGATGTACGTGAATGTACTGAACCCGCGATGCGGATGAGATGGAAAACCCGCAATGTAATCCTCCGGATTATTACTGCTGATGTGATCCAGTAACAGGAATGGATCATAATTGCGTAAAGCTGGCGTGCCGATCGTACGGTGCACCGTAACACCGGCGCCTTCCGGTACTGCCACTGCAGGGATTAATCGTGTTGCGCTAACGGCTGTATTCATCATTTTCTCCTTTTCGGTAAAAAATCGTTATGACGTGTTTGCTGGGAGTATTATCATAGTTGCGATAATAAGAATAAATAGCCATCATAAGAAATAACTGTTCTGATATTAGCAACGATAAAACAATCCAATGGATCGATTTGAAAATATGAATGCGTTTGTGCGCGTCGTTGAGGCCGGTAGCATTAGCGCCGCAGCGGATCGAATGGACGTGGCCAAATCAGTGGTTAGCCGGCGCTTGAAAGAACTCGAGGAACATCTCGGTGTTGAATTATTTCATCGCACCACCCGGCAAATGAATTTGACCGATAGCGGGCGCGCCTTTTATCAACAGTCTGTGCGCATTCTTGCCGACATCCTCGAAGCAGAGCACGCCACATCGCAATTTCATGGTGTATTAAAAGACAGCTTGAAGGTGGCTGTGTCACTGAGTTTTGGTCTGATGCATTTGGGTCCTGCGATCAATACGTTTTTACATGCCTTCTGGTTCTTCCGGGTCTACCGGTGTACGTTCTGCCCAGGTGTTGAGCTTGGCAATAGACAGTTTGACATGCGGCAATTTCAGATTCGGAATGCCGCAAACATAGACAACACGGACCTGCTCTTCCGCCTCAGGCTTAATGTGCGACCAAACCGCGTGATTTTCCCCATATCGCCGCTGCGATGTTTGGTTCAGTCACTCTGAAAATCAGCGACACGCTGCATCGATAACTGTCAAATAAATTGATAAAAGTGATTGAAATTGTACAACAGGAAGTGCAATCTATTCTGAAAGTTGCTCTATTTATATCTTTCAAGAAAAACTACTGGAGGAGCGTCTATGCGTTCTTACCGATTAGGCTATTTCCTATGTTTACTACCCCGATCCACAAATTATTTCCTCGCGTGCTTACTGGGATGGTCTAGCATTTCGACGGCATTGGCCGAGAACACTGTTTGCGAAGAAACCGGTGCGACACACATTTGGACTTCTCCTCTCAATCCTAAGATCGATGAACCGATCAAGATTATGGTTGTGTCCACGGACGGTCCGGCATCTGAATTGACATTGATCGACAGTCAAGGCCAGCGTATATTGCTGCAAACCCGCCGCCGCGGTGGTCCGCCTTGGAGTTTGACCGCCGAATTGGAAAAACTTAATGAGGGGCAATATCGTATAGAGGCAAACCGGGATGGTAAGCTTATTGCTTGTCATTTCTTTACCCTAGGTGGATCAGGTCTACAAGAAAGATCCCAAGCCTGGAACCTTGCCACCGAAGCCTTTTATTCCGCCTGGATCGAAGCATTATTTGGCGTGCCGCCCGGGGAAAACCTCAGTTTTAATTCCCTAGAACCGGTGTTACGCAACACTGAGCGCAACTTTCTGCACAACTATCTCGGTATCAACGAAGATAATAATTTGCCGCTAACCCCCGATTGCGCTGACCTGCCTTACACCTTACGGGCTTATTTTGCCTGGAAGACCGGTCTGCCAATTGCCTTCCGTGCCTGCGGGCGCGGCTCGGCGAAAGCGCCGCCATATTGCGGCACACCCATCATCATGACCGAATTTACTCGCGGCATCAGTTCGCAGGCTAATTTCAAGAAATTCAGCAGACGGCTGGTAGACATCGTTCATTCCGGCTCGGCGCGCACCGGGCTTGCCGATGAATCCACCGATCTGTATCCGATTCTACTCAGCCGCGAGACACTTTGGCCGGGAACGGTCTATGCCGATCCCTATGGACATATTTTGGTGCTGGTTGAGTGGGTGCCGCAGACAGCCGATCGTCCTGGTATGTTGCTGGCTGTCGATGCACAACCCGACAACTCGGTCGCTCGCAAGCGGATCTGGGAAGGTACCCTGCTGTTCGCCAACACCAAAAACGCAGGTCCGGGTTTCAAGGCTTTCCGGCCTTTGATTCCCACGGCCCCGGGCAAGTGGCGGACACTCTCCAATGACGAGCTAATCGACCATCCCGAATTTACTTCCTTTTCGTTGGAACAAGATTACCTCACACCCGATGATTTCTATGCCAGACTGATCAAGCTCATCAACCCTGATGGCCTTGATCCCAAGGAAACTTATGAAGCTACGTTGACTGCTTTGATCGAGCAAATCGAGACGCGCGTCACTTCAGTGGACAATGGCGAGGCGTATTTCCGAAAGAACCAGCGCAGCGTCATCCCAATGCCCAGCGGCGCCGCGATTTTTCAGACCATCGGCCCCTGGGAGGATTATTCCACCCCTTCTCGCGACATGCGCCTCATCATTGCGATCAATGTGCTAAACGGTTTGCCCGGAAAAATCGTGCGCCACCCCGAATTGTTTGTGCTGAAAGACAAGACCCCCGAAGAAGCCAAGGCCGAGATTGAGCAGTACCACGCAAAGCGCATCCAGGAACGCAACATCCGCTACACACGCACAGACGGCAGTTCGTGGGAGCTTTCCGTGGCCGAAGTACTGGCACGCAAACCGGCCTATGAAATGGCTTATAACCCGAACGACTGTGCCGAAATACGCTGGGGTGCAAAGCCGGACACAGTGGAATATGGCACTTGCCGCCGCTATGCGCCAGCAGAACAACGCGCGAAAATGGAGCAATACCGGGTTTGGTTTCGTGAAATGCGAAGGCCAGTGCAATGAAGGTATCTGCGAAATGCGTGGTAGTATAGATTTAACAGCCTGTTAATTCTGATGACTTCTTTTGCCACTGTAATTCACGAATCCGGCCTTTTCCAATTCTTTGGTCTGCGATCCCCATTGCTGCTGGCTTCCAGCATTGCCAAACGGCTTTGATTGATTATTTGCTTAAGGCAAGCGCAATTCATTGGTGTGAGTAATAACATAATATAGTACTATTTCTTTTAGGATATTTTGGCTATAGACAAGGGACATGCTGTGAGAATTAATACTTTGCTTTTAATTGTTTTTGGCTTACTGGGTTTTCTGACTTCATGCGCGCAGACCAATCGTATTCCGACAGATACACCGGAAGCTATTCTAAGAGCTACAACGCGTTGTGATCATGAAGCACTGGCTAAACATTATGAGACTGCAGCCAGGGAGATGCAATCAAAGGTAAAAGAACATAAGAAAATGCTTGAATCCTATGGAACAGTTACTTTTAACTATGGAAAAGATGGACTAGCATTGCAATCCCATTGTGAAAGCTTGATTCACTTATACGAACAAGCTGTAAAAGCTAATATGGATATGGCGAATTCTCATCGAACCATGGCCACAGAAATTAAATAATTTTTGTATTTGATAAAAATAACTGATAGCCGCTGTCTTGAATCCGAAACAATGGCTACCTGCCAGTTTTTGGTTCTTGCTCCCTTAGCGAAAACTGCAGCGCTCACCAATTCTTTGATGGAAAAAGATCAAATCGTTTGATTTTGTTTTTATTAACACACCGTCTTTTGAAACTGCTGAACCAAAATAACGCTTGATGGGTTCTTTAGGTGCCGCAAGGTAGATCACCGCATGATTGCTGTCCGCATTCTTGGGAATCTCCTACCGTAATCACGTATAGGATACGTGGCATCCTTTACTTTGCGATCTTGAGTCGCAGATCTTTGGTTTTTGGGTAGCATTGGCGATTAATAATTACTATCTGGCATGATGATCAGAAACATAGAGAAATATTTTTTCTTGAGAATCACAGATAACTATGAATTGTTATACTCTAGATCTTCTTGTCATTCTGAAAAGAACTCACGTGCTTTATCCATCCAAGACTTAGCACGAGGGCTGTGACGCGGACCATCAGTCAAACTTATTATCTCCAGCTCCTCCAATAATTCTTTCTGGCGCGCTGTCAGTTTGACTGGAGTTTCCACAACGACATGACAAAGCAAATCACCTTTCTCATGACTGCGCACACCTTTAATTCCTTTACTGCGTAAACGGAAAATCTTTCCCGTTTGCGTTTCGGATGGCACTTTAATTTTGGCATGCCCTTCTAAAGTGGGTACTTCGATTTCCCCGCCTAACGCGGCCACAGTAAAGCTAATCGGTATCTCACAGTGCAGATTATCGCCGTCACGACGAAAAACAGAATGTGCTGATAAGTGAACCACTACATACAGATCGCCGGGTGGTCCACCGTTCACTCCGGTTTCACCTTCCCCTGAAATACGAATACGATCACCATCATCGACACCTTCTGGAATTTTTACATTCAGTGTCTTATGTTGCTTTACGCGCCCTATCCCATGACAAGTTAAACAAGGATTCGCGATAATTTTGCCAGAACCGTGGCACTTCGGACATGCTTGCTGGATGGAAAAGAATCCCTGTTGCATTCTTACCTGCCCATGACCATTACAAGTAGGACAGGTTTTCGGTGAACTCCCTGGTTTGGAGCCACTGCCATGACACGGTTCACATTTCTCCATCGTAGGAATGCGAATCTTTGTTTCAGTTCCATGCGCCGCTTGCTCCAGGGAGATCTCCAGGTTATAACGTAAATCAGAGCCACGATGTACATTTGATCGCGCCCCACCGCGCGCGCCTCCAAATATATCTCCGAAAATATCACTAAACGCATCACCGAATCCCTGCGCACCGCCCCCGCCTGCTGCACTGGCATCAACGCCAGCATGGCCGAATTGATCATAGGTGGCGCGTTTATTAGCATCCGTCAATATTTCATAAGCTTCTTTGGCTTCTTTGAACATCTCTTCCGATTTAACATCGCCAGCGTTCCGATCGGGATGATATTTCATTGCCAATTTACGATAGGCTTTTTTGATCGTGCTCTCATCGGCGTCACGGTTGATACCAAGCACTTGATAGTAATCGCGCTTACTCATATTGATTTCCTGTTACCGGAATAAAATTTATAATGCTCTGGTTTTTAAAAGAATTTAAATTTCACATCAAACACCAAAACGCAGAGCACGCAGAAGAATCCAAAAATTCTCTTCCTGCGTCTCTGCGCCGAGTAGGTAGAATAAAAATTTACTTCTTGCTTTTGACTTCCTCAAACTCTGCATCAACCACTTCACCTTCCACTGGTTTCTCACCCTGATTGGATGAAGCCCCTGATTCAGGTTGAGCTTGCTGGCCTTGTTGATCTTTTTGCTGATACATCTTTTCAGCCAGTTTGTGCGCCGCTTCGGTCAATGCTTGTGTTTTGGCATCGATGTCGTCTTTATTATCAGTTTTAAGCACTTCTTCTGCATCCTTCAATGCAGTTTCAATTTTAGCTTTTTCATCACTACTCAATTGGTCGCCATATTCTTTCAACGATTTTTTAACCGAATGAATGATGGCATCGCACTGGTTACGGCTGGAAATCAATTCCAGTGCCTTATGATCTTCCTCGGCATGCGCTTCGGCGTCTTTTACCATGCGTTCGACTTCGTCATCCGACAAACCAGAGTTTGCCTGAATTTTGATCTTATTTTCTTTGCCGGTGGCTTTGTCTTTTGCTGATACATGCAAAATACCATTCGCATCAATATCGAATGTCACCTCAATTTGTGGCATACCGCGCGGTGCTGGCGGGATATCACTTAAATTAAATTGCCCCAGGCTTTTATTACCTGACGCCATCTCGCGCTCGCCCTGCAATACATGTATAGTTACCGCCGTCTGACTCTCTTCCGCAGTCGAAAATACCTGCTGTGCCTTGGTTGGAATCGTAGTATTTTTCTGGATCAGTTTGGTCATCACACCACCCAACGTTTCAATACCTAAAGACAGTGGTGTCACATCTAACAACAAGACATCTTTCACATCGCCCTGCAGCACGCCACCCTGAATGGCTGCACCCACTGCCACTGCTTCGTCTGGATTAACATCCTTACGCGGTTCTTTGCCAAAAATTTCCTTAACCTTTTCTTGCACTTTGGGCATACGTGTCTGCCCACCAACCAGAATAACATCATCAATGTCTGAAGCGGATAGACCCGCATCCTTAATTGCCGTGCGGCAAGGTCCGGCGGTGCGTTCTATCAGGTCTTCCACCAAACTTTCCAATTTTGCACGGGTTATCTTCACGGCCAAATGTTTGGGTCCCGATGCATCGGCAGTAATATAGGGCAAATTAACTTCCGTCTGTTGGCTTGATGACAATTCAATTTTGGTTTTCTCTGCAGCGTCCTTCAAACGCTGCAGTGCCAGCATATCCTTCTTCAGATCAATACCGGTTTCTTTCTTGAATTCATCAACCAGGTATTCAATCACACGTAAATCAAAATCTTCTCCACCGAGGAAAGTATCGCCATTGGTAGCTAATACCTCAAATTGATGTTCGCCTTCAATCTCAGCAATTTCAATAATGGAAATATCAAAAGTACCACCGCCTAAGTCATAGACAGCAATTTTTCGGTCGCCTTCTTTTTTATCCATACCAAAAGCCAATGCTGCGGCTGTTGGTTCATTGATAATACGCTTCACTTCCAGACCGGCAATCCGTCCGGCGTCTTTAGTTGCCTGACGTTGCGAATCGTTGAAATAGGCTGGTACCGTGATGACAGCTTCAGTTACTGGCTCACCCAGGTAATCTTCAGCTGTTTTCTTCATTTTGATCAATACTTGTGCAGAAACTTCCGGTGGCGCAATTTTCTTGCCGCGCACTTCTACCCAAGCATCATTGTTATCTGCTTTGATAATGTTGTAGGGCACCATATTGATGTCTTTTTGCACCATGTCTTCGTCAAAACGGCGACCTATCAGACGTTTCACTGCAAACAACGTATTTTTTGGATTGGTAATTGCCTGGCGTTTCGCCGAGGCGCCTACCAAAACTTCATTATCTTCCGTATAGGCAACGATAGAAGGCGTTGTTCGCGTACCCTCTAAGTTTTCAATAACCTTTGGTTTCCCATTTTCCATAACGGATACACAAGAGTTGGTGGTACCCAGATCGATACCGATAATTTTTGCCATGTTAAGATCCTTTTAAAGATTAATTCTGCCTGTCAACTGACCTAAAAGTGGAGATACTTCGGGAAAATTCAAGTATCTTTTGCTTTCGAAACCGACACAAGTGCTGGACGGATAATGCGTTCATGTAACTTGTAGCCTTTTTGCATGACTTGAACCACTGTATTTGGAGCCAATTCAGAATCAACCGTACACATTGCCTGATGTTGATGCGGATCGAACTTCTCCCCTTTGGGATCAATCGACTTAATGCTGAATTTATCAAACACGTTGGTCAGTTGTTTTAGTGTTAATTCCATACCATTTTTATAACTTTCTACACTTGCATTCTCAATTGCCAGTGCTGCATCGAGGCTATCCATTACCGTCAGCAATTCAGCAGAAAAATTCTCGATCGCATATTTGTGCGCATTAGTCACATCACTTTGAGCGCGTTTTCGAATATTCTCTGTTTCAGCTTTGGCACGTATCCATGCATCATGATGTTCGGCTGCTCTGATTTCAGCCTCCTTCAATAAATGCTCAAGGCTGGGTTGCAGGTCTTGGTTTTCTCCGGTTTGAATGGTTGCATCACTGGTAATTCCGGATATTGTGGCTTCTTCTTTAGCGTAGGGCAATTCAGCAGAGTTAGCTTCTGGATTATGTGGATTTTCTGGGCTTTGCATCGTACCTCCTAATGACTGTGCAAGCGATATTGGGGCTGCATTTTTAAATTTCAAGTCGATAATTGAATTATTCACATACTATGCAAATTGTATGGATTCTGGCGTCAATTCCATGCATTACTATGGCTGTAATTTTCGATCAATTTTTGATTTTTACGGCTAAAGTACATGCTTTGCCGATATAATTTCTGGGAGTTAATGCCAGCAGGCGATCTTTCTCTGCTTCAGGAATACTCAGATCAGCAATAAATTGATGCAGCGTTTCTTTGGTAATGCCACTCTTGCCACGCGTTAATGCTTTCAGTTGCTCGTAAGGATTAGCAATGCCATAGCGCCGCATCACTGTTTGTATAGGTTCAGCCAGAACTTCCCAAGTGTTATCCAAATCAGCCAGTAATTGCGCCGGGTTGACATCCAGCTTATTGAGCCCCTTATTGCAGGAATCATAAGCCAGTAGGGTATGCCCTAACGCTACGCCCATGTTGCGCAATACGGTGGAATCGGTTAAATCCCGCTGCCAACGAGACACTGGTAATTTCTCACTTAAATGACGCAGCAGCGCGTTGGCGATGCCCAAATTACCTTCTGAGTTTTCAAAATCGATCGGATTGACTTTGTGCGGCATCGTTGAAGAACCCACTTCATCCGCTTTGGTTTTTTGCTTGAAATAACCCAGTGAAATATATCCCCAAATATCGCGATTTAGATCCAGCAAAATGGTATTAATCCTTGCATACGCATCGAACAATTCTGCGATCGTATCGTGGGGTTCAATCTGAGTCGTATAAGGATTAAATTCCAGACCCAGCTTTTCAACAAATAATTGTGCAAATTTTTCCCAATCCAGATCTGGATAAGCGGATAAGTGCGCATTGTAATTACCGACCGCTCCGTTGATCTTTCCCAATATAGAAACTGCTTCGAGTTGTTTTTTCCCGCGTTGTAAACGATAAACCACATTAGCCATTTCTTTACCTAAGGTCGTCGGCGTGGCTGGTTGGCCATGCGTACGAGCAAGCATCGGAACATCCGCTAATTGATGGGCCAGCTCAATCAGTCTATTAATAATTTTATCGAGTGCAGGTAACATGACTTGTTCCCGGCTGGATTTTAGCATCAGGCCATGCGATAGGTTATTGATATCCTCAGAGGTGCAAGCAAAATGAATAAATTCTGCCACCTTGGCAACTTCAACATTATCTGCCAGTTTCTGTTTTAGCCAATACTCAACGGCTTTTACATCATGATTGGTTGCAGCTTCAATGGTTTTAACTGCTTCTCCATCGGCAACAGAAAAGTTTGCTACCAGATTATCCAGCTGTGTATTGGTTTCAGATGAGAAAGTCGGAATCTCAAAAATCCCTGGTTCGTAACTTAGTGCTTTAAGCCATGCCACTTCAACCTGAACACGATAACGAATCAAGGCAAATTCACTGAAATAAATTCGCAGTGGTTCAACTTTAGTTTGATAACGGCCATCTAGTGGAGATAAAGCGGTAATTGCAGAAAAATTCATAGTATTTTCAAATTTTTTGAAGCCGGAATTCTAACATGCCTGCTTTGAATGAATGGCGATATAGGCGTTATCCTTTAAACTAAAATTTTCTGAATGCCTACTTTGTAGCGGAAGCAGTCAATTCTGAAACATCAATCTTAAAACCTTAACCAATGTTGTCCCAAGAGAGATAATGCAGTCATATTTTCCTCGATATCTGACTCAATGCGGCATAAAAAATTTATCGTGGATACGCCGCGTAGTACGCCAAACTACCCAGAGTACGATAGGAATCATTAGTCCGGCCGCCATTTCAGGGTGGATGGGTAAACCAGCAGCGTTGCCAGCTTTGGCTATATACAGCAACAAACTGATTACGTAATAGGTAATGGCTGCAATCGACAAGCCTTCCACTGTACTTTGTAACCGCAGTTGTAATTCCTGGCCGCGAGTCAGTTTTTCCAGCAGTTGCTGATTTTGTGACTCGGTCAGAATATCGACTCGCGTACGTAGCAAAGCACTCGCTCGTGAAACACGTGCAGAAAGATAGCTCATCCGCTGCGCAGTCGCTTCAACTGTTGCGATAGCCGGGGAAAGCCGCCGTTGCATAAACTCGCCAATGGTCTGAGTGCCTGATATGGCTTTTTCTCTGAGCTCGCCAATCCGTTGCGTTACCAACTTGTTGTAAGCTTGTGTCGCTGCAAAACGGTAGGCATGTGCAACAGTAGCATGCTCGATACGCGTAGCTAATGCAATGAGCGTATCAAGTAATTCTTGATCAGAAGCGGCTTTATTTTCGAGTTGTGCGGTAATATCGGCCAACTGCCGCTCCGCCTTGGTCAATTCAGGAATAAGCTGCTTAGCTACTGGCAGACCTTTTAACGCCATGAGCCGATAAGTTTCAATTTCAAGCAAGCGTTGCGAAACACGTCCTGCCCGCGTCTCTGATACATTAAGCGGCATCACCACCAGCATACGTTCAAAACCACTAGAACGCAGCATAAAATCCGTCACCGCAAGCGAGTGTTCGTCTCGACCGATGAGAGATGCCACCACTGGATTCCCTCCAAACCACTTGCGTGCCTGCATGAGCAGTTCATCGGATTCGTTCAGATCGCCATACACCATGGCCAGTTTGATAGCAGCGAAAGTCCGTCCAGGAATTTCAGCCAACCACCCCTGGGGTAAGGTCAAATAAGAAAGTAACTCAGGATCGGTCGCACCCAGCTGAGCCACTTCAGGTAAATGTTGCACAAGCGAATAACGCGTAAATTCGCTATGACGTTCCCATCTCAAGGTATAGCCCTGCAATCGCAAGCGTAGAAAGTTATTTTGCAATTGTTCCAGCGTCAGCGTCTTTTGCCCGGGAAGACGGCGCAAGTGCTCACATTCTTGCTCGCGTGTTATACCATCATTGATGACCACAACATAAATCACCAGTGCGGGTAATCGAATCCGCTGACTCGGGCGCGCATGCACTTCATTGTGCAATGAAATTCGTTGCGGGTCATCGTCAGGCAGCAAGCCGGATGAATGAATGTCAGTGTTTGAATACATACTACGCCTAGGAGAATAAGAATTTTTTTGGCAGATCTGAATGTACCAAGGATCCAGCGCCAGGTCAAAAACACTGAAAAACGGCCACTCATAGTCTACAATGACTGATCGCTCTTGTAGCTTACTGAGTTTGAAAGCAGTCTTCCGAGATTTTCGTGATACGTTTAAAAAATTACATGTCGAATATCAATCACAACATACCTTTATCAGCATCGCAACTGCAGCTTAGAAGCCTTGAATCTGTATGGCATCCTTGCACACAAATGAAGCAACACGAAACCTATCCGCTCGTTCCGATTGTGAGCGGCAAAGGGGTATGGCTTTATGATGCTGCTGGCAAACGCTATCTTGATGCGATTAGTTCCTGGTGGGTCAATCTATTTGGTCACTCCAATCCTTACATCAACGCGGCAATCCACGATCAGCTTGAGAAAATAGAACATGTCATGCTGGCAGGTTTCACCCATGAACCGGTTGTATTACTATCGGAGCGACTCAAGAAAATAGCGCCCGGCACACTCGGGCATTGCTTCTACGCCAGCGACGGAGCCTCGGCGATTGAAATCGCGTTAAAAATGAGTTTTCACTATTGGCTTTTGTGTGGTCAACCGAAGAAAAACAATTTTGTCAGCTTGCAAAATGATTATCATGGCGAAACACTCGGTGCATTATCGGTTACTGATGTGGCAATCTTCCGGGAAACCTATGCACCATTGCTGAGGCCGTGCACACATGTTCCCACACCCGACTGGCGTTATGCGGAACCCGGCGAATCCCCGGAAGATTATGCCATCCGCGCTGCCGCCGCGCTGGAACGCTATTTAGCAGAAAATCATGCCCAAACTGCCGCATTCATTCTTGAGCCATTGGTTCAAGGCGCGACCGGCATGGGTATGTATCACCCTGTTTATCTGCAACGTGCCAGAGAAATCTGTACTCAGTACCAGGTGCATTTGATTGCCGATGAAATTGCGGTTGGTTTTGGCCGGACTGGAACGCTATTTGCCTGTAATCAGGCAGACATCACGCCGGATTTTCTGTGTCTATCCAAAGGTCTGAGCGGCGGATACTTGCCGCTGTCCGTTGTGATGACTTCTGATACGGTTTTTCAGGCTTTTTATGATGACAAAACAGCACATGCATTTTTACACTCTCATTCGCATACCGGCAATGCATTAGCCTGTCGGGCAGCACTGGCCACGCTGGATATTTTTGAACACGATCGTGTTATTGAGACAAATAAGAGCAAAGCGGCCTATCTGAATAAAATTGCGGCACCGCTCGCAGATCACCAAAAAATCAGGAATTTCCGCAATTGTGGCATGATATGGGCTTTTGAAGTAGAAACGAATGATTGTGAGTTTGCAGCAAAGTGTTTTCAAGCAGGTTTGAAACAACAACTAATTCTGCGTCCCTTGGGAAAAACCATTTATTTTATGCCCCCCTATATCATCAGCGAGCAGGAAATAGATGTGCTGATTAACGGCACGCTGCATGTATTAGACACGGTATGAATCACTGAAAGGAAATTATTGCGATGCAACTTACTTTCTTAGGTGCGGCCGGTGAAGTAACCGGATCCAGTTATCTCATCGAAACCGGAACAGTGCGATTTCTGGTCGATTGCGGCATGTTTCAAGGGGGCCGGGAGGCGGATAGAAAAAACCGTACGGCTTTTAAATTCGATCCTAAAACGATTGATTTTGTTTTACTAACCCATGCCCATATTGACCATTCCGGTCTATTGCCACGACTGAGCGCATGGGGGTTCAGAGGCCCGGTTTATTGTACAGCCGCAACTGCGGATTTACTTCAGGTCATGCTCAAGGACAGCGCATATATTCAAGAAAAAGAAATTGAGTGGCGCAATAAATCACGTCATCGCAGCCGGTCAACGCAGGAGCTTGCCCCGTTATATACCGTCACCCAAGCGGAAGTACTTCTCAAACAATTAATTCGTGTGAATTACGATACAGAAATTAATCCCCACCTATCCGTACGCTGTTGTTTCCGGGATGCTGGCCACATCCTCGGATCATCCATTATTGAGCTATGGATCAAAAAGTATGCTGATTTCAAGAAAATTGTATTCTCGGGCGATTTGGGACAACCTGGTCATCCGATTGTACGCGACCCAACTTTCATCCAACAAGCAGATATTCTGCTGATCGAATCAACCTATGGCAACCGGTTGCATCGAAATATGCCCGATACCTTGGATGAATTGGCTTATGCGATCAACCACACATTGATTCATAAAGGCGGCAATGTGATCATACCCGCCTTCACCGTTGGCCGTACCCAGGATCTGCTGTTTCTGCTGATTGACCTCTACCGTCAAGGTAAGCTGGGAGAAATGGATATTTATGTTGATTCACCGATGGCTCGGGCGGCGACAGAAATTACACTCAACCATATTGCATTACTCGACAAAGAAACTTCCGATACGCTGCAGTGGATGAATAAGAATGTGAGAAAACCACAAATACATTTCGTGCAGGATATTGAAGAATCCATGCAGCTTAATCATATGAAACATGGACTCATCATTATTTCAGCCAGCGGTATGTGCGATGCCGGACGTATCAAACATCATCTCAAATACAATCTTAACAGATCCGAGTGCAGCATACTGATTACTGGATTTCAGGCGGAAGGAACTTTGGGAAGACGATTAGTAGACGGCGCCCGGAAAGTCAGAATTTTTGGTGAGGATGTTCATGTCAAGGCAACCATATATACCATCGGTGGGCTCTCGGCGCATGCCGATCAGGCAGATCTAATCAACTGGTTACGACACTTCCAGAAAATGCCCGAAAAGATTTTTGTCGTACATGGTGAACTCAGTAATTCTTCTGCTCTGGTTACTGCGATTCAGCAGAAACTCAATTGGACGGCACGCATTCCGGAACAGTTGTCAGTTGTCACACTTTGAACTTGTGCACTGTCGGCTTCATTCATTGCTACACTGGAAATTACTTGTATCTTGTTAGTCAGAATCTGATTTCATAAAAAACGTAGCTGCGGGTGCGGGCTTGCCGATGTAATACCCTTGTGCATAATCAATATCCATTTTTTCTATCAAAGCAAGTATTTCAGCGCTTTCGACAAATTCTGCTGTAATTTTCTTACCAAACCCCCTGGCTACGCTACATAGGGCATTGACTAAAATCAGATCATCACTGCTTTCAGATAAATTACGTATAAACGAACCATCAATTTTAACCACATCAACCGGCAATTCTCTTAAATAATAAAAAGAAGAAAAACCAACACCAAAATCATCCAGTACAAAACCACAACCCAGCTCTCTAATTTCTATCATCAGCGCACGTGCGCCGGGTAAATCTTCTAACGCTGCGGTTTCGGTAATTTCAAACATGACACACGCCGGATCCATGTCTTGCGTCATCAGTTCTTGTTTCAGGATTGGCAACAATTCGGGATCATTAAATGCATGGGCGGATAAATTGATTGAAAAACTAACCTTGAACCCGGCTTGATATATTTTAGCGACCTGAGCGATGGCTTTCCGTAATACCATGTGATCAATCGCGTGAATCAACCCGGTATGCTCGGCAGCAGGAATAAAGTCCGCAGGCGACAGCACTGAGCCATCTTTTTCCTGCATACGCAACAATACCTCATAGTGAGAAATTTGTTTCGATTTAACATGCATAATCGGTTGCAAATAAAGCACGAAATTATCATGTAAATGGGAATATTCAATCTTCTCTTTCCAGTAAACCAACGTATGCATCCGTTCACGGCTGCGGTCTTTGTCTGAAAACAGGTACCAAGCGTTCCGCCCCATCGCCTTTGCCTGATACATGGCAAGATCTGCAGCAGCCAACAAGTCATGAATATTAGCACCGTGCTCAGGAAATAATGCAACACCGATACTGGCCGAAATTTTATGGATGCGATTGCTAATGGTTAATTGTGCCATGCTCAGTTGATCCAATACTTTTTTGGCAACTTCTATTGCGCCACTGGCATTGATTTCCGGCAAGATAATGGCAAATTCATCCCCTCCCAAACGGCCTGTTATATCATCTGTTCGAATGGTCTGAGCCAACATACCCGCAACCATTTTAAGCAACGAATCACCAGCCTGATGCCCGCTGGTGTCATTAATATATTTAAAGCGATCTAGGTCAAAGAATAGTAAAGCACCCGGATGCTGATAGCGTTCTGAACGGCTTAATACTTGCTCCAGTTCCTCACTAAAACGGCGCCGGTTAAACATATTCGTCAGAGGATCATGATCGGCCAGCCAAGCCAGATGGCCCTCAACCCGCTTATATTCGGTAACATCCAACCCCACCGATAAAATCGACGGATCATCCGCAGATTGCCAAGACAGATGCGAGTGTAACCAAGCTACATGGCGCGTTGTTCCATCCTTGCAGTGGGTAATGGCCTCATGACGTAATTGCATTCTTTGTCCGGCTTGTATCTCTCTAAAGCGCGAAAGCAGATCTTGCGATTCATACTCCGGAATCAAGATATTTAGAAAAGATTTACCCAGCAATTCATTCTCCGTATAGCGGGTCAACATTTCTCCATACGCATTTAATGAAATGATCCCGCCTTCAGAATTCTGTGTCAGAACTATGGCTTGTGCCGTATCCAGCAAATTCCCAACAAAATCTCTTTCTTTACTGAGCGCATTCTTCTGCTCAATCAACATCATTGTCCGGGTAGATACTTCTTGTTCTAATTTTTCCAGTTGGAGTGATAAGGATACGGCAGCTTCGGACAACGTATCCACTTCATCCCTGAAACGCTGCTCGCGGTCTGCTGAGATCAGTGACAGGCGGAATTTCTCAAATTGTCCGCTGGCGAGAAGCGGGAGTACAAAAGCGACATCTTTTAATTTTGCAAGTAGCCGTGTGAAAATCAGGAATAATAAAATTTCAGAGAAGATCAGTCCAAGCAAGCCGATTAATGCAATTTTCCAAATGGAATCATGAATATTATTCACCGCAGCCGTCACATCGGTAATCACAACCAAGTGGGCCTTGCCGGGTTCATATGAATTAAGGGGGAATAATTTTAACTGCTGATATTGATCATTCCAGCGAATCTGAACACCGCTATCGAGTGACGACATATCCGGATGAATCTGCGCAGCCTTATTGAGGATCTCTTGATTTCTTTCTTTGTTAGTCAGCGCAGGGATATGAACATTCCAGCGCAAAAAATCAGAATCATTATGAAGCAACAGATTATTCTGTTCTTTAATTAACAAACCAATATCAGCGCCCGCTATCCGTTTGAAGGCCAGAAATACATCGGCCAAAGAAATCCCCATGACCACTACGCCTGCTTTTTTCCCTCCCACCAATAACGGCGCCACAATGTACTGTATGCAGCTTTCCCTGCAAAGCAATGGATTGGTCGGTCGTTCAGATTGATTAACATTACTTACCCAGGTCGGCAGTAGGTTATTGCCATCAATATTCGTGTCTAAACTATCCCAGCTCGAATTCAGTTGATTCGCCGTATTATAAAAATGGACAAACTCAATACCGTTATGAAATTGCAGCAATGCCCAGTGTTGATCGAAAGCTTTATTAATACCTTCTCCATCACTTTTGATCAAAGCATTTTTCATTCCGTCTAAAAATGGAATCATTTCAGCTAACTGGTATAAATTCTGCGAAGTATTCTTAATCAGACTATTGATTTCTCGGGAATACCGTCTATATTCGACATCCCGCTGATTATCGAAGTTAGCCATTAAACCCAGATAACTAATAAAGCAAAACATCATCACAACGGCCAACAGTATCAAACTGCTGCTCAATGAGATTTTCCATCTCAGGCTGCGGAACCTTCGTCCCTTAAGGCTTGGAGTGAGGGTGGAAGATGCCTTTTCTAATTTATTCTCGGAATTATTTTCCATCAGAATTTCTGCTTAGAAACGATAAGAAGCCTGGATCGCGTAAAGATCCCAGTGCTGACTAAGTGGACCTTCAGTGGTTGGATTGTCTAATCTCGAGAGCCAACCCGTACCATTTACATAATGGTATTCAGCACGCAGCATAAATTGCGGCGTAGCATTCCAACGCAAACCCACAGTAATATCCTTAGCAAACCGAGAATGTTCTAAACCATTGCGCGCAGCCGGATTCAATGCAGCCCAACGACTTCCATCCCGATCCGATCTATCAGTGAAGAGAGCGTCATACCGTAGAAGACCCACCCATTTTGGGGTAAATCGGTATTCACCTTGAAAGTAATAACTTTCACCAAAGAAATCTAGGCCATTCAGCGGCCTAACGTTAAAATCATTATTATACTTAAAGTGACGAATTGCATATTCAGAAGTCAGTGTCCAGCGTTCCGCGTTATATTGAGCTGAGAAATAGACCGGTGAGAATTGTAATGCACCGGCGCCAATTGGATCATTCAACCTATTATTAGGATCATAGGAGGTATTTAACCATATTCCACTGACGCCCAGGCGAAGTCGTTTGTCATTCGTTTCAAAAATTCCTCGACCAATATACGACACATCTCTTTGTAGATGACCCGGTTGCAGTGCTCCAATCAGCGCAAGTTCTGTATCCTTGTCACTCACTATGGGCAGAAAGACACCAAATTGCGTAGAAACTGTACCCAAGCTGGAAACGGCAGTTTCGCCGTACAATTGCACAGAATCTCCTGAAAGACTAATATTGCGTACCCTATCAAAATAAATTGATTGCGGCAGCATGATGCTAGGACGTGTGAATGGTACATCACGCGTATCATTATAAAAGCCAAATGGATTTTTCAATCTGCCAACGCGTATACCAAACTGATTTGCTTCATGCGAGTATATCCGATAATCCAAGAATCCAAAATCGAGGCGCGGCATACCCGTGTTCCCCTCACCCGCCCTTCGCGACAACACTTGTGCGGATAGTAACAGTCGCGGTAATGGTCGCACGGAAGCATTAAGCCCTGATTCTGTGAGCCCAAAGCTACCGCCTTTATCACTATTCCCAAAAACATCGTTATCTGAGGTTGTAATATAAGCCTGACTGACAAATCCATGGATCTGCAGATCGGCGGGAAGATCTGTTCTTCGAAACCAGTTTACTGCCGTACTTACTAATCCGGTTTTTTTCTTCGCACTGTCTGATTCGGTAGCTTGTGAAGGCAATTCCGATGTTTGCAGCCAAACAGGCGGTTTGCCAGATCCTGATTGTTTCTGCGACTGATTGGGTTCTTGCGCATGTGCTGAAAAGCACCCGGCAAGAAATAACAAGACCCATCGTCTAGTTATTCTCCGAGTAGCGCCCACAAAAAGGCTACTTAATCTCGAGCACGTTAACATTTTCATTAATATTCGCTCTCCATAAATAACCGATTGCGCCAGGCGTATTAGCGACCTTAGAAACCATCTCTTCAGCTGAGTTTACTACGATGGGCGCTTGGCCAGTTCCCGAATAGACTAGCCGATCCCACGTGGATCTTAATTGATAAGGAAATACGTTTAATTTTTCCTTGGAAAAATTTTGATGCAGTTGATCGTCATCGGAAAATACAAAAACTCTAATCTTGGTGCCGTCAGACCAGGTCTTCAAATGCATACTGAATATAGAGCGCAACGAATTGACTGAGAGTACTTTCTCGCTAACTCCTGTATTAGTCACGATTTCATAGTGATCACTTGCCTTGACCTCAGTCTTTATGCCCAGAAGACATATTGCTAGAGCAAAACAAAAATAGACCCTAATCTTTAACAAACAACGCCTTGATAATTGGATTCGTATAGAGAAATGAAATAAACTCAAGAACTGGATTCCTGATTCAATACTATTTCATTGGTTAACATGAACGGGGCTATATTTACCGCAATCGGTTACTACTTCCCAAGCATCATGATGTTCTTTATACATTCTAGTTAATACATCATCTACATCTGCATAATAAGGCCGACGAATACCATGATAATTAACGGGTGGGCCAATTGGATTAAAACTCAAACCGTTATAACCAAGCAGTCGATTGAGAGCAGGATCCTTAGCGGATATCCAATATCTGATAGGCTCTAGACTAGGAGATACAATCTGTTAGTCTAGTAAGATGTTAAGAAACAGTAAATTAAGCGATTATTACATTAGAAAAATAATTCAATGCTTTTGCATTGATATACCCGCCAGCAAAGCAGCTCTGCTGTTAGGTAAAAATCGTA
>CAMCBD010000022.1 GCA_945872825.1 Nitrosomonas ureae
TGGTTTCATCGCCCCGTATCGCAGCCAGCGCTATTTTTGCTTTGAATTCACTGGAATATTGTGTGCGTTTCTTGCTCATGATTATGATCCTCTATAGTGTCCATAACAGAGCTTAACAACCTGTCCAGTTTTGCGGTACCACTTCAGAATTCACGTCCTAAAAATTGCGATAAGTCGACATCAGGAGCTTGTATAGACTTAAGAAATGAAGTAAGTATCTTTCTTGCTTCCAATAAATCACTTTTTTGTACAGAAGTAAGAGATTTGAAACGATCCACACCCATACCAAAATGGCTCAGTGCTCTTGAGGTGTGAACAGTTCTCTCTCGAAGCGTATCAATTCGTTGTCATCATTTGCAAGAACAAAACTGAAGTGTAGAAATTAGCAAAAGTTGATTTATTTTCAATTTCTTGCGCATAAGCAATTATTTCTGTCGAGTTTTACTTCATAAGGCGGGAAAAATCCTCGCATACTTGATCCTTTGGCAGGATGACCCCATCGAGATCTGCTCTTTCTCAAGTCAACATGTGTGTGCGGTCCTTCACCATTTGGACCTCGATAACCTTCTTCATACCAACCAACACCTCCAAACAATTCACTTTCGCTGGCTTGATTTGCTGTTTCTAAATGTGATTGTCCAGTGATTGAGATATCTGCAGCGATTCCTTGTGCATGAGTACTTCTCGATCCAGCTCCATATTTAGAATTAGATGGCCGATCACCTCCCGTAACCACGATATCTTTATCGCATCCGACTTGGCTATTAAATGTCCATAAAGCCTCCATTACTTCAGGTGAAACAGAATAATTTCTGGGATTTAAAACACGCAAACCAAACGGATCACCAAACAGAATCGGATTTACTCCAACATAGTTATAGACATTTATTCCCCCCGCCAACCCAATCGGATCAGGGCTGATGTACCGTCCGGTCTCCGGCTCATAATAGCGGAAATAATTGTAGTGAAGATTGGTTTCCTTATCAAAATACTGGCCTGGGAATCGTGGATGATATTCAAATAACTGACTGTTGCCATCCGGGTCTTCGTCGGGCAGGTTGGTGCCGAAGGGATGGGTGTTTTCCCAGCGCCAGACCGGGGTGTTGCTCTGATTCATAATCACTCTCGGGGTGTTGAGGTGATCGGCGTGGATAAAGTAAACCAGGATCGGGCTGGTCGCTGTGGCTTTCCGGATCACGGCCACCGGAATATCTTCCAGCCAGATGGTTTCTTGCCGAACCAGCCAGTCGTCTGTTGGTGTGGTTGTGGGTGCGTTGTCTCGGTATTCCCCAATTAATCGCCCGGCTGGATCATAGAAAAAGAAAAACTTCGAACTCAATGGACCATTTTTGGTGATGCGCTGATCCAGGGCGTTGGTTTTGTACGTGTGCGTTTTGGCGTTCTTGACGGTTGTCGAGAGCTTGCCCGCGGCATTCCAGGTAAAGGTGGTGGCGCCGTCGCTCAACGGATTACCCGCTGCGTCAAAGCTGTAAGTTTTGGTAACCGGGCCTGCCACATTGAGTAAACGATTACTATCCGTTGCCACGGTATACGGATAAATGGTGCTGCTCGCCTGAGCATTGGCGCGATTGCTGTTGGCGTCATACCCCCAGAGTTTGAATCCAGTGTTGTCCGATTGGCTGATCAGGCGATCCAACCCGTCATAATCATAGGTGCGGTTATACACTGGGTTGGTGTCAGTCGTTTGCGTGATGCGGCTGGCGGCATCATAGGTGAGCGTGCGGGTGTCGCTGCCTACGCGATGGGTTTTGAGTCGGCCATCGGAGTCGAAACTGCGTGTATACGCCTGGTTATTTCCCCACACCCAGCTTTTGGGTTCACCAAAAGGTTGATAAGTGATATTGCTCAGTAGCAGATTACCATTGACACGGATCTCAACCGGGCGGCCATCGGCGCCATAGGTGGTGCTGACTTGCGTGCCTGAGGGATAAGTCGTTTGACTCAGACGGCCAAAACTGTCGTATTGGTAGCCCAGTGTCTGGGTGTAATTGATGGTACCGATCTTGGCAATTTGGGTCTTTGTGAGCAGACGGCCATGTAGGTCATAGCTATAGCCGGTAGAGCCGGATTCATCCGTCATGCCGGTCAGGCGCCCGATGCCATTTGTGCCCGTGTCGTAGCTCCAGATCAGTGCGATTGTGCCAGGAATTCCGGCCACCGTGGTATGAGTACGCTTGGTCGGGCGATTGAGCGCGTCCCAGGTATACGTATGTTTGACACCTCTCGCATCGGTGACGGTCTTGAGATTACCGGCGGTGTCATAGGTGTAGGTAATCGTGCCGCGATCGGCTGAGATTTCCTGGGTCATATCGCCAAAGCTGTTGACCGTGTAAGAGGTGGCAATATCTCGTGGATCGGATACTTGCGTGATCTGATCGAGCGCATCCAGAGTTTGCCGGGTATGGCCATTAGCCGGATCAATGGATTCTTTGAGGCGATTAAGCGTATCAAACTGATTGGCAACGGTATGCAGCAAAGGATTGGTGATTTGCTTCAGATTGCCTTGCGCATCGTATTGGTACTGGGTGGTCTGGCTTTGTGCGCCGACGTCTTTCCACAGACGGCTTAAGGCATCGAATTCGCGTTGTTGGGTTTTTGTCAGATTATTAAGCGGATCGAACAATTCTTCCTTGGTGCGATTACCCATAGCGTCCAGCGTGTAGTGCACGCGATTGCCGAGATTATCCGCAATATCGGTCAAACGATGCGCGGCATCGTAGGTATAGCTCAAGAAACTGTTATCCGGCAAAATGATTTTTTTGACTTGTCCTACGCTGTCGTACTGGTAGCCGGTAATTTCTGTGCCGCTGGTACGTGATAGCAATCGTTGACGAGCATCGTAAGTCAGTATTGTTGTAAGACCATTCGGATCGATAATTTCTTCCGGTTGGCCATGGGCGTTATAACGGGTGATTTGCGTGATATGACCCAATGCATTGGTAATACTCGCGGCTTGTGCACGGCAACCTTTGTGACCGCCGACACAAACCGTATCGGGCGCGTAATAATCGGTGGTGGTGATGTCGGTCACATCGGTGCGCGGGCCGTTCTCAGTTTTTTGCAAAATCACGCCGGGAATGCTGGGGTGATAACTATAACTGGTATTCCACGTGCGTGTGGTGTTGGTGGCAGTGTCTTTAATGCGAAACTGTGTGACGTTACCATGAGTATCATACACATAGCTGGTTTCGCGCTTGGATTCAGCGATGAGCGCGGGTAGCCGAAAACTGGCGTGCCAGGTCGTGAGGATTTTACGCTCGCTGCTGTTGGCGGCTGGCGTGTAACCACTCACATCGCCCGGACAAGCACTGCTTGAACTCAAACCTTCAACCCGGGCGATTTCCAGGTTCCGGGTCAGATCATACGCATAGCAGGTTTTATTGCCATTGAAGTCGGCGCGGCTGGCGACATTGCCGTTTGCATCATAGGTTGTTGCACTGGAAGCAGCACTACAACCCGAGCCGGCCGGTTGCGATTGGCCGGTGCTTTTGGCGACACCCAGAATGGTTTGGAAGGTGTGCGTGTATTGACTATTCAGCGGATCAGTAACGATAGTGTTGCTGCCATCGGCGCTGTAGCCTAGCACATACCGGTCAGCACCACCCGCATGTTCGGTCACCACCGCACGGCCTTGCGTATCATACGTATAAGTCGCATAGCGCACGCCGTTTTCATCGGTGATCCCGGTCAGCGTATTGGGTAAATTGGCTCCGCCGGCGATGTAGATAGATTCGTTGTAGTGGTAGGTGCGGGTTTTGGCGTCGGGAGTGATCACCGAAGCAAGATTGCCAGCAGAGTCATAAGTATATTGATAGACACCATTTGCCGGATCGGTCATCGTATTGATGCGGCTGGAACCATCGTAGGTGAAGCTTAATGCGCGCCCGGTATCGTCGGTTACGGTACTTAGGCGGGCATTGGTATCGTAGCCTAGCGTTTGTGTGCGCCCATTACGATTGATGATGGATAATAGCTTGCCAGAAGTATTGTAGGTTTCTATCGTGTCGTCAGAAGTGATCAGTTGCCAGCCGCTTCCACCAGCCATTTGAGTTAGCGTATCCCCGCCTGCCTGTTGATTGACCCAAACTGAGCCAGTCAGTCGAAAATAAGCTAATTTCCCGTCAGGGCGTGTGGCAGTGATTGTTTCTGAATTTACAAACAAATTGCGATTAAAAGTATGACTCCAGGCAGAACCTATTTCTGCGCCGCCAGATAAACCTTTAGCGTTGTAGTAGCGGGAGAAACTTAAACCACCAGAGGATGCAATGTCGACTTCTTCAGCATATTTGTTGCCGGTAGCAGTATTGACTGGATTTCCTACGCATGATCCTAGTTGTGGTTGGCCGGAATTGGCGCCTTTGTCTGGAATGATGTTGGGAGTATTGCAAATTGTTTCGCTGGTAATTACAGCCGATGGGAAATCCCCGATATTGCAGACAGGATAAGCCGAAGTTACATTATTTACAGTACCTATAGCCCTAGGAACGGAAGGCCCCATATATTGGGAAATCTTTGCAGAGCAAAAATAACCAGAAACTGGGCCAGATGAAATTGGATAACCATTCTGATCAACAGGAGTAGTCAAAATCTCTAGGATATTCGAAATTGCTGGACTTAAAAGAAAATTATAGGGGCTACTGATTAATCCACTAGCTACCGCATGTATGGCGTATTCGCAAGCAGACTGTGGGGATGATTTGTAAAAATTAGGCGGACCAATAGATATTGCAATAGGCCCATGCTCAAACCCATATACACTCGCATTACCGATAGAAAACAGGAAAAGAAGACCCATCAATAGTTGTTTCGACTTATTGCAAACAAAATTCCCCATCATAACTATCCCCTTAACAACTGTTGATCGGCTATTGCTACGGTTGGTGAAACAATTGCATACACCTCTCACAGAATAGTAAGCAGTGAAACTGTTAAAGTATTACAAGCGTTTGAAGTATCTATGAATGAATTGCAAGATAGTAAAAAGCAAGAAATCTTATGACCATTTCTCTCAATCAAAACGCTAAATAGCACCCCATTTACCCGCTATTTCTTAAATTTCCTTCAACAGATTTATCCTTTAATGGACTAGATAACTTGAATCACCTATCCTTGAGAAGAAGGATAGATATTTCAATTTATCTTCGTATTGGAAAAAACTTCTAAAAAATGCCATTTTTAATAAAAATACAGTGCAGCCTGCACATTAATTTGGCAGAATTAGGCTATTTGAAATAACCTTTCACTAACCGGGGAAATGAAATGAAATATAAGAGCCTTCAGGAGTTCAGCGCGTATGTGGCTGAGCGTAATCCTAACCAACCAGAGTACATGCAGGCGGTTACTGAGGTCGTGGAGAGTTTGTGGCCTTTTATTATGGAACATCCACGTTATGCGGAACACGGCTTGCTGGATCGCTTGGTCGAGCCGGAGCGGGTAATTATATTTCGTGTGTCCTGGGTTGATGATCATGGTGAAGTCAAAGTCAATCGCGGTTACCGGATACAACACAGTTCTTCCATCGGTCCCTACAAAGGCGGTGTCCGGTTTCACCCTTCGGTTAATTTGTCGATTCTTAAATTTCTGGCGTTTGAGCAGACCTTCAAGAATGCATTGACGACGCTGCCGATGGGTGGCGGTAAAGGGGGTTCCGATTTTGATCCGAAAGGAAAAAGCCCCGGCGAAGTTATGCGCTTCTGTCAGGCTTTTATGAGTGAATTGTTTCGTCATATCGGCTCGGATACCGACGTTCCAGCCGGAGATATCGGCGTGGGCGGGCGTGAAGTCGGATTCATGGCGGGCATGATGAAAAAGTTATCCAATCGCGCGGATTGTGTGTTTACCGGGAAAGGGCTGAGTTTTGGCGGATCACTGATACGTCCGGAAGCGACCGGTTACGGCACGGTGTATTTCGCTCAGGAAGTATTGAAGCATGCCGGACGTTCTCTGGAAGGCATGCGCGTTTCTGTTTCCGGTTCGGGCAATGTGGCCCAATTTGCCGTGGAAAAGGCAATGGCAAAAGGCGCCAAGGTGGTTACCGTATCCGATTCGAGCGGCACGATCGTGGATGAAGCTGGCTTTACCCCGGAAAAACTGGCGATTCTGGCCGAAGTGAAGAATCATTTGTATGCGCGCCTGGATGAATATGCCAAACGTGTCAATGTGACTTACCTGCCGGGCGCAAAACCTTGGCATGTGCCGGTGCAAGTGGCATTGCCATGCGCGACACAAAATGAAGTCAATGGCGAGGATGCGCAAACCTTGGTTAAAAATGGCGTTATTTGTGTTGCCGAAGGGGCAAACATGCCATCGACTGCGGAAGCCGTCGAATGTTTTATCCACAACAAGGTACTCTACGCGCCGGGTAAAGCGAGTAACGCAGGCGGTGTGGCAACATCAGGGCTGGAAATGAGCCAAAATGCAATGCGCATGTCCTGGACACGAGAAGAAGTCGATGCACGCTTGCAGGAAATTATGCAGGCCATTCATAAATCCTGCCTGAAGTACGGTACCAAACCCGATGGCAGCGTTAATTATGTGGATGGCGCCAATATCGCTGGTTTTGTTAAAGTGGCCGAAGCCATGCTGGGTCAGGGCGTCATCTGATTGCTATTGCCGGTTTATAGACTGGTCGTTAAAATTTCACATAAACTTGAAGCATGACACCGGATTATCGCAGCGCTGCTGCGATAATCCGGATTGATTGCAGAGTGCTTGTTTCCGTCTTTTTATTGTAATCCCCATTCGTTGTACCTTATTAGCTATGAGAAATTACCTTTTTGGATTAATCCTTTTAGCTTATGCTGGAACACTATCAGCAAACCAGGACAGCGATTTTCTTGCCGCCCGGCAAGCATTTCAGGCTGGCGATGCGAAGCGCTTAGACGATTTCGCTAGACGGCTGCAACGCCACGCGTTATGGCCTTATGTGGAATATTATCAATTCCGCATGGTGTTGCAAACGAACGATATCGCAACGATCAGAAATTTTTTGCAGCGGCACGAAGGCAGTCTGGTTGCAGATCGATTACGGGCTGATTGGCTCAAGACGCTGGGCAAAAATCAACAGTGGCAGCTTTTTGACGTTGAATACCCACTGCTGGTTAATAAGGATACCGAGCTATTGTGCTATCACTATCAGCGCCGTCTGATTACCCAGGATAAAACGGCGCTGACGGATGCGCGGTCATTATGGTCTACACCTACCAGCATGCCGGATAGCTGCACGCCCGTCTTTCAGGCACTTATTTCCAGCGGGCAGATTTCTCAGCAAGATATCTGGACCCGGATCCGGGCTGCGCTGGAAGAAGGTCAAACCGCTGTGGCCACACATGTTAATCGTTATTTAACTGGCAACGATGCGCTGAACAGTGCCGATTTGAATAATGCCGCGAAGAATCCGCAGCGTTACCTGGAGACGCTGAAAAGTAAAATCAAGACGCGCAGTGACCGTGAGATTGTCCTATTTGCATTACTGCGCTTGCTGCGCAATGACACCAACCAAGCTTATGTACATTGGCTAAAAATAAAAGATCAGCTCACCGCATCGGATCGGTCTTATTTCCTCGGAAGACTGGGATATCGGGCCGCAATGCGGCATGATTCCCGTGCACTGGATTGGTTCAGGGAAGCGCAAAATACCGCGCAACCTTATCCGCCCTCGGACACCGTGCTCGCCTGGCAGGCGCGTGCCGCATTGCGGGATACCAACTGGGATGAAGTCCTGAGAACCATCAACAGATTGTCACCAGCCGAGCAGCAGGTTGATACTTGGCGTTACTGGAAAGCCCGCGCATTAAAAGCAAAAGGGGAGGCGTTGGATGCGCATAACATTCTTATTCCGCTCAGCGATGAGCACAGTTTTTATGGTCAACTGGCAAGAGAGGAACTGGGTACCATGCTCAGCATTGCGGACAAAACTTATCGCGTCAGCAGCGGCGAAGTATCCGCAATGGACCGCAAACCAGGCATACAACGTGCCTTGGCTTTTTCCCGTATGAGTTTACGTACCGAAGCCTACCGTGAATGGAGCTGGACCGTCCGCAATTTTAGCGACCCGGAGTTACTGGCTGCAGCAGAAGTAGCTCGCCGCCACGGCATGTATGATCGTGCAATTAACACGGCAAACCGGACCGTATCGCAGCATGATTTTAGTCTGCGCTTTTTGTCACCACACCGGGAAACGCTCAAAAAGGTTTTGCGGCAACATGAACTGGATGAAGCCTGGGTCTATGGTTTGATCCGGCAGGAAAGCCGTTTCATCGCGGATATCAAATCCCATGCCGGAGCAGCAGGGCTGATGCAACTGATGCCAGCTACTGCCGAATGGGTTGCCAAGCAATTGGGCATACAAAATTTCCGCCAGAATATCGTGGTGGATGTGAATACCAATCTGCAATTGGGTACGTATTATCTCAAGCATGTGCTCGGTACGCTGGATAATCAGCCACTACTGGCTTCAGCCGCCTATAATGCCGGGCCAGGACGAGCCAGGCGCTGGCGCGATAATACCGTGCCGCTGGAAGGTGCAATTTATGCTGAGACGATTCCTTTTAATGAAACCCGCGATTACGTCAAAAAGGTCCTGAAGAACTCGATGTATTACGCCAAGGTTCTGGATCATGGGCAGGATTCGCCAACGCTTAAGCAGCGTCTGGGTGTCGTGCGGGCGGCGAAATAACGGTTGGTTAAATTTTCATGCATGCAGCGGTAGAGTAGATAATGAAAACTTATTTGGTAGGCGGTTCCGTGCGCGATGAACTGCTGGGATTGCCCGTCAAAGATCATGATTATGTGGTTGTGGGCGCTTCGCCGAAGGAAATGGAGCGGCAGGGTTATCGTCCGGTCGGCAAGGATTTTCCGGTCTTTTTGCATCCGCAAACCCATGAGCAGTATGCGTTGGCGCGTACCGAACGAAAAATTTCACTTGGATATAAAGGATTTGAAGTGTTTGCTTCACCGCAGGTCACCTTGCAGGAAGATTTGGCGCGGCGTGACTTAACCATCAACTCGATTGCCAAAGACGAAGCAGGCAATATCATTGATCCATTTAACGGCGTTGCGGATCTGGAAGCCGGCATACTACGCCATGTGAGTCCTGCATTTTCCGAAGATCCGGTACGTATCCTCAGAGCTGCACGCTTTGCGGCGCGTTTCAGTTTCCGCATTGCGCCGGAAACGCTGGCGCTGATGAATGAAATGGTGCACAACGGCGAAGTGGATGCGCTGGTGCCGGAGCGTGTCTGGCAAGAGCTCTCGCGCGGACTGATGGAAGAAAATCCTTCGCGAATGTTCTATGTGCTGCGCGAATGCGGCGCCCTGGCGCGTATCCTGCCCGAAGTCGACGTGTTGTTTGGTGTTCCGCAACCGGCGCATGCGCACCCTGAAATCGATACCGGATTGCACATCATGCTGGCCATCGATTATGCTGCTGCAAAAAATTATTCGTTGCCGGTACGTTTTGCAACGCTGACGCATGACTTAGGCAAAGGCACGACACCGCCCGAGGAATGGCCGCGCCATATCGGCCATGAAGCGCGCAGCATTGATTTGACGCGGAATTTATGCGAACGCATCAGAATTCCCAAGGATTCGCGTGACCTTGCGTTACTGGTCGCCCGCTATCACGGTAATGTGTATCGAGCGGAAGAACTTAAGCCATCTACGCTGGCGGATATACTGCAAGCGGTTGACGCCTACCGGAAACCCGAAAGATTCGAAGAATTTTTGCAAGCGTGCGCCTGCGATTTTCATGGACGCCCCGGCTACGCAGCAAAACCTTATTTGCAAGCCGAACGGTTTCAGCAGGCCTATGTTGCAGCAATTAGTGTAGATGCCGGTGCAATTGCAGGGGAATTGAGCCGGAGTCTTGCGGATCCCACAAAATTACCCCTGGCAATTAACACGAAGGTACGCGAGGCGAGAATCACCAGAATAAAAGCTGAATTAATCTGAAACAGATTCTAAAGAATAATGCTCCTACTCACGTAATGCCATGAATGACGGATTCCTAGACGAACACTACACCGCTTTGCTGAAGTCCGACTAGATCGATATTCGTTGCATTGACTGCAGAATTAGCGGCAATTTCCAGCAATTCCGCTTGAGTCAATGATCCGCCACTGCCCTGTAGCAATCCGACATAAAAATCATGTTCCGCAGATGGCGGCGCGACGCCTACTACGTTCTGGAAGACCTTATCCACAAAGTCCCCATTGCTGGGATTGCCCAACACGCCGATCACGAGTTGCGCTACTTGCAACATACTTTGGCCGGAATCGAACAGATTGAGCCCGATACCGACATAATCTGAGTGTTCCTGAATAGTCGGCGCATCGAACGCCGCACCGATGAGTAGAACCGTGTTGCTGGCTGCTTGCCCGGCATTGAGGTCAATCGCGATATTTTTGTCGGTAAAATGTAAGCGTTCGATACCGGTGAGTATATCGTTGCCATACGGCCCAGAAACATTGAGACTGGAGATTGAGCCGAGAATCGAGTAGTCCGTACGATTGCTGGCGTAGATTGCAGTATCAATACCCAGGCCGCCATTCAGTATGTCATTACCCTCCACACCTTCCAACGTATCTTGCCCACCGGCACCCAGGATAAAATCATCTCCTGACGTCCCTACCAAATTGTCCGGATTATCTGTCCCTGAGATCACATTGCTTGTTACAGTGCTGGTGTTACCCGCAAAATTTGCGGGTGAATTGACTCCAGTGGAGCTATCCTGGTTAAGTGATAATGTCCCATCAACCGGTAATGCGGCGTAAGTGATCGTGCCTCCAATCATTCCGGGGAAGCTCACGGTGCCATTGGTAGTAAACAAGAATCCATTCGGAATGATGTAGTCAGGCGTCACAATGCCCAAGTCTGAAAATCCTTGCGTTGCAACCAGTACCGACTTGCCGTTAGTCACTTCGCTGGACAGATTGGTGGGGATATTGAAAGTATTGGTGGTGATGCCGTTGCTCGAGGTAATAGTATGCCCCGCCCATTCGTCTTCGCCGTCAGCATCTCCTACAAACTCGATGAATTGAACAGTTCCATCAGCATTTGAATAGACTTCGTTAATGTGGAATACGTGGAATGTCATTTTTTGCTCCAGTAATGTTTAATTTAAATAATGATCAGAACAGTGAATCATGCTTCCAATCGCTATTCATAAATTTATATGCGGGGGCACGGTCAGTCTGTTCGGTAACGAACATTGAAAAGAACCTTGCACAGCCAGAGTCAGTATTCAGATACGGTTAATGGAATAATAATGTTCATAATCATATTATTGAGATAATTGATATGAGTTTCTCGGAGTTTGATGTCACCCGCTATACTCGTAAAGGAAACTTCCTCAATCAAATCGATCAATGGATCGATTGGACACCGATAGAAAAAGCAATTGCCCCGCATTATGCACCGGCATCAGATGCCGAAGGCCGTCCGGCCTATCCGGGATTACTGTTATTCAAAATGCTATTAGCAGGAATCTGGCCTGGTGGCCTCAGCGATGAAGCGGTAGAAGACATGGCTAACTCGAATCTGCACGAGACCTTACGTTACTGGTGGCCCGCGCTATCACGGTAATGTGCATCGGGCGGAAGAACTCAAGCCATCTCGATAGCGGATATACTGCAAGCGGTTGACGCCTATCAGAAACCTGAAAGATTCGAAGAATTTTTACAAGCCTGTGCGTGTGATTTTCATGGGCATCGTCCCGGTTACGCAGCGAGACCTTATGTTCAGGCTGAACGATTCCAACGGGCCTATACTGCAGCGAAAAGTGTCGATGCTGGCAAGATTGCAGCTGAACTCAGTCAGAAACTTCTCGATTCTAACGAATTACCCGCTGCAATCCATGCTCAAGTCCGCGCTGGATCTCTACTTCGTCCGTTTAGGAAATGTTCGTATCTGCGGCGGAGAAGTCAGATCAGTTTTGTTAAAGCTGATCAGGAATAATACTGTGTATGCGTTATAAAATGTGTCAGCAATAAACGGTGAAGAGGATGCTATAAAACGGCCAGATGGCATATCAAAAACATCTAAATGGAATCTGACGTAACCACTCTGTAGATCTGCCTTAAAGAATGCTAATTCAGGCAATGAAATAGGTATCAACGAAGCTTGTATAGGAGGAATCCCAAAGAACGTATTACCTACTTCGGAACCCAGAGAATCAATTACAAGATTAACCCGATGAGTCGCATTTTCTGGACCATCCTGAACCGTATATCCCAAAAATCCTAGCCATCCTGCCACTATCCCTTTTGCCATATCTTTGTCGGGCGTTAATCCAGTAACATCTAGTTTAACGATTGCCCCTTTGGGCATCGGTAATGGCAAATCAATCTGTTTAGGCAGACTGCGCGTGATTGCTTCACTAATAAGTAGCTGCTCAGTTGCTGTTCTTGCCGAATTTGTTATTTTTTGTGTTGTTGAGCAAGCGGATAAAAATCCAATGAGCAGGCTTAAAAAAAGCAGGTGGATTGTTCTTTTCATGACAAATATTCCTTATTAATACTTTCCAGGTTTAATTTCTCGCCGCTTGTGGCGGGAGTGCTTTATTTTCATAGTTTGATGACTTCTCTTTTGCGGCTCGGTGATCTATAGCAAAGCATATTGGGATTGTCAAACTGAATTGATTATGTGTATTCCTGTGACAGATAGAGGCAGTGATAACATAGAGCCAGGGACTATCTGGGCACGGACTGCGGGAAAAGTTTAACAGGCTTGTTAAAACCGTGCTTTCGATTGTTTGGATGCGCTTGAAATATATCTGGAAAGCGCACTAAGCGCCTTGAATCAAGCCAGGAAATCATGCGCGGTATTTCCACAGATCTTTTCCGGGTTACTTTTTTTTCCACTGCCCATTGATCTGAATCCAGGTTCCTGCTGGAACTTTCTGGATAATTTCTGCTGCATACACTTTTCCTACCTGTTCAATGTCTATGCTCTGTGCGGCAGCTTTTTCCTGGTAAATGGCTTTGCGCTTGGCATTAATCGCATCGGCTTCCGCCTGAGCACTCGCGTCTCTTGCCACGACGTAGCCTTCATACGTTTCACCAATCGCACCTGATGCGCGTAGGTTATCGAGCGCATCAGCCCATGCCGGTATTGCGCAGAGCGCTAGAGCCAGCAAAATAGCGCCGCTGATCCCCGCTAGCGGTTTTTTAACTGTCATTTTTGGAATACGCTGCATAGTGTTCTCCTTTCTCGTTTAATATCAGAAAATGCCGGGATTGGCCGCGATATCTTTTTTGGCTTCTTCTTCAAGCTTTACCCGAATATCAGCATCCAGCTTAATATTGAGATTAATCGTAATCGGCTCTTTCGGAGTTTCCAGCTTGACTGTCGGTGCGCACGCAGTGATCACCAGGCAGCAAAGGATCAGGATTACTGTGACGCGTATTGTGTTTGTTATTCGATCAATTTTGCGCATGATTGCACTCCTTTTCTAGTGGATTCCCAAGCCGTATTTTGCCGGGAATCGGTAATGAGCCTAACTGTGCTCTATGGCGATAATATGGCGCTGCCTAACTTAATGACGCCTGAATGCATTGCGTAGAATTTCATGGGATAAATTGTAGCCCTGATTAATCGTCTGCAGAATTTTGTCGATATTACTTTCCAAATTAATATTCAAGCGGAAAACCTGCCCATCTTTAACTGCAGGATTATTCCCCAGCAAGGAAAGTTTGGCGATCAAGCCATGTGTTGCCGATTTATCCAGATCCAGTGACAGCTCGGTGTAATGAAAATCCTGTGCGGCTTGCAGCAACAAGTTCATCTCTTCACCCGCGGTGGCTAACAGTTGTGAAGCTTTTGCGGATTGGAAACGCAAAACACCCGGTGCCTTTGCTGCCACATGGCCTTTTCTTATCATAACCTGATTATCTTCCAAGCGGATCGGAATCTGACCATCCAGATGCCCGCTTCCGGTGAGCCCATCGATTCGAATCAGATTAAAAAAGGTTCCCAGATCGATGTTGCTCACGCGGACCAGGATGTCGGTATGTGCAGCAGCAGGATTAATGATTGTGGGCGCCAGAGACAGATTGCCATCCATCATGGAAAATTGCGTTTTCTCAAGCGCGATACGCGGTGGATCTGTGCCCTCGATCTGGTAGGTAACCAGCAGATTTTCTACCGGGATGCCGAAATCAATGCGCCGGATCGTGATGGTCTGCTGCGGCAGGCTGCTGGGCGATACTAAGTTCTCTAAATTGAGCGATGCATTGAGATCGCCTATTTTGGCGGTTTCTTGGGTAAACGATACCTGGCGTAATTCCAACGCGCCGCGACTGCTATGTACGCCCTGATTGGACCAATTGAATTGTGCGCTCGCGCTGATTTGACCGCTCACATTTTCTAACAGGGATAAAGCGGGGGAAAGTGCACTGGGCTGCAAGCGTTCTGGTGAGAAGTTCAGCGGAACAATCTCTGCTTTTAGCATCCCGTTACCGCTATCGGGCGAATGCTTGCTGGTGATTTTTAAATAGCGTAAATCCGGTATGCCGCCCGCAACGTTTAATGCGTACTCCGCTGGCTTTCCTTCAGCGGCTTCATTCCGGACGCTGCCGGAAATGGACGCTGCTGCAAACAGCGGCTCGGGTGCCAGATGTTGCAGTTGGCCGATGGCAAAATCAGTGGCAGTGCCGGTTTTAGGGTCATTCAGATGCAGGGTGGCGGAGATAGCCTTCAATTGCAGTTGAGATTGCGGTAACAATACCGCCGCATCGCTGAGGGTAATACGTGCCTGATACTTCTCTTTGGCGTCGAACACTCCGCTCAAGGCTATTTTCCCGGGGTGAATCTGTGCTTCAATGGCCGGAGATTTGGCTTGATCAACCAGCAAGGTGAAACTGGCGGGTATCACAGCGATATCATGTGTAATTGCCAACCCCTGCGAATTCTTCACCAGCTCCAGATTGGCTTGGGAAATTGAAAACTTCGGTGGATTCTGGAAGCGCAAAGCAGTGCCGGAGTCAATCTTGCCCAAGGTAACCAGCCCTGGATTGCGAAGTCCAATGCGCCAGCTATCCTGATCGAGATTAATCTGCATCGGCAAGGAAACAGATATCTGCCGGATATCCATAGAACCAATGGTCGATTGGCCGCCATCGATATCCAAATCGAGCTGTCCTGACCAGGAATCCGGTAATCCGCGAATATCTCCTTTAACGCTGATTTGATCAATGGCCAGGTCATGCAATGGGAATGCTGCCGGGTTTTTATCAGCCTGTTCAGAAACCGGCTTCGCTGACTTTTCTCCTGACAACTTAACTTTGGATAACGCAAACTCGGTGCCGATATGTTGTAGCCGCATGGCCGCAACCGTAAAAGTTGCTTCGCCTGCAAAACTGGAAATTTTTGCTGCCGGCAAGTTCAGCAAGCCTTCAGCAACAGTGGCCTTGCCCCGCATGTTCCCCTGTTTATCCAGAGTCGCAGCCAATGTGACTTTGGTTTGACCGAGTGAACCGGAAGCTACGGCGCTGAGACGTATCGCCTGAGTACCCGGTTGGTCTTGCTTGATGTCGCCAGACAGCGCAACCGTGGCATTGCCAGCCGCTGCGTGAAGATGAATTGCTGAGTCCCTCAGTGAAAAATTAGGCAACCAGGGTATGTTGATATCGCTTCCAGTTGTTGACGTCATGGCTTGCAGCGAATCCGAAGGAGGGCGTTCTCCATTCAAGTCGAGTACCCATTGCAAACCGCTGATCTCAACTGTTGCCGGTTTTCCGGCGAGCAGATCCGGCAGCTGCCAAGTCACCAGAATTTTGCCAACACGCAATTCCTTATCTTTGCCCGCTGTCAGATCCTGCAAGCGGAAGGCATTGAGCGAAATATCGAGCACCGAAATGGATTGTAATGGCATCCCCTGTCTGCCCAATTGGTGACTGATCAGTGCTTCCAGCAGGGGATTGCGGAGTGCATAGAGACTAACTCCAGCAAAAATAATCAGACCGGCCAGAGCCAGTAACCCGGCTTTTAACCGTTTGTCCATTTGATAAATTGGTAATGGTTGTAATAACGCATTTATTTCTCGATTAAAACTTTACTGATAGGCTCTGATGCACCGCTCGACAAGACAGTATAACCTGACAGTCTGCCTGGTATCCTTTATGTTTGGGCAATGCCCGGCAAGAATAAATCGCAACCGGATCGCCTATCCTTTTATACTATGTCTCTTTTATAATTTTTTATTTCAGACTCTTAACAAATATGGATTTATTGACCCATGGATTGCTCGGCGCCACGATGGCGCAATCGGGTGCTAAACAACAGGAAACGCGACTTGCAACCGGCATTGGTTTTTTTGCCGGAATTGCTGCGGATACCGATATTCTGATTCATTCATCGAATGATCCGTTATTGAATATCGAGTTTCATCGTCATTTCACGCATTCGCTGTTTTTTGTGCCATTCGGTGCCTTGATTGCGGCGCTTTTGCTGTGGCCATTTCTGCGTAAGCGCCTGCCCTTTTCCCGCCTGTATTTATTTGCTTTGCTCGGCTATTGTTTGAGCGGCGTGCTGGATGCCTTTACCAGTTATGGCACCAATCTGCTCTGGCCAGTGAGCGATGTGCGCGTGGCGTTTAATATCATTTCGGTACTGGATCCGGCTTTCACACTGATCCTACTGGTTGCCGGGGTGATTGCTTTCAGGAAATACAATCACACGGCGGCCTGGATTGGGTTACTGCTTGCGGCAGTTTACTTATCATTCGGCTGGATGCAATTGCACCGTGCCGAAACCGTTGCGGAAACATTGATTGCGGAAAAAGGACATCGTGCGGAACAATTGCTGGTGAAACCGACACTCGCCAATCTGGTACTGTGGCGTTCCATCTATGAATTTGAAGGCAAACTCTATGTAAATGCGATCCGGGTCGGTTTATTTTCCGAGCCGCGCATTTATCCGGGAGAATCCGTTGAAAAATTTGTCCTGGAACGCGACTTGAGCACATTGCCGCCGTCGTCGGTGCTGGCAAACGATATTGCGCGCTTTAGCCATTTCTCGGCAGGATTGCTTGCGATTCGACCGGAACAACCGAATGTGCTCGTGGATGTACGCTATTCCAATCTACCAATGACGCTGGCGCCGCTCTGGGGCATCGAAATCAACCCGGAACAACCGGATCAGCATGCGAAATATAAGCTGTATCGGGATTCATCGAGTGCTACGCGCGAGAAATTTCTGAAGCTATTGCTGGGTGAGCATATTTTGGATTGATTCAAATTGATTTCACGCCCATCTATTTTGAGAAACTTTCAGGCGATTTTCGTTTATGTCTCAATTACTCGCCTATTTTCTGATTGGCTATGAGAGTCTATCTTTCTTCGACATTGAACGATCTGAGACCGGAGCGCGAAGCAATCCGGAAAGCACTGGGTGGTCATTGCACGGTTGTTGAAAGCTATACGGCCGACGAGCGCAGTGTCCGCGAGAGCTGCCTTGCGGACGTGGCGGGGTGCAATCTCTATATCGGAATTATCGGTCGTCGTTACGGATTCATCCCTCCCAGTCAGTCATTTTCCATTACTGAGCTTGAATACCAGCAGGCACGTGAACATAACCTGTCGACACTGATCTTCATCAAGGACGATGGCGCGATCTTGAGCCAATTTCACGACGCAGTTACTCAAGAGAACTCACCAGATCGGATCGAATCGTTCAGGCAGCGCGTCAATAATGGTGCTGAAGAGGCTGGGCGCCCCGCAATCTTCAAAACGCCAGAAGATCTCAAAGAACATGTACTGAAAGCACTCTGGCGTTATTCCGAACGGCACGGCGTTATCCCGCCGAAACGCATTACGGGCCGTCCATACCCGGGCTTGCGCGCTTTTTTGACCGCCGAATCGGATCGATTCTTCGGCCGGGATGCGGAAATCGAAGCGTTGGCTGAACGTCTCATTGCCCGCAGCGAACGCTTTCTTGCGGTGATCGGGCCTTCGGGCTCGGGTAAATCCTCGCTGGTGTACGCAGGGTTGATTCCAGCCCTGACTGAGAATGCTATCGTAGGGGGTGTTCGCTGGACTCCAATCAGTTTTTCCCCGCGCGAATTGGGCGATGATCCGTTCCAACCCCTGGCGGCTGCCTTGGGCAAATCATTTCCAGACCAAAATTGGCGTGTGCCGGATCTGACGCAGCGGCTGCGAACGCATCCAGCCGATATTGCCACCGTGGCGAGCGATGCGCTGGGGCAAGATGGCGCAGCCGTGCAGCTTCTGCTGTTCGTCGATCAATTTGAAGAAGTATTTGCCAGCAAAGTGGAGGAGGGTGCACGGAGTAACTTCTTTAAGTTGCTGACTGCTGCGGTGGAATGTCCGTTGGTGCGCGTGGTGGTCGCGATGCGCTCTGACTTTTACGACCAATGGCCACAGGATGAGCCCTGCATCGCGTTACTGCGCTCGGGGCATTTTCTAGTGGCCGTTCCGGGACCGGCAGCGTTAGAAAAAATGATCACCGGTCCTGCCCAGGCGGCAGGACTGACTATCTCACATCATTTGGTGCAACACATTCTGAAGGATACCGGATCAGGGCCGGGCGCATTGGCGCTGGCTGAGTTTGCTTTGTCCCTGTTGTATGACAAGAAAGATGGCGATGCGCTGACCGAAACAGCTTACACTGCCATAGGCGGTGTTGCTGGCGCTATTGACAGCTTGGCTGAACAAGCGGTTGCGCAGGCTAAGGAAATGCTGAAGCAAGATGGGAAAGTATGGGATGAGGAGATCATTTCGCGTTTGTTTCTGGCCATCGCCAGCGTGGAACAGCGTGACTATGAGGCGGGTGGTGCGTTAGCTGTGGTGCGCCGCCGTGCAGTCAAGGGGGATCTGCCTGGGGCTACTTGGATCTTGGCGCAGCAACTCGTCGATAAGCGTATCTTAGTCAGCAGTAACGAACAACCGGCTGTGTATGAAGTGGGACATGAGGCCGTGTTCAGCCATTGGAAACGTTTTATGGACTGGTATGCGTGCTATGCAGCGGATCTGGCGCTGCGTCATCAAGCCGAGCAGGCAGCGCGGGATTGGGGTAGGAGCGGAGATCAGCAGCGGCCTGTCTTGTGAAGTGGGGCTGGGAACGGCAAAAGCCCGCCATTGAAGCATTGCGCAGGCTGAACCACCTTGCATCGCCTGCTCCCGATAAGTATTTTTCTGATTCGGGCATCGCGACCTGGCGAGCCCTCGAACCACAATTGCCTGAGACGCACCTGCGTCACTTTCTTTGCCCGGAACCGCTCGCGCTATACGATGAATTGAACACTGACAATACACCGCATCACCGCCGGGAAGAAATTGGCATGCACCTCAATCAATTGGGTGATCCAAGGCACGGTGTTGGACTTAATAGCAATGGTCTGCCCGATATCGCGTGGATAAACATACCGGCCGGTGAAGTCACCTTGGATACTGAATCCCAGGAACACTTCACGGTGCGCCCCTTTCGCCTGGCTCGCTACCCGGTCACCTGGGTGCAATACCTAGCTTTTCTCGACGCAGCGGATGGTTATTGCAATCCAGCCTGGTGGGAGGATCGGCCGAGAAAAGAAAAACCCAGTTCGCTGCTTTGGTCTATTGCCAATTACCCGGTGATCAATGTCTCTTGGTACGATGCGCTGGCCTACTGCCGCTGGCTGAGTGTAAAACTACAGTTGCCGATTCGATTGCCCGCCGAGTGGGAATGGCAATGGGCTGGCGTTGGGGGCACGCAACAAGACTATCCATCATGGCGAGGTGAACGGAACAGACAGCGCGTAAACAGTTTTGAGGCAGGCATTGGACGTACGGTTGCGGTAGGCTTATACCCGCTGGCTCGCAGCCCGTTCGGGGTAGACGATATGGCGGGCAATGTCTGTGAGTGGTGCCTGAGTTCGTACGGTCAACCGAGCGATATTTCATTGAGTACGAGTGAGGCCCGTGTGTTACGCGGTGGTCGTTGGGACAATGATCCGGGTTTCGTGCGCGCTTCGGTACGCTTCGGCCTCCATCCGGGCGGTCGCTTCAATGCTGTCGGTTTCCGGGTGTTGTGTTCGGTCCCCCATCGAATAGTGGATCGCGGACGCCGCTGAACGCTGACGCACTGATTTGCTGTTCACTGATAGCACCGCGCAGCGGCGCTTGATTTTTTTGGTGCAAATCGCCGGGTTTGATGCGGATTGGCTTCAGTACATGCCGCCGTAGCCCCCATGAATCTGCAAAACGCATAGGGTTGATCCAGCCCTGTACGCTGGCGTCGAATTCTGAACAACTGTCATTTCGAGCGTAGCGAGAAATCTATGAGTGCCAAAGATTCCTCTCTTTGTTCGGAATGACAGAGGTGGGTTATTCAGAGTTTCCTTAAGTTGACAGTCCATTTTTGATACAACCGCTCAGCCACCGCATTCAGTTCCGCCACGCGTTCCGGCAAATTCTTTTCAATCTCAGCAATGGATTGCACCGATGGTTCGTTCAGGCTGGCCAGTTCTTCCGCGCCGACGCTGCACCAGTCAATGACCAGACGCTCGGTCATTTCCACGTGGCATTGCATGCCTAAGTGCATTCCCAGCGCAAAAGCCTGATTCTCGCAGTACGGGCTGGACAAGATGCAGGTAGCGCCTTGCGGGATGCTGAATGCTTCGCCGTGCCAGTGAAACGACTGGAAAGTGGTTAGCTCATCAAACCAGGAACGGGCAACCGGGTTATCCGGTACATTGACTTCGCCCCAGCCCATTTCTTTGACCGGATTGGCACTGACCACACCGCCCAAGGCTTTGGCCATGAGTTGTCCGCCCAGGCAATGGCCCAAAACCGGCATATCCACTGCAACCGCCTGGCGGATTAACGCCAGTGAGTTTTCAATCCACGGCAAATCGTCATTGACGCTCATCGGCCCGCCCATAAACACCAGGCCGCTGAATTCATCAATGCTGGTTGGCGGTTTTTCACCGGCGTCTATTTTAATCAGTCGCCAGGGAATATGATTGTTGTCGAGAAATGTGGCAAAATAGCCTGGCCCTTCGATGGGTAAATGTCTAAAAATTGCAACCGGCTTCATGGAATTGTCCTGCCATAATTTTTGAATGATTTAATAACAAATTTTAGCTTGTTTTACTATAACAGGCCTTTGAAATTCTATTGCGCTTGCAATTTCGGTGTTAAAAATTGGCTTAAAATGCTCATTTGCAAATTGCAAACTCCGCTTTTTCGCCAATTTTTGCCTGGAACTTGCTGTGCTCATAACGAATTTCAAAGGCCTGATAAATTCTAACCATTTTTTATGAAACAAACCCAAATCAGCCACCGTAATGTCTTGATTCTCCTTATTTGGAATTAACCGGGAAATGTCAGTAAAGAAACACACATTCGATGATTTGGTGCGTATCGAACAGGTACGCAAGATAGAATCCGCTAAAGCGGAGGATTTGTCGTATGCCAGTATTCAGGAGTTGCCGCGGTCTGCCCATGGTGATTTCAATTATGCGGATTTTATCCAACGATTGAACATGCGCGCCAAGCGTTTGATTCAGGAAAACACGCTGAACGATGCATTGCAACAGCCGCACCGGCAATTTATCCGTGCACGCCGGATTTGTCTGGGAGTTGCCGTCATTCTGGGCGGGTTGGCGGCAAGCCAGGCGGTGGGTGATTACTCCACGCTGAATATTTACTGGTTGCTCGCGGTATTGCTGGGATTTAATTTGATTTCTTTGTTGCTATGGATTTCGGGCATTACGCTGAATCTGCAAAGTTTAAGCAGCGGCATTGTCGCGCAATTGGCCAGTTGGCTGCCTTACAGGCACAAGAAAGACCCCACGATTGCCTCACTGGCATCGCACGCTTGGTGGGAGAGCTGCTTAACCGGCGATGCCGGCAAGTGGCGCATCAGCGTACTCACGCACAAATTCTGGTTAACCTACTTAATCGCTGGCATGGTGTTGCTGATATTACTCATGCTGGCCAAACAATATAACTTCATCTGGGGCACCACGTTGTTGCCGGACAGCACGCTGCCCAGACTCACGCAAATTCTCGGCACGCCGCTGGAAGCGATGGGATTAAAGATTCCGGATGACCCGCAAACCATCGCCAGCCGGATAGGCGTGAGCAAGCAGGATGCCGAAACACGGATGGCCTGGGCCACTTTCTTAATCGGTGAGTTACTGGTCTATGGCATATTCCCGCGCCTTTTGGTGCTCGGTCTCTCGCTCGTCATGCAAAAATGGAGTGAGCACCGGTTCAAGCTGGATCTTTATTTGCCTTACTATATAGAGCTGCGTCAGCGTCTGATGGCACGCGAAGTAAAAGCCGAGGTTATTGATGCCGATCCGCAGGCTGGCATTAAACCTGCCGAAGTTACCCTGCCGCCAGCGAATGTCGCCATTCCATCGAATGCGCAGGCATTTGGTATTGAATTGGATCAAGCAACGCACTGGCCGGAATCGGTAACCTGCCGTTTGAATATCATCGATCAAGATTCTCATGACGAAGCCATTGCATTGATAAAAAATCTCAATGGCCCGTTATTGCTGGGTGTGGCCGCGCATCGCTTGCCTGATCGCGGTGTACAACGCTTGATCAAGGAATTGGTCGACAGCAGCAATGGAAAACCCTGGTTAATCCTCTTGAGCAAGCCCTCGGCTCCGGTTACCAATGCGCGCGAATTTGCCTGGTTCCGTCTGGCCGAAACCTGCGGTATTCCTGCAGAACATGTGATTACCCAATAAATTATGATCGTAAAAAATCCCTATCGCCCGCATACCGATGCTTTGCTGAATATTGCCGTCGTCGGGCATACCAATACGGGCAAAACATCGCTGATCCGCACGATGTTGCGCAGCACCGAATTTGGTGTCATCGAAGACGGTGCAGGCACCACGCGGCATGTCGAGCAAGCGACGATATCCGCTGACAATGAAGCGATTCTGAATTTGTACGACACGCCCGGTTTGGAAGATTCACGGGCTTTATCGGTACATATCAAAAAGCTGGCTGCAAAATCAAAATTGCTGCCACCGGTGCAGATACTGGAGCATTTCGTGACGCATGTTGCTGTCAATGATCCACTCGAGCAGGAAGCGAAAGTCATCCGGCAAGTGTTACGCAGCGATATTCTTCTCTATATTATCGATGTGCGCGAGCCTTTCCTGGAAAAGTACCGCCTGGAACTGGACATACTCACGCAATCGGGCAAACCGATTATCCCGGTGTTTAATTTTATCGCTGGGCATGACCGGGAACTGGCGAAATGGCGCGAGCATCTGGCAGCTTTCCACATGCATGCCACGCTAGAATTCGATACCGTCGCGTTTACTTTTGAAGCGGAGAAGCGTCTGTATCAGAAAATGCAGACTTTGGTGGAATCGCATTACGACCGGCTGCAGAAGCTGATTGATTACCGTGCCAAATTATGGAGCCAGCTTTGCTTATCCGGCGCCAAACGGGTTGCTGCGCTGATTGTGAATGTGGCTTGCTATCGTGAAAGCAAAACGACTCAAAATAATCTGATTGCGCATTCACTGCTTGAAGACCGGCTGCATGAATTTGTCCGCAAAGCTGAGCAGCATTGTCTGTATGACTTATTATCCATTTTTAATTTTTCGGAAAAAGATGTCGCGATCCAGAAAATTCCGGTCAGTAATGGCCACTGGCAATTGGACATCTTCGCCCCCGGCATACTCAAAGCGTACGGACTCGATGTCGGCAGCGCCGCAGCCAAGGGTGCCGCCGCCGGAGCGGGCATTGATTTGATGGTCGGTGGCATGAGCCTGGGCGCTGCCACTGCATTGGGTGCCATTGCCGGTGCCGGTTGGTCAACCTTCAAGCGCTATGGTGATGAAATTAAAGCAACCGTGAAAGGTACGCAGTGGCAATGCGCCGACGAAACCACCCTGCAAGTCTTGTATTTGCGCCAAAAACACCTGCTGAATAAATTAATGCACCGCGGTCATGCCGCGCAGGATACTTTGCATGTGGACAAAGCGGATAGTGAAAAATTACCCGATAACTGGAGCAAACTGACCAGCGCTTTACGCCAGAACCCTGCCTGGCAAGAGCCTTCCGCCGTTCGTAACAACAATCCGCAATACCAGGAAATAGAAGCGAAGCTGGTGGGTGCGTTATTGGATGAAGGCGCGAATTAATTGTTCGCCCTCGACGGGCCTGATCATTCTGATTAGCCCACAAAATGCCTGCAAGTAGAAGTAAAAGTTAGGGTTTGCGGGCGGTTACGATACTGTAATAGCCTGAGGCTTTGTGGATTTGAATTTCTTCAAATCCTATTTCCTGCAACATCGCTGATAATTCCAAACCGGAGTATTGCTTTCCTTCGGTCCAGCCCATCATCATCATGCCAAATGCAGCCGGTGCAAAAGGACCCGTTTTATCGTCGTTACACAGCATTTCATGAATGACGATACGTCCGCCACATTCCAGGTACCGGAAGCTTTTCGCGGTCAGAAAATGACATTTCTCCGGTGGCCAGTCGTGATACATATTTGAAAAGAAATGGAGGTCGGCCGATGGCCAATGATCACACCAAATATTGGCTTCATAGGTTTTAACGCGATCTTGCAAGCCATACTCAACAATGTATCCTTCAGCCACTTCGCACACCTGAGCGAAATCCAGAACAATCGCCTGCAGATTGGGTAATCGCAAAGCTGCGCCAATCGAGTGCGCGCCTGAGCTGCCGCCAATATCCAACATCGTCCGGTACTGGGAAAAGTCCATTACCTTTGGCCACACCAGCGCTGAAGCCATGCTCATACTATGCATGCCACAAGTGAAACGGTGCAGCAATTCGATTTGCTCTTCATGCGTCTTGAAAATATCACCGCCGCCGTAAGCCTGCGGAGAATCGGTCAGAATTGCTTTTTCCAGGCTGGCAAAGGAAGATACCTGATAATTGTCGATCATCAGATCCCAAAAGAAACCGAAATAATTAGGGCTGCTTTTCAGCAAATATTCTTCTGTGACCGCAGTCAGAGAATAACGCTCTTCTTGCAATGACAAGAAGCCCAAGGCAGTAGCTACGGTTAGAATGGCCTCTGCTGGGCGTTGCTTAATATTTAACGCGTTGCAGATATCGGCCAGTGTGCGCGGGCCATCCGCCAGTAATGAAAAAACTTTGAGCCGATGTACCAACAGTAAAGCTGGATAGCCATAAACTGCAAAGACTACGTCCCATACTGGGCGATCATCAACTCGTGGTGCCTGAATAGTGGGAAAAGTATCTTGTTCCATCAGTCCTCCTTTTTGGCAGAAATTTTTGCGGATCTTTCTGCTTCAACCAAACGTTTGATATTTTGAACCGTTCGCTCAGCACCCTCTTTGATGGCAACGCGAACCAATCCTTCAAACGGCCGCATGATTGCTAGAATCTCAAGCAGCTCAAAAGAAAATGTCAGTTTGGTTGATGCTTCAGGATTGATAGCCTGTAATTCATACGTACAGCGAAAAGGATCAGACACGCCGATAAGCGTTAAGCGTACGCCGGGTTCGTATGCGGAGATTTTAAATTTAGATTCTGTCCGGCGTCCTTGGTCGATACGCACCTGCCGTCCTTCAGTTCCCAACTTTATTGGTCCGGGAGTAATTTGCTCAAGCTCTTTAACTTCTGGTGACCATTTTGGATAATTCTGAAACAAACCTTCTCCGAGATACTGAAATATCTCTGTGGCCGAACACGCTACGACAGTATGCGCCTTGCCTACGACCGGCTCGGTGGAGCCTAAATTGAGCATGGAACCTAAATTGAACATATTGCTTAGTCCTTTTTGACTGGTGGATGTCCAATCCAGCTTATTGATTGCGATTGACCTAGACGGTAAACGAATCAAGGATCGATTTCAAGCACTATCTTACTTGGTATGTTCGGCAAGAAGAATCTGTTCAGTGCGTATTGTAATTGGTTAAGAAAATCAAAATGCGATTTGCATGCGTGAAAACAAAACCTTCTCTTCGGGCCGATTGGTTCCTCCATTCGCGCCGCTGATAAAGTGAGTCTGATTGTAATCTAATTGGAATTTAATATTGCGATTGAGATACCAATTGATACCCACCCCGAAATCCTGTGCCTTTCTGGCTGAACGATCCGGATCAAGCAATCCATTTGTAAACGCATTGGAATCCAAGTTTAGCTCTGAATAACGTGTCACGAGTTGAACAGCACCCCATGCGCTGATATTTTCTAGCGTTATTGGATTAATCGGTCTTATCCTGCGAAAAGAAGCATCGCCATTAAATACAACCCAGGATAATTGCGCTTGATAAGCTTCGTTTGTAACCTTATCCGTGGTTGTTCCAACCTTGATATCTTGCTGGGAAATTGTATATTCGCCAAGTAAACCAAATGGGCCGTAATGATAATAAAGCTGCGGAGAAATTCTTTGGCGGCTGCCATCGGCGAAGGCACTTTGCGCATAGGAGGCAATGACTTGTTGACCAGGGGAAATAAAGGTTGGTAAATTATATTGCCCCGGCTGTGCGCCGCCTTGTTGCGTTCCATAACTATAAGCAATACCCAATCCAAGCCCTTTCAAGAGTTCGGCATCGCTATGCTTTAGGGGATGGGAGAAGATACGCGCAACAAAATCAACACCACTGCTGTTTGAATTAATTACGCTGCCGCGTAATCCTGAGCTATTGTCAATTGCGCCGTTAAACAATCCAATTTGGTATTCCGTCGTATCCCAGAGTATGTCGCCGAAAATTTGTGCGCCGATCGCGCGATTGGGTGCTAAGTTGGTAGGAAAGGCGCGTTCGTTAAAAGCCAACGCCGTGGCTGATTGCAGCCGCTCCAGCCCAAACGGGGGTTTGAACTTGCCTACACGAACATTGAATGGTTTCGTGAAATTACCCTCTAGATAGACATCCAGGATTCCGGGTGTAGCTCCAAAACCTGACATGATATAGAAACTATAAGTCTTGTTAAATTTAACCTCGAGTGATGGTTGAATTCTGCGCAAAATAAAACCATCGTTTCCTGAGTTGGCTTGATCATCAAAAAATGTTCGCGAATCAACCTGCATAAACCCGCCAAGGCGGATTTCACTTTTCCCTTTATTCCATTTATAGCCTAAGCCAGCATTTCCGATGAAAGGACCTGGTTTTTTCTTTTTTCTTTTCTTTTCTTTCGAGGTTTCTTTTGTGACGGATTTCTGCGATCGGTCAGAGGTATCTTCTTGCGCATAAGCAGTAGTGCTCATCAATAGGCTGCAAACCATTGCACTGAGCATGATCTTTAACCAGGATATTTTCATTTGCGTGCACTATATGATTGGTAAATTCTCGGTATCACTACCAATCGTTAGTAGGATTCAAATTAAACATACTCGATCTGCTCGAGTGATAGGGGTGGCACAGTATCATCCCTCGGAAAATAAGAAATCAAACGTTTTCTCTCCCATGCCGCCGCGCCGCATGCTAATAGAAAACGAGTGGGGTGAATCCGGTAGCAGATGAAATGCATAGGTTGTCAATAAACCCTGTGTTCTGGCTTGATGATTCATTTCTTCTACCCAATGCCGGCCGCGCTCGATGCGGGTTTTGCCTTGCAATCTGTCAATTTGTGTTGATTTATTGAGCTCTGCATCACGCCGATTATCTTTTTCTCCCACTAGTACACAAACAGGGATATGCAGGAATTGCGCAGGGTCGAATTGTATCTGTGGTAAGCGGCGGGATTCTTTGATTCCGATTGGGTATTCAAGTGATGGGTTGGGCAGGGTATACCAACCTGGCGCTCCTAAAACAATCTTTGCGACACGTTCCGGATAAGCAAGCATATAGCGATGCACAAATTGTGCTCCGCCCGAATAACCAAACAGGTAAAGCTTATGTGCGCTGGCTCCGGTAATTTGCGCGACTTCAGATACGATTTCATTGAGCATGAGATCAGCGCGTTTTCCTTTGTGGCCCAATCGCTGATAATCAGGAAAGCGATCAGCAGGAAAATAGGGTGCAATCATCACAACACCGAATTTTTCAGCAAAAGCAGCAAATCTCTTGGCATGTTCTTTAACGTTGCGCGAAATCCCATGTACGGTAATAAAGATTCTTGCGTTGTTTTCACCATGGTATGGGATATAAAGAAAATACTTCTGGCTTGCATCCATTTGCAACGTACGTTGCAATATAACCCCTCGCTCTAACGGCTTGGAACGTGGTGTCATATCTATCGCCTTAGCGGTAGAGGCTTGTAGCAGCATGAGTAATATCCCCCAAACGATTAGCTTCAAATGGCTACCGATTTGTTCATGCCAAAAAACCGTGCGGTTGGCCCGTTGCCAGATAACAGTTCGGCAGGTGGGCCAACTTCCAGCAAACGGCCTGCTTCGAGATGCCAGATCACATCAGCGGCCATGATATGGTTTAAGTGGTGCGTTACCATCAATACGGTACCTTGATGCTCAGCGAGTACACGGTCTATGACTTTGCTGGCTTGTGAATCCAGATTGGCATCCACTTCGTCCAGCAGGAGAAGTGCAGGATTGCCGAGTAAAGCGCGTGCCAGCGCAATGCGTTGGCGCTGACCTACCGATAAGCTCAAACCACCTTCGGCGACACGTGTTTTTTCTCCTTCTGGAAATTGCGCGAGTAATTCATCAATACCGCATAATGCGCGTACTCTAGCAACTTCTTCATCCGGAGCATTCCGCCAGCGATAACGCGAGTTCCTGTCGATGGTGCCGCGCAACAAAGGTAAATCTGGACCTGCCATGCCGATGGCATGCCGGACAGAATTCAGGTTGTGCTCTGCCAGGTTTTGTCCATCAAGAATCACTTTTCCTTCCTGGGGATCAATCAGTCGTGCAGCCAATAACAATAGTGTCGATTTGCCTGCGCCATTAGGACCCACTACGGCAACAATTGTGCCTGGCTCTACCGTGCCACTCAATTGACTTAGCCCACCCGCTACACTGATCGAATCAAACTCCAGACGGCCTGAACTGACTGTTAAATCCGGCGCATTTGCTGACTGTGTGACCAATGAAGGGCTGTCTAAAAATTCTTTGATTCTTTCGCGTGCAATACAAGCGCCATGCCAATACTCCTGAACGCGTCCCAAGTCACGCAGAGGGGGTAAAAGGATGCCGACAATGCTGATTGCCGCAATCACTGCACCCACACTGGCCGTTCCAGCGGCTACAGCAAAAACACCTGCCAGCAGTGTTGTTGCTGATGTCATGGCGACTGAGAACTCAGTTATTCCAAGAATCTGTCCCGCTACCCGTGCTCGCGCCACCATCGATTTCTGTAGATATTTTCCCTGACGAACAATGTGTTCGCGCTCGCGATCAACTTGACCAAATACTTGTACGACAGCAATGCTGGTTACTTTTTCATTCACATTTGCTGCTAAATTGGATAAACGACGCCGAGACTCAATTGCAGCAGCACGCATGCGTCTGCCAAATAAGTAGGTTAATCCTGTGCCGATGACTAATGATAGGGTGACCGTCAGAGTCAGCTGCCAATTGATCATTCCTAACACCATTAATGCAGATACTGTTGAGACACCTGCGACCGTTATCCGTGCTAATCCCATACTCACCCAGCGCCGCAATGATGTCATATCACCGACGAAGCGAAGCGATACACCGCCCCGGCTACGTTTCTGCATCGTTCGTGGTGTCAGAAAACTGAGGCAGTCGTACAATAGAATGCGAACCTCCGAGGCATAGTGTTGCCCCATATATTCGGCATCAATACGTTCCATCATGCGCAGCCAACTAATGCAAGCAGCAGTAGTGATTAATCCAATGATTAGCCATGCCACGTGCAAGTTGAGCGTGGCATGTTCAGCAATCAGAAAACTGTCAAATATTTCTCTTATCAGCCACGCCGTACCAATTGTTAACGCAGCTTGAGCCAATCCATTGGCAACAAGACGCGCGAACAGAGTGCGGCGGAGACCGTGAAGTATGGGGTGGAATAATCATTTTGTCTTTATTGTGAAATGGATAGTCACGCGATTCTACGGTTGAAGTGAATTATTCCGAGCTTGTGGGCATGATTTATTTGAGTGTCACCGGTGGAGGATGTTGCTTTGCCTACCCGGTTTTTGCCTAAAGCTACTGTTGTAGCTTCACCTTCCGGAGACAAGCTCACCGTAGGTTAAGGCGTAGATACAGCCCGCGTCTGCGATCCCTGGTTTACTTTGCTGCGCAAATGCCCCAGTAGCTGCCCCGCGACCTTAAGGGAGTTTTGGCGCAAATCGGATAGGCAAGGAATTTGCAATACATCGACAATGGCTGGAGAGCTGAGCGCCGCTTTATCTAAAACAGGTAATCCCGTGGCTTTCTCGGTCTCAAAGATAGCCAAAGGGGAGGCGGTCAATCGGCCGCTGATAGCAATCACGGGTAATTTCTTACTTTTCAGGCACGCAACACCAGCTGCTGCACCCATTGCATCGCCCGCTGCGAAAATCATACTATCTATAGTTTTTGCAAAGATCCTGGAATGAAGTAGAGCGGCTGTTTCGGATTGAAATAAGCCATCCGCTACTTCAATCACAATTGCATCCACTTTAGCTACGCTCAAATGCGTAACAAGTGTCGATGATATTGTCAATCTGTGCTGGTGAAGCAAGATAAGTTGAAGGAAAACCCGCATGGGTAAAATCTAAGGTTAATTTAGACCCTGCATCTGTCATGAACCAAGTATCTCGGCCTGAGTATCTTTTAAATTGATTCGCTGCTGACTATCTGATAGTAAGCCAATCGGTTGAATACTAGTAGGGGTTTTTACATTGGCATGGCAATGATTCATATGTGCTGCGATACCGCCTGATGCGACCAAATCGCACGGCCCCAAATCGTTGGGTACGTTGGCTTCAAACTGATCGGGCGCATAGCGATTACCGTAGCACACGATAATTTCGTCTCCTACAAATAAAGCAGAACGTCGCCCCTGTGATAATTCTAATCCGGCGTGCTGACCTATCTTTGTTACCTTCGCCAGTACCATATCCCCGGCTTTAGGAATAACGTCGTCTCCATCCAGTAAAGCAGTCACCGATTTAAGCTTTAAATTTCGCGGCGTATAAGCCAATTTGGCGTTGAGAAGACGCTCTTGGTTAATGCGTGTAATGTTCATGTAGAATTCCTCTATCTATAAATCCTAGGAGATAAGATTTATATTGTTTTATATAAAGATTATGTATTTGCTGAGGATTTCCCGAAAGATCCCTGTATTCTGAATCTTACGGGAAGATATTTGATAGCGTTTATCATTTCAGAAGAGTTAAGAACTCCTCCGTTTGCTTGGAATTAGCTCAATACACTGACATCGTCCCAACTAATTTGATCCGGTTGTACGCCTACCAGCGTGATCGATACGTCATCGCCAAAGTAGACGATGAAATCTTGACCATCGTGCTGAGCATCTGTAACAAAACTAGCCAGCTGAGCGATTGACGTGAGACCAAGACCGGTGTCAAATATGATGAGGTTATCTTCGCTCGAGTTGAAATCCCCAATTCGTAAATGTGCGGCCTCACGAATCACGAAATCATCTGCGCCTTGCCCGCCATGGCAGTCTTCACCGCCACGCACTCCGACATGATCGTCGTCGTCAGTTGGGGAATAAACGAGCCGGCCTTCAAACCTGAATGGGCCGTCTTCGGGCGAATCAAGGGCCCACTGTTCCGAAACACGGAAATAGGTGCCATCGCCATCCGCATCAGCGTAAACAGTTATTTCTGTACCAATACCCAGTTCTTCATCCGTTCTCACTATCCCAATCTTCATTGACTACATAAGTCTCCGTACCATCATCATCGATGGGTTTAAGTTCCGGAACACCTTTCTTAATTTCAAATACTTCAACGACTTCATTATTATCGTTGATGGTGAATTGGTAACCTTTGTGGTCACCACTGCCAGGTCGATCCTCGTGTCCTGTGCTCATGTTATTTCTCCTGAAGAAGTTAATTAAGTCAATGTAATAAATAGTGTTTAATATGATCAAGCGATATCAAGCACTAATTATGTTCGTCATTCATCCATTGAGTTAGTTATATTATATTAAAAATATAATTATTCAATCGGATTGCGTTGTGCTGGAGTCAATTGATCACTCCAGGAAGTAGGCAGATTCTGAACCCAACCGTTATAAACCACCGGGATTGGCAGAATACCTTGCCCTCCCATTCCTGGATTGCCTGTTATGCTGTCATCTTTCAGCGTTGTGCTTGCCGAGAAAAGTCCTACCTTACCTACAATCTTGGCATCGGATGGGTCGCCATCACCATTGGGATCGGGATCAACCACCAGCATTCTGTTTGAGAATTTGCTTGAAACGTAGGCATAGTAACCACCCCCTTTCTTGGCGCCGTACTGTACGCCATGGCAACCGGGATCGCATGACAGCATCGCCACAACTTCATCCGTTGTAGCCAAATTGGGTCGTGTATCGATGATGGTAATCGTCCCTGTCAGTGTATTGGCTGTGACCATATTTTTCCCGTCAGGAGAGACGGGAGTCTGAATCGGCAGTGCGCCTACAGGGCCAGAAATAGCTCCAGATACGGGATCATAATGTTCAATCAGGTTGATGTTCTTGATGACGTGGTGTGTTTTCATATCCACGACCGTAATTGTGCTATCGAGCAGATTGGCAACGTAATACTTGCTGGCATCCGGCATCATGCCCGTTGCTAAGGGATGGCTAAATGGACGAGTACCTGATGGCAAAATAGCCTCTATCACATTTGTCTTGAAATTGTATTGCGTGGTATCGCCGGTAATGACATTGGGCGTTACCATGGTTTTGCCGTCATGACTCATCCAATATGCGTGCGGATTGCCTCGCCCAATGTCCACCCTGCGCAGTATCTGGGTAGCAAAAGGAGTCAGTTCCATCACGGAGTCTGTTCGAATGTCGCCGTTATTGGTGATATGAATTCGATCCGAATCGGTCAGCGTCATTACATGCGCTGGTGCTTCACCGACAGATACATTACGAATCAACGCACCCGTTTGGCGATCATAAACTGTCAGTTTCTTGTCAAACCATTGTGTTACATAAATAACGCTCTGATTTTTGTCGGTCCACATGTTGTGTGGGTTGTTCATCTGGATTGCAGGCAATGCTACTTTGCGTGTTACTTGCCAGGAAGATCCATCAATCGCCGATACCGTTCCCGGTTTTGATTTTCCTGAAGTCGTTTCAAACTGGGTAGCTACCCAAATTTCGCCGACTGCGGGGGTCGCTGGATTTGCAAGCGCCGCCAGATTGATATCATTTCCATAGCGAGCGTTTAGCACAGCCGGTAGATTAACGACTCCGATATCCACGCGTACATCAACATCTGGATAAGTAATATGCTACGGTGCGCTACTCGCATAGTTCTGCCAGTTAGCCGGATTGGTTGCGATAAAGAATGTCCGCAACAGACGTGTTGCCAGGTCGCTACTGCTCGGAACTGTAATTCCATTGACTAAACTAAGTGAAGATCCAAGATCCAGGCCACTGGTGGTTGGGTCATCCACAATTACTGCGCCGAACATATAGGGATGAATGCTGCAGGTAAACACATACAATCCCGGCGTGGTTAGCGTTAGGCTATCGCCCCCTTTCTTAGGATCGGTATTAAATGGCATACCCGCTGCACCGGTTGGATAAATCAAACTGGTTCTCGTATGCACAGTATTGGAATTACCAGAAAAATTGATTCTCACACCGGGAGAGGCAATTGCAATCGAACGATTACCTGCAACTACGGATCCGGTATCAAACCAGTGTCCTGCATTATCTGTAAGTGCGAAATTGACCTGATTGCCATCTGCGGAAGCATTGTTTATTGATAAAAAGGTCAGAGTTGCTGTGAAATAAATGATTGCGCTAACAATCTTTCTAAATTGTGATGTCTCAAACATAGAGAGTCGCCCTCTTTAATTAACTAGAAAAAAATTTTGTGTAATTATTTGCAGCATTATATGTATGATTCTTGTGGTTTTATTTAATTCCAATATTTTTTCGTGACACATACCCTTTCGCTTTGTAGAGATCAGAAATTCATATTGATTGAAGCAAAGACCAAGTTTTGGTGAACCCTACGATACGTCTACCGAGGGATCACCTCTATGAATTAGCGTAAAACAGAATTATCTGTGAACTGTTTTTTAACGCGTGGGACAGGTTCTAGTGGCCTGTGCAACAGTAAATCCTTTCTCGTTGATCAGTTGCCCGGTTACTTGACCTTGAATAAAGCCACGACCTATCCGTGTGGCGCCAGCAGCCACATCGCCTGGATCGCTATCGAAATCAAATCCTACTTCATCACCAGTAGTGGCTTTGGGTGCAGATTTCTTTGTATGACTACCCGATATGATTTTGGCAACATAGTTACTAGCAACTAAATTATTGCCATCGACAGAAACCTTAGACCGATCTGATCTTTTTTCGCATGTTACGCGAATATCAGCAGCATTAGCGTCTGAGACGGGTAATGTCGTTGTCACGAAAACTGCTAAAACTGCAGCTAAGGCCGTTGAGGTTTTAATTATTGATAATCTCATCTCATTATGTTTCTCTCCATTGAAAATTTAAATCACTTGGATTCCACATACTAATAAGTATGTAGTAAGTTATTTTTAATTTTTCGCATATAATCCACAGATGCAGTAGATGAATTATGAAGTGGTCTCCTGCAACTGTCCAACCTGAGAGTAGAATTAAGCTCTGATATGGGTAGTTAATCAAGCTCAGGCAGCCTGATGAATTGCTTGATATTGATAATAAACCTCATTGGGAGTTTGGTTATCAAGACCTTGATGAAAGC
>CAMCBD010000023.1 GCA_945872825.1 Nitrosomonas ureae
TGGTTTCATCGCCCCGTATCGCAGCCAGCGCTATTTTTGCTTTGAATTCACTGGAATATTGTGTGCGTTTCTTGCTCATGATTATGATCCTCTATAGTGTCCATAACAGAGCTTAACAACCTGTCCAGTTTTGCGGTACCACTTCAAACTTCTATTCCCCTATTTTCGCCCAGCCAGGAACGAAGCTCAGATTTCCGGTTTGCCATGCTTGGTTATGGCTTCGCCATAAGGAATCTATATGCGTAATATCATGCAGTGTAAACGATGGTAATTTACTTTGAATTTGATGAAGCAGCAAAGCCACTCGCACATGAAAATCACGACAAGCCTGAGCTAAAATGTCTATTGGCTATTAAAATCATCATCACGATGTGTAAAAGCATTCTTCCAGAACAACGATTGCTCGTAATCATTCATAACTACAATCCCTCAAGCAATTTACATGGCTGACTCAGCGTGCCACAAAAATTTTTGATTGGTATCCCAAAGTTTATTAACTCTAGAAAAATTAATAAACAACCCCGTAGCAAGACCACGGGGTATTAGAAAAGCGCAAACTGACGCGGCTCTTCTTTTGGCTTGCCTTGGTTTTTTACATACCGCTCAACTACACCCCAATCCGTTCTTTCCCTTACAGTTGCAACATAATAGCCATCCGTCCAAAACTCTCCGCCCCACAGATCTCGTTTCAAATCCGGCTTCTGCTTAAATAACTCAGTGAGGTAACCAACTTAATGAATGTTATATTTGATTAATTCAATCCACCTTTCTATAACTCCAATACAACATAAATCCTGTAAAAATCATCCCGCCAAACAGATTCCCTGCAATCACCGGCAGCCCATTCCACAACCACCAATCCGCGATGGTAATATCCGCGCCCAGTAAGATACCGGCGGGGATCACGAACATGTTGACGATGGCGTGTTCGTAGCCGAGGCCGAAGAACGTCATGATCGGCAACCACATCGCGGCGATTTTGCCGATGGTTGCGGTCGAGGTAAATGCCATGACGGCACCCAATGTCACCATCCAATTACACAGCATCGCGCTGGTAAAGGCGGTGATTGTGCCATCCAGACCGAGCTTGGCGTATTCCAGTGTTTTGGTTTCTGCGATAGCGATCGTTCGTTGCAGCGCGGGGATGGTTTCCGGGTCGATGGTTCCCATTTTGGTCGCGACGATACAATACAAATACGCATACGTAACACTGCCGATCAGATTACCGGTCAGCACCCAGGTCCAATTCTTGAGCAAATGACTGAATGGCGCTCTTTGGTCTTTGACGGCAATCGGAATCAGCGCAAAATTGCCGGTTGCCAGTTCCAATCCGAGTAGAACGATCATGACAAACCCAACCGGAAATACCAGCGCACCGGCGATACCCCAGCCCGTTTGTGTTGCCGCCAGAATCGCCAGTGTAGTGGCATAACCGAGAAAGGCACCTGCCAGAAAGCCGCGGATCAGCAGTTGTTTGACCGGCAAACTCGCTTTTTTAGCACCCGCCTGCAACATGTTTTCGATGATTTCTTCCGGTTTCACATATGCCACGGCATTGGCTCCTTTTACAAGTAACTTCAAATCAGAAGTGTGCGATTCTAGCGCATAATCACGCTGAATCGCTGACAAGCATTATTCCGGGTTTGTGGTTTCAGGCAAAAAAAGCTGCAGCAGATCGTTGAGAAATCGTCTGCCTAATATGGTGGGTTTAATACGGTGATGATCGTGTACCAGCAAGCCGCGTTGCTCGGCTTCATCCAATTGCTTCTGAACGACGGCAATCGGTAGGCCGGTGCGTTCCTGAAACACAGCCGTTTCAAATCCGCCGGAGAGCCGTAGCGCGTTCATCATAAATTCGAATCCCCGGTCCGCGGGAGTCAGTATCTGCTGCGTCTGGATTAACGATTCTGCTGCATTGGCTTTGGCCAGATATTCCTTCGGTTGCTTATAGCGCATCTGCCGCACGATTTTATCGGCGAAACTGATTTTGCTGTGCGCGCCCGCGCCAATGCCGAGATAATCGCCAAAAAGCCAGTAATTCATGTTATGGCGTGACTCCTTCCCTGCCTGCTCAAAGGCGGAAGTTTCGTAATTCCGATACTGATGACTTGCGGTCGTTTGCTCGATCATGTCCTGCATCCCTGCTGCTTGTTCATCATCGGGAAGATTGGGTGGAAAGCGGTGAAACAGCGTATTCGGTTCCAGCGTCAAGTGATAGGCGGAAATATGCGTAACTCCGAGAGAACACGCCATTTCAATATCAGCTTGCGCTTCTTCCAAGGTTTGCCCGGGCAATGCATACATCAGATCAAGATTGATATTGTCGAAATTCTTCAGCGCAATGTCCACTGCACGATGGGCTTCCTGATCATCATGCACACGTCCTAATGCTTTTAGATGCAGCGCATTAAAACTTTGTATGCCGATCGACAAGCGGTTGATGCCTGCGGCACGAAAATCGGCGAATTTCTGCGCTTCAAATGTTCCGGGATTGGCTTCCAGTGTAACTTCAGCGAAATGTTCCAGCGGCAATAATGTGCGCACTGCCGTCAATATCGCATCAATGGCCTTAGCACTGAATAAGCTAGGCGTACCGCCGCCAAAAAATATACTGCTGAGCCGTCGACCCCAAACATCTTGCAGAGCAAACTCGAGATCCCGGATTAGCGCCGCAACATATTCTTCCTCAGGTGCTTGGCTGCCCTCCCCACGAATTTCATGCGAGTTAAAATCGCAATAAGGGCATTTCTTCAGACACCAAGGAATATGAATATACAAACTCAGTGGCGGCAGCGATTTGAGCTTAGGCGATTGTGACTCAGGTATCGACGCCGGTGAAATCATCGAAGTCACGAAGCGTGATTAGCCAATTTTGCGTAAAGTTAATAACGGTGGGCTGGATAATGCTGAGCGCGTACCCAGTAAACCGGCCACTAAAACACCAATCACGCCGATTGACGTACCAACCAGCCAAATCCAGGGATTAAACGTGTAGTCGAGATGCAAGACATGCTTACCAATAACATAACCAAGCACACTGGCACCGGCCGACGCAAACAATCCAGCCAATCCGCCCAATATCGCAAATTCCGCCGCCCAGGCACGCGACAACTGTTCCCGTCTGGCACCGAGTGCTCTGAAAATGGCTGCTTCATAAATGCGTTCATCTTGCGTGGAGGCAATCGCTGCGTACAACACGGAAAAGCCGGCCAGCACGGTAAACACAAAAACAAATTCAATTGCCTGCGAGACCTGATGGATCATTTGCTGCACCTGGTTGATAACGATTGCCACATCAACCACCAGTATATTCGGGAAGGTCCTGACCAATTCATGCATCACCACAATTTCTGTCGGCGGCACATAAAAACTGGTGATATAACTGACCGGGTAGTTATCCAGCAAACCGGGTGGCACGACAACAAAAAAATTAACCCGGAAACTATCCCAATCCACTTTTCTCATGCTGGTGATCTTGGCCGAAAAAGGACTACCCGCAATATCATAGGTTAGTTCATCACCCAGCTTGACACCGATTGTTTTAGCAATGCCCGCTTCAATCGACATAACCGCCTCGCTGCTATCTGCACTCCACCATTTTCCTTGAACGACCTGGTTATCCAGTGCTTGCTGACTCGCCCAGGATAAATTGAATTCGCGCCGGACATGCCTTTCCGCATGCGGATCATCTGCATAATCCTCCGGCGATACATCCTTCCCATTAATCTTGATCAAACGGCCTCTTACCATCGGAAATACCGGCGGATGTTCAATCCCATATTGCTGGAAAAATTCCTCCAGTGGCTGCAACTGATCCGGCTGAATATTAACCAGAAAGTGATTCGGTGCATCGGGCGGCAAGCTGGTGTGCCAATCGTCGATCAAATCATCCTGAATCAGCGTCAGCACCAGTAATGCCATCAAACCCAAACCCAATGCCACGGCCTGCAATACACTTGAAACCGCGCGGCGGCTGATACTGGCCAAACCATAACGCCAGGCCCCGCCGGCTTGATGCCGGAGGCTCGATAATACTCTGATCAGCAACCAACCCAAACAGCCAAAAATGGCAATGGCCGAAACAAATCCAATGACGATATAAAGACCCAGTTTCAGGTCTTGCGCTTTCCAGATAAACAAAAGCGACAGAGCTACTAATCCCAATAAATAGCCAGCTATGCTGTGCGCATTGGATAAGCCGATATCTCTGCGCAATACCCGCAAAGCCGGAACGCTACGCAAATTCAGTACAGGTGGTAATGCAAAACCCAGTAACAGCACCAACCCTACCAGCAGACCTTGCAGCGCTGGCAGCCAATTGGGCCAAGGCAATTCAGTATCAACGATACCGGTCAACCAGTGCGTCAGAATCTCCTGTGCCGCAAAACCAATCAGGCATCCAATACTGCTGGCGATAACGCCCAATACAATAAAATAATACAAGTACAGATAAAATAGCTGTTTCTGACTGGCTCCCAGACTGCGCATCACTGCGCATTCATCCAGATGGCGCTGGGTAAACCGGCGTACAGCCAATGCAATCGCCGCCGCTGCCAGGACAACACTGGCCAGGGCTGCCAGGCTTAAGAACTTTTCTGAACGTTCCAATGCAGCTTTAATCTCAGGACGCGCATCCCGGATACCTTCAATTCGCTGCGCTTTGGTGAGCTGAGGTTTCGCCCAATCACGAAATTGCTGCACCGCTTTTATTTCGCCCGCCACGAGCAACTGATAGGAAACACGGCTGCCTTCCTGAATTAAACCGGTATCTGGCAAATCGGCTGCGTTGATCAGGGCGCGCGCGCCCATATTGATGAATCCCACCGAGTGATCCGGCTCACGCACGACCAGTTCGGTTACCGTTAACTGGATATCGCCCACATCCACTGCGTCACCGTCTTTAAGATCAAGTCGTGTCATGACTTTTTCATCGACCCAGATGGTGCTCGGTTGTGGAATTCTGCCGGCCACTTGAATTTCTGTTGTTTCTGATGACCTGCTGGCCAGATGCACACGCCCGCGCAATGGATAGCCCTCAGTGATTGCCTTGATCTCAGTTAGCAGATTGTTCTCACCATTGGAAATCATACTGGGAAATTTAATCAGCGATGAGACGGATAATCCAAGCCGGTTAGCTTCATCGGCATAAAGTTCAGGTAAAGGTTTGCTCGAAATAACCAGCAAATCCGCACCCAGCAATTGATTGCTCTCGCGCGAAAGGGCCAATTCCACCCGATCTGCAAAAAAACCTACTGTGGCCATCCCGCTGACTGCGATAACCAGTGCCAAAACCAACACATTGAGTTCACCTGCACGCCAGTCACGGCGCAGCATACGGAAAGATAGCTTAAAATGATTCATGGAGAAAAATATTACCTTGCCGGAAATATAGGATAAATATCAACAATGTTCAGCTTTAGCGACTATTGCACAAGCTTGCCATCCGCCAATCGGATTTGACGCGAACAACGCCGCGACAATACTTCATCATGAGTAACCAAAACCAATGTCGTACCATGTTCACGATTGAGTTCGAACATGAGCTCAATAATCTGAATACCGGTGGCAGAATCGAGATTCCCCGTCGGCTCATCGGCCAGCAATAATTTAGGATCCGTTGCAAATGCTCGTGCAATGGCAACTCGCTGTTGCTCTCCTCCGGATAATTGTTTGGGATAATGATGCAAGCGCATCGACAACCCTACACGTTCCAATAATCTCCTCGCCGTCGCTTCGGCATTGCTGGCTGCAGAAAGTTCAAGCGGCAACATCACGTTTTCAATCGCGGTCAATGCAGGAAGTAATTGAAATGACTGAAATACAAAACCCAGAATCTTGCCGCGCAAGGCAGCCCGATTATCTTCATCCAAAGTGAAAATATCAATAGCATCCAGGTGAACTTTCCCCGAAGTCGGCAAATCCAATCCTGCCAATAGTCCTAATAAAGTAGATTTACCCGAGCCGGATGCGCCTATAATTGCAACAGCTTCACCGGCGTTAACCTGCAAATCAATATCCTGCAATATGGTTAATTGCTTGTCACCGGTATTAACCTGCTTGGTGAGTGCATTAGTCCAAAGAATGGGTTGTTTAACAAAGTTATCTGACATGAAAAATTTCCTGATTATTCTGACGTTTCTTTTTATTTTCATTGCCCCTGCTACAGCGGCATCACCCAAAACTGTAATGGTTTTTGGCGATAGTCTTTCTGCCGGCCATGGAATACCAACCGAAGCTGGCTGGGTTGCGTTACTCACACAACGATTACAGTCTAAATTCACTGATTATCAAATCATAAACGCAAGTATCAGCGGTGAAACAACGCTTGGGGGACGCAATCGAATTAAACAATCACTTGAAATGCATCGACCTGAGATTGTTATTCTTGAGCTTGGCGCTAACGATGGTTTGCGCGGCGCTTCTATAAAATCCATCTATGAGAATCTGGCAACTATCATTGAAATATGCCAACAAAACAATTCTCTGGTTCTACTCGTCGGCATGCAATTACCTCCCAACTATGGCATGACTTATACACAAAAGTTCCAAGCCATTTTTCCACAATTGGCTGAAAACTATCAAGTCAAATTAATACCATTCCTGCTGGCCGGTTTTGGCGATAAACACGAATTTTTTCAAGGTGATGGGATACACCCCAACGAAGTCGCACAGAGAAAAATTGTAGAAACTGTCTGGGAAGTTCTGCAAACCATGATTAAAACTGAACAAATCGCCGTTAACCCCGATATTTAGCAACGCATTATACCACTTCGATTAAATCGAACCGAAAACTAAACGATCAAGGATTTCCCAGACCATCGATAAATTTCTGTAGATCTTTGGATAAAGGCGATTGCAGCTGCATACGCTCCCCCGTATTGGGGTGCGTGATTTGCAAGGTATGCGCGTGCAGAAACATTCGTGTTAGTTTGCCCTGTCCGCGGGTTTTGGCCAGTTGTTTATTGATCTCGAAATCACCATATTTATCGTCGCCAATGATTGGAAAACCGAGATGTGCGAGATGAACACGAATTTGATGTGTTCGCCCGGTTTTTATTTCGGCATCCAGTAAACTGAAATTTCTCCAAGCTTTTTGCAGCTGAAATATCGTGTGAGACAGCTTCGATTTACTATCGTCGTACTCACCGTTTGATACCGCAACACGCCGTTCACCGCCTGCCGTTACATACTTGTTAAGTGCCAGCTTAACGTGTTGCTTAGCGTTATGCCACTCCCCTTTCACCATCACCAGATAGTGCTTTTCCATTAAGCCCTCACGAATCTGCCGATGCAATTCAACCAGCGCACTACGTTTTTTTGCGAGCAACAAAACACCGGAGGTTTCTCTATCCAGGCGGTGCACCAGTTCCAGAAATTTCCAAGATGGATTTTGTGCGCGCAATTGCTCAATCACGCCAAAGCTGATACCGCTCCCGCCGTGAACAGCCAGTCCACCGGGTTTATCAATCACCAGCAACACATCATCTTCATACAATGTCGTGAAGGTAAAAAAGTTTGATGGTGCAATTGCGGTCTGCCGGGAAGAATTCTTTTCCGTGATCCTGATCGGTGGAATTCGGACAATATCGCCCAATTGCAATCGATAGCTAGCATTTATTCGCTTCCCGTTAACACGCACTTGACCGCTTCTTAATAGCTGATACAGATGGCTTTTGGGTACATTCCTATATCGTTTGAATAAAAAATTATCAACCCGCTGATCGCTCCCTTCCTCTTCGATACATTCTTTGATGACCGCTGCATTGGGTTGAATATTATTATTTAACTCTTTAATATTATGCGTAACTTTCAAGTTTATTTAAAGATTGTTGTGAAGAAATATAAAGATTTTGCTTATTGTATTTTAAGTTTCTTTCTGTAAAAACTAATATACTAGAATCGAAAAATGACATATTCTTTTTATAAGATACTAACTAGCAATCAACGTATCGAGTAAGAAAGTTGCATCAACAAAAATTGACATAAAACAAAGTTCCGTTTGGAACTTTATGTAAAATCTGTTACCTTAAAGAGGGCTAATAAAACTTATAACTCGTGCATTAGAACAGAATAAATAGGTTTTATTCTGTTCCAGATTACAAAAACTTTCATCTAGAATAAATTAACATACTAAAATACATTAATAAAAAGAAATATATAATTGATTAATAAATATTATAATAAAACTATTAGACCCAAACCTCGTTATTACAACTACGTATACCAAAAAAAACTATCTGAAGAATTTGTGGATAGTGTACCCATAAATAGAACACGTAAGGTTTGTAAATGAAACGAATGTTATTTAATGCGACCCAACCTGAAGAGTTGCGCGTTGCAATCGTCAATGGCCAAACATTGGTTGACCTCGACATTGAGTCAATTAGTAAAGAACAACGCAAAAGCAATATCTACAAGGCTGTTATTACACGAATAGAACCCAGTCTAGAAGCTGCATTTGTAGATTATGGCTGCGAGCGTCACGGTTTCTTACCATTTAAAGAAATCGCTCCTTCCTGTTTCAATGAAAGCGCCGGGGCTAGCAATGGCCGTATTCAGGACCTTCTACAAGAAGGTCAGGAACTGATTGTACAAGTTGACAAAGATGAGCGTGGAACCAAAGGCGCTGCACTAACAACTTACATTTCACTGGCTGGCCGATATCTGGTTTTAATACCCAATAACCCAAATAGTGGCGGTGTATCTCGGCGCATAACCGGTGAAGAGCGTAATGACTTGCGTGAAGTCATCGCTAAGCTTGAAGTGCCTGGAAGCATGAGTATTATTGCCAGAACTGCCGGAATCGGCCGAAGTACAGAAGAGCTACAATGGGACTTGAACTACCTGACACAGCTTTGGTATGCCATTGAAGAAGCGGCCAATAATCAAAATGGCGTTTTCCTGATTTATCAAGAAAGTAGCCTGGTGATACGTGCTATTCGTGATTATTTCAGCCAAGAAATTGGCGAGATTTTAATCGACAGCCGAGATATCTATGAGCAGGCCAGCCAATTCATGGTGCATGTCATGCCTGCCAATGTAGATCGTCTTAAATTCTATCACGATGATGTGCCGTTATTCTCACGCTTCCAAATTGAGCATCAGATAGAAACAGCCTATTCAAGACAGGTTTCGCTACCCTCAGGTGGCTCAATTGTTATTGATCATACTGAAGCACTGGTATCGGTTGACGTTAACTCAGCCCGCGCCATCCGTGGATTGGATATTGAGCATACTGCATTGAATACCAATCTTGAAGCAGCGGATGAAATTGCACGTCAATTAAGATTACGTGACTTGGGCGGACTGGTCGTCATCGACTTTATTGATATGGATGTGCAACGTAATCAACGGGAAGTCGAAGCCAGATTACATGAAGCATTGCGCCAAGACCGGGCGCGTATTCAGGTTGGAAAAATCTCGCGTTTCGGATTATTGGAATTGTCACGTCAACGCCTACGTCCCTCGCTGGGTGAAAGTAACTATATTCCATGCGCACGTTGCAATGGAACCGGATTTATTCGCGGAACTGATTCCTCGGCACTGCATGTGTTAAGAATCATCCAAGAAGAGGCCATGAAAGAAAACACGAGTGCGTTACATGTTCAACTTCCGGTCGATGTGGCTACGTATCTGCTCAACGAGAAGCGTGGAGAGATTTATGATATCGAGGTACGGCAAAGAATTAATATTGTTCTGATACCCAACATCCATATCGAAACTCCTAACTACACCATCACTCGCATACGTCACGACGATATCAAATCAAACGAAACGGTAGCCAGTTATAAGCTGGTAGAGAAAAATACCGAGGAAAATAGTCAGGTATCTATCGAACAGAAAAACAAGCCTGTCCGTCTTCAAGCTGCTGTTCAAGGGATAAAACTCGCGCAACCAGCGCCCATCGGAGAAGAAAATTCATCGCGTGACTCATCGCTTCTGGATAAATTTTTTAGTTGGTTTAAGCCAGCTAATACGGAAGAAATTAAACCCAATATTGAAGAAAAAAAACAGGCTGATATTGACAGAACTAAAGCACCACAAGACCGCGGACGTTCACGAAGTCGCCGTGGACGAAACAAAAATGAACGCACTAAAGATATTTCTGCAAATCAAGCTAAACAAGGCGATTCAAGTGACTCAAGCAGTAGTGCCAATGATCCAGAGATTACAGTAACCGAGCAGCCTCATCCTCGCGCAGCGGTAACAGAAAGAAAAAACAATAAAAAGAAATTTGTTCAACCACCCGATTCGGATTCCGTGACAAGTACGCTGCCAGAGGACCTATCGGCTATCGAACAAGAAAATCCTGAGAACCCCAATGTAAAACCCGACGATCGCAGGCGTGCTCGCCGACATCGCGGCAATAAAAATCGTAGTCAATCGGTGCACGCTAAAAGTTCTATCGATGATCAAAATTTAGTGACTGAGGAATCACCGGATACCCCAATTGATAGCGAGAATTTTTCAACGGATCTTCAGCCGAATGTTGAGAAAATAATACCAATCAAAGAGAAACCAGCAGTTGCGGCATCCAAAAAACATTCCGTCAAGAAAACAGCTGCTGAAATTCAGTCCGCTCCAATGACTATTGATGAACAAGCCCCGCTGGCCGCCGCAGCCAAATCACCAGAGCCCATTGCTGTTAAAGAACTTCCGGATTTTACAAAAAGCGGTTTAGTGATGATAGAAACGCCACCTGAAAAGGTAGAAATGGTTACCGAAGAAATTATCTTACCTAAACGGCCGAGAAAAAGAATCAAAGAAGCTGTCGACGTGCAAGCAGAACCCTTAATGCAAGTTGAAACACGCGAATAATAAAGCACCTGCAATATTTTCAGGCGCATTGACCTAATGTGCCTGTTCCCAGTTGTCGCCGACACCAACTTCTATCAACAATGGCACATCCAACTGCAAAACATTTCCCATACATTCCGGCAACGCGTTTTTTACTAACACAATTTCATCATCCGGCACTTCCAGAACCAATTCATCATGTACCTGCATAATCAGCTTGCTGCGTATCTGCTCCTTGTGCAGCCAGTTACGCACGGCGATCATCGCCAGTTTGATAATATCTGCTGCGGTTCCCTGCATCGGTGCATTGATGGCAGCCCGCTCCGCACTTTGGCGGCGATTTCCATTGGCATTATTAATCTCAGGCAACCATAATCTGCGCCCCAGCACGGTTTCGACATAACCCAGTTGCCTGGCTTTTTCCCGGGTATGCTGCATATAGCTTTCCACTCTCGGATACCGGGCAAAATATCGTTCCATATAAGCACGTGCCGCACTACGCTCAATGCCTAATTGTGCTGCCAGGCCAAACTCAGACATACCATATATCAAACCAAAATTAATTACTTTGGCATAACGGCGCTGCTCCTGATCCACTTGTTCCAGCGGAATTCCAAATACTTCTGCGGCAGTCGCTTTATGAATATCCTCACCGGCTGCAAAAGCCTTCAAAAGACCCTCATCCTGAGAAATATGCGCCATAATGCGTAATTCTATTTGTGAATAATCAGCTGAAATAATCCGATGCCCCGGCGGTGCGATAAACGCTTCGCGAATCCTGCGGCCTTCGCTGGTCCGCACCGGAATATTCTGTAAATTAGGATCTGAGCTGGCTAAACGTCCTGTCACGGCGACCGCTTGTGCATAATTGGTATGCACCCGGCCGGTATTTCGATCTATCATCAGCGGCAATTTGTCCGTATACGTCGACTTTAATTTGGCAAGACTACGATAATCGAGCAACAGTTTCGGCAAGGGATAATCCAGCGCAAGCTGCTGCAAGACATCTTCATCAGTAGATGGAACGCCAGTGGGTGTTTTTTTGATGATAGGTAATTTCAGCTGGTTAAACAGGATCTCCTGTATCTGCTTGGGCGAATTCAGATTAAACGGCTGCCCGGCGATTGTATAAGCCTGTTGCTCCAAAGCGTATAATTTCTCACCCAATTCATGGCTTTGCTTCTGCAACAGCTTATAGTCCAGCAAAACACCGTTACGCTCAATTTCAAACAACACATCCAGAATCGGCATTTCGATCTCACGATAGACATAATTCAACCGATCGTCACTTTGGATGGCGGGATATAAAGCCTGATGCAGCCGTAAGGTAATGTCCGCATCTTCCGCAGCATACTGCGTTGCAACATCAATCGCCACTTCATCAAAACCAATGCGGTTCACACCTTTCCCGGTAACATCGTCATAACTGATTGTTTTAATATCCAGATGACGCATTGCCATATTATCCATATTGTGCGGGCGGTGAGACTCCAAAACATATGACTGGAGCAGCGTATCATGCACAATACCGTTCAATTGAATGCCATGATTGGCAAAAACATGCTTATCGTATTTTAAATTCTGACCCAATTTAGGTCTTGCCGCACTCTCCAGCCATGGTTTAAGTTTATTCAATGCATCATCAAGCGACAGTTGCTGCGGCACGCCGGTATAATTGTGCATCAGGGGCAGATACGCAGCCTGATGGCTTTCAATACAAAATGAAATGCCCACCAGCTTTGCTTGCATTGGATTTAAACTGGTCGTTTCACTATCCACGGATACCAGTTGCGCAGCATCCAACCGGACTAGCCAATCAGCCAGCTCACCTTCGGTGAAGATAGTCTGATAAGTTCCTGAATGTTTCTGAACAGCATTGTTGTTTCCATTATCTGTCGCCGGTACTGTCCGATTTTCGTTGGAGCCACCTGATTCCAATTGATTTGCGTTGCTTTGCTGGCGCAGTTCGCGCAATGAAGCCTTCATGTCCAGTTGCTCATAGAGCCGGATAAGTTGCCCGGTATCCTGAGGCTTCGATGTAAGATCGGTGATTCTGACTGGCAGATCCACATCACATTTAATCGTAATTAACTGGCGCGCTGTATCAAACCAATCCAGTGCTTTACGTAGATTGTCGCCAATCGTCCCCTTGAATTCATCGGCATGCGCAATGATATTATCCAGCGATCCATATTCTGCGAGCCATTTGACTGCGGTCTTGGGCCCCACTTTATGCACACCTGGAACGTTGTCAGCCGTATCCCCTACCAACATCAGATAATCCAACATACGCTCCGGTGCTACGCCAAATTTTCCAATCACGCCCGCCTCGTCCAGCACTTCATTGCTCATAGTATTGACCAGCATGATATTTGAATTAACCAATTGCGCAATATCTTTGTCACCAGTTGAGATGATGCACTGCATATCTGCCGCAACAGCTTGTTTTGCCAAGGTACCGATGACATCGTCGGCTTCCACGCCATCAACAATCAACATTGGCCAGCCCATTGCACGGATACAGGCATGCAAAGGCTCAATTTGAACAGCCAGATCATGTGGCATAGCCGGTCTATGCGCTTTATACTCAGGATATAGTTCATCCCGAAAAGTTTTACCTTTTGCATCAAACACACACGCGCTATAATCCGCCTGGTAATCCTTGTGCAATCGCCGCAGCATATTGAGCACACCATGAATTGCACCCGTCGGTTCGTTGTTACGATTGCGTAAATCAGGTAATGCATGAAAAGCGCGATATAAATAGGACGAGCCATCAACCAGCAACAATGTTTTCATTTACAAATTTCCTATGAGCCTACGAGATAAACCGGCCACTCACCTATCTGTGGATAAACCCTGGTCAGCAAAAGAGTCATGGCGCCTGTTTGGAATTATGGCAGAGTTTGTTGAAGGAACAGAACGTCTTGATACCATTCAACCTGCTGTCAGTATTTTTGGCAGCGCGCGTACCAACCCCGACAGCCCACACTATAAATTAGCCGAGCAAATTGCCAAACAACTTTCTGATGCCGGTTTCTCAGTTATCTCCGGTGGCGGGCCAGGTATCATGGAAGCTGCGAATAAAGGCGCTTACTTCGGAAAATCACCCAGTATCGGCTTAAATATTCAATTACCCCACGAACAGCATCGTAACGCTTACCAGGATATCAGCCAGACCTTCCGGCATTTCTTTGCGCGCAAATATATGTTTGTTAAATTTGCGACTGCTTACGTAGTGCTACCTGGTGGTTTTGGAACATTGGACGAATTAATGGAAGCGCTGACACTGGTACAAACCGGAAAAACCCGGAAAATGCCCATAATTTTGGTCTATTCGGAATTCTGGCGCGGATTGCTTGACTGGTTCCAAAAGACATTAATCGCCGAGGGCTTTATTTCAGCGGAAGATATGAACCTGATTCAGATCATTGATGAGCCCAGTCAGGTAGTTAATGCAATTTTTCAGTATTATGAAACGAGCGGATTTGAACCCACTGCTGCTGAAAGAGAAATTCAGCTCAATCTTTAACCGCCGTCTACAATTTTAGGTAGAATACAAAATAATCCTGACCTACTGGCAACCAAAATGTACCGACTTATCTTTATACTGCTGTTAAGTTCTACAATACCTGTTATGGCGCAAACTGAGCAGCCGAAACAGACGAAAAAATCTTCACAGCCGGATAATTTAATACCGTTGCCAGAAATTCCTGAATTACCCCGTGATTTGACCGATCCGCCACCGCTTCCACCCGATATTCTACCGGATCCTGAGCTGAAAACACAGGTTACTATTATAAAACGTGGAGAAGATACCATTGAAGAACACCGTGTCAATGGCGAGCTTCTCATGATCAAAGTTATTCCACGTATCGGCCCGCCTTACTACCTGAAAAAAAATACCGGCAGAGGTTCGCACACGCATGCGGGTGAAGCGGGTATTGATGTCAGTCCACCCATGTGGCAACTGTTTAAATTTTAACTTTAATACAAAACGAAACAAAACGTAATCCCATGAGACTCATCAGTTCTTACTTCTTTTTCGTTTTTTTATCCTGTTAACTCATGTCTGTTTTCACACCAGTTACTGATAGCCAGCTCACGGCTTGGTTAAAAGATTACGCGCTTGGTCAGCTTATCAACCTGCAAGGTATCTCCTCAGGTATTGAGAATACCAATTATTTTGTCACGACCACGCAAGGCAAGTTTGTATTGACCTTGTTCGAGAAATTAACGAGCCACGAATTACCTTATTATTTGAATTTGATGGCACATTTATCTCAGCATAATATCCCTTGCCCGGCTCCGATTCCTAGGTTGGATCACAGTCTATTAGGTAAACTGAACGGCAAACCGGCGACAATCGTTACCTGCCTGCCGGGACAATCATTAACACACCCGACCGCAGAACAATGTGCAGAAGTTGGTAGAGTACTGGCAAAAATGCACTTATCCGGAAAATCCTATCCCGGGAAAATGAATAATCCACGCGGATTAACATGGTGGCAAGCCAAAATGCCTGAGATCTCACCGTTCTTATCTGCGGATGAGAAATCGTTACTCAACTCAGAACTGGATGCTCAGTTGGCACAACAAACCACGACATTACCCAGTGGCGTTATCCATGCTGATCTATTTCGGGACAATATTTTGTTTACCGGTCAGAAAATTGGCGGTGTTATCGATTTTTATTTCGCCTGCAATGATACTTTTTTATATGATCTGGCAATCGTAGCCAACGATTGGTGCATGACTGAGGAAAAGATTTTGGACAGAATGCGTATACTTTCACTCATTGAAGCCTATCATACGATTCGACCACTATCCGGTGCCGAGCAGGATGCCTGGCCTACCATGTTGCGTGCAGGTGCGCTGCGTTTCTGGATTTCCCGGCTCTATGACTACCATTTGCCACGCTCGGGAGAACTGACACATGCCAAAGATCCCGCTCATTTTAGAGAAATATTGAAAAATCACGCAACAGATCCAGAAAAACTGCGACAACTCTGGATATAAATAATAATTAAAACTGTTTATCGAACTTAACTGGAGAAACATCAATGGAAATTCATCAAGTCCATGGAAAACAGGGATTGCAATGGATCTTAAGCGGCTTCTACCTGTTCCGCAAAGCGCCGCTGGCTTGGGTATTTGTTTGCTTTACCTTGATGTTGATTGCGATGGCAATGTCGTTCATACCCTTGCTTGGAAAGTTTATTTTTACATTAATTTCACCCGTTTTTCTGGCCGGAATCATGTTAGGCTGCAAGGATATGGAACAAGGAAAGCCGATTGAATTGAAGCACTTATTTGTTTCTTTCAAGACCAATCCGGTACCACTCATTACCATTGGCGGCATCTATCTGATTGGGCAAATCCTGATCATTGGGCTGGTTATGCTGATTGGGGGCTCTCAGATGACGGATATGCTGTTATACGGAAAAAGAGTCGATGAAAGCGAATTAATGGGTGTGATGAGCAACATGCTCACATCTTCACTAATCGCATTAACACTTTCCATTCCACTGATGATGGCTTCCTGGTTCTCACCCTTGTTGGTGGTATTCCATAATATCCCACCGATTGTTGCGATGCAAAGAAGCTTTTTTGCCTGTCTGAAAAACTTCATCCCGTTTCAACTGTACGGCGTTACCCTCATTATTCTTACTGCTCTCAGTCTGATGCCTTATGGACTTGGACTCGTCATTCTGATCCCCACTATTTTCACTTCAATTTATGTCAGTTACAAAGACATTTTCCTGGCCGAACCATTGCGCTTCAGCAATGGCTCATCCGAACCAGATAATCAAAAGACAAACTGGGCTGATGTTGATGAATCCTCAGCGAAAGAAAATGAAACCAAAGCAGAACCCAATAACAAAGAAAATAAAACACTTAAGTTGCATGATACAGTTCAGTGCACGCAGTGTAATTTATCTGTGCCGAGAAATGCGGCGATTGAAGATCAAGAGCAATTCTTTTGCAGCGAAGAGCACCATCAGCAGTATCAAGCCGCGAATAAATCAGGGACGTGAGCAATAGCAACCTTAGTTATTTATTAGCACACATTACTATATTACTCAGATTGTTATGATTAGTAATAAACGGCAGTAAATGATTACAGCTTTCCATGCAAAATACTTTGCGCACGACCTTACACGACGACATGCACCGAATGGTATAGGTCGACTATCTCAATCACTTGTTGATGCTAGTGTTGACCTGAATCCACATCAAATTGAAGCTGCTCTATTTGCTTTAAATCACCGTTATCGAAAGGTGTTTACTTGCTGATTGACCCCAAAGGGCTGCGCCAAATGAACCTGAATGATCCCAAACTTGGTTTATATAAAGAAGTGAAAGTGCTACAAGAGAAACTGGGTGATCCGAAATTGACACTGAATGCCTTTATCGTTTCAGCAACGCAGTTTGCAAGTTTACTGAATGTTTCTTGCAAACAGGAAGAACTGGAAGAGCGGAATGTATTGTTTATGTCAGATGGTAGTCAGATTTATTTGAAGAAAATGTTTGAACGGATTGTGTAGATTCCTTACGCCATTGTCAATTTCGCGTACTCGAGTAATAACCATTTCGTTCCGGCATGATCAAAATTAACCTGGACACGCGCTTCACTGCCGCTCCCTTCATAGTTGGTAATGATACCCGCACCAAATTTGGCATGTAGTACGTTCTGTCCGATTCTCCATGTGCCGCTGGAAAATTTTTGCTGACTGTAAGTTGCAGTTCTTGGAATAGCTGATGTGGTCTGCTTACCGGCACCCGGATAGAAGGGCTTCTGGTCAATTTTAGGCGTTGATTGCAGCCACTTCAAACAATTCTCCGGAATCTCATTCAGAAAACGCGATGCGATGTTATAACGGGTTTGGCCATGCAGCATGCGGCTTTGAGCAAAACTGATATATAACCGGCGGCGCGCGCGCGTCATGGCCACGTACATCAATCGTCTTTCTTCCGCAATGCCATTAATCTCATTTAGGCTGTTTTCATGCGGGAAAAGCCCTTCTTCCAATCCGCTCAAAAATACGCTATGAAATTCGAGGCCTTTGGCGGCATGCACCGTCATCAGCTGCAACGCATCCTGACCGCTACCCGCCTGATGCTCACCGGCTTCCAGCGAAGCATGTGCAAGAAATTCTGCAAGGCTGTCATCTTCGGCTTCGTGCACAAAACTGATGGCCGCGTTAATCAGTTCATTCAGATTCTCCAATCTTTCTGCGCTTTCTCGCTCTTTGGCATAATGCGTTAGTAACTCACTGTGCGTCAGCATGTGTTCAACAACTTGCGGCAACGGTAACGTGCTGCAGCTTTGACGCATCGTCGTGATCAAGTGAACAAATCCTGCAATGCCTTTTAAAGATTTTGGCAATTCTTGCACGATTGCTGTTTCACCGCCGTATTTCTGCAGCGCCGTAGCCCACAAGCTCCCGCCTTGCAATTTCGCATCATCCAGCAATTGCTCCAAACTGCGTGCACCAATCCCACGTGCTGGGAAATTGATCACACGCAATAACGCACTGTCATCGTCAGGATTGGCAATCAAGCGCAAATAAGCCAACGCATGTTTGATTTCCTGCCGATCAAAGAAACGCATGCCGCCATAAACGCGATACGATATGGCGGCATTAAACAAACTGTGTTCCAAAACCCTGGATTGCGCATTGGAGCGATAGAGCAATGCCATCTCTGACAAGGCAATGCCTTCCGCATGCAAGGTTTTGACTTCCTCAACGATAAATGCAGCCTCATCGAAATCATTCGGTGCATTATAAACACGCACTAGTTCGCCCTTCCCTTCGGCGGTCCAAAGATTCTTCCCCAAACGTTCGCTATTGTTTTCAATCAGTGCGTTAGCAGCATCGAGAATATTGCCGTGCGAGCGGTAATTTTGTTCCAGTTTGATCACTTTGGAGATACCGAAATCACGTTCAAAATCTCGCATGTTGCCAGAATAGGCACCGCGGAATGCATAAATACTTTGATCATCATCACCCACGACAAAGACTGCCGCGGCATCTTTCGTTCCCACGCCCGCCAGCAATTTGAGCCATTTATACTGCAATGGATTAGTATCTTGAAACTCGTCCACCAGGATATGACTAAAACGTTCCTGATAATGCTTGCACAAAATTTCATTGCGGCTCAACAATTCGTAACTGCGCAGCAGTAATTCGGGGAAATCTACCGCACCTTCCTTGTTACATTGCTGCTCATAAGCCTGATAAAATTCAAGCATATGGCGTGAAAAAACATCTTCCGCTACAACATAAGCTGCACGCAATCCGGCTTCCTTGGCATTATTGATAAACCATTGCACTTGGCGCGGCGGGAATTTCTTATCATCGGCCGACAAGCTCTTCAAGATACGCTTAACTAAAGCCAGTTGATCAGCGGAATCCAGAATCTGAAATGTTTGCACCAATCCGGCATCCTGATAATGCATCCGCAACATGCGATGACACAACCCATGAAATGTCCCAATCCACATACCGCGTGTATTTATCGGCAGCATGGCGGTAATACGGGTCAACATTTCCTTGGCAGCTTTATTGGTGAAAGTAACGGCCAGAATACCGTGCGGATTGGCTTTCCCCGACTGGATCAGATACACGATACGTGTCGTCAACACGCGTGTTTTTCCACTGCCAGCACCGGCCAACACCAATACGGATTGATGCGGTAGCGTAATCGCTTCCAGTTGCTGTGGATTCAGATCTGATAATAAGGAAGTCATGTAACGATTTTAACCAAGTCTCCCATGATCATACTGAAGCAATTTGTATGAAATGGATCTCTGACTCACACTGATTAATTCAGAATCCGATATGTGAACATGCACATCTTATCGTGATTCATGAATTAACCGGAAGTCAGTCAGAAATTACTATGCTCTGCTTTTTGCAACAATTTCCAGAATCAATGGAGTCAATATGAGTTCTATCGCCATGCCCATTTTTCCACCAGGCACAACAATAGTGTTCGGGCGGGACATAAATGAATCATGAATCATACTCAGTAAAAAAGGAAAGTCTGCTTTCATCGGATCCTTAAAACGAATCACCACAAAGCTCTCATCCAATGTTGGGATTTGACGTGCGATAAATGGATTGGAGGTGTCAACAGTGGGTACACGCTGAAAGTTGATATCGGTGCGTGAAAACTGTGGCGTAATGTAATGCACATAATCATGCATACGACGCAGGATGGTATGCGTTACCGCTTCTGCCGAATATCCGCGAGCACTGGTGTCGCGAAATATTTTCTGAATCCATTCCAGATTAACAATTGGCACCACACCAACCAGAAGATCCACATACTTAGCCACATCTGCCGTATCACCTTTTACACCGCCATGCAATCCTTCATAAAACAGCAAATCGGAACCGGCTGGAATCGATGACCAGGGAGTAAATGTGCCGGCTTTCTGTTTCCAGGGTTCCGCTTCTTCATCATTATGCAGATACAAACGTGTCTGGCCACTGCCACTTCCGCCATATTCCTTGAATAAGGCTTCCAGTTTCTCAAACTCATTGGCTTCCGGACCAAAATGGCTGATCGCGCGTCCGTTGTTTTTTTCCGATTCTGCAACAGCTTGCTTCATTGATTCACGATCATAACGATGAAAACTATCACCTTCTACGATCGCAGCTTTCAGATGCTCACGACGGAAAATATGTTCAAAGCTTGATTTTACCGTTGAGGTGCCTGCGCCTGAAGATCCGGTAACGGCAATAACCGGGTGTTTTTGCGACATTCTGATGTTATCCTAAAAAATATAATATTCAAGTTCACCGGACCAAGTAAAAGTCATCGACGGCAATTCTGTATTAATATGATACTTCTTTCTTTTCATATTTGGCAGCGGTGACAATTTGTATTCAGCACTGTTCAGATTGAAAGCGATACGATATCGGGGCCTTATTGGAACTTATAAAATTTAAATCATGTCAGATTCATTGCTTACATAGCATGCGTATTGTATACCAAGACCGCACATAAATTGTCTTTGGCATTTGTATCAGTCAGTAGAAAATTAAAAGACAGATATTACTTGATGATTGGATTGAGTTCGTATGAAAAATTTCAAATGGCCATTGATCACAATTTTATTTCTAACCATAGTGTCCTACAACTTCGCATTGGCTGAAGGAGACGGTGGCGGTGATGGTGGCGAGGACAGTAGCAACGATGATGATGGCAATGGCCATCATGACGGTGACGGCCATCACCATCATGGCAGTCATAATCAATTCATTTTCGGCCTCGGTGGCTACTATGACCCTTGGTTCTGGGGTGGCTATGGTGGGTATGGTTACTATAATCCAGGATTCTGGGGAAATTACTATGGTCCGGGTTTTTATAGTCCTTATAGCTACCGCGCGTATGGTTATGTAGATCCTTTTTTTAGGCCTAATTATACTTATCCACCCGTTGTCACAGCACCCTCTCGGCCACCTGTCTACATACAGCAGCAGGAACCCAGATTTGCGCAACCAAAAACCAACTACTGGTACTATTGCCAAAAACCGGAAGGATATTATCCGCATATTAAGGCATGTCCGGGCGGATGGACACAAGTCGCCCCTCAACCCTATGCACAATAATGAAGCGAGAACACCATGAAAATAGTTAAACGAGTATTGATATTAATAATGGTTTGTATATTAGCGGCGTGCGTCAGTTTGCCAAACGGGCCTAGCGTTATGACATTACCAGGTGCCGGTAAAAGCTTTGACCAGTTTCGCCATGATGATTACGACTGCCGCCGCTATGCATACGAGCAAGTGGGTGGTACCACACCGCGGCAAGCATCGCAAACTAGCGGAATAGAAAGCGCTGCCATTGGCGCCGGATTGGGTGCTGCTGCAGGCGCAGCGATTGCTGGAGGAAGTGGTGCGGCAATTGGTGCTGGTACTGGTCTTTTGGCCGGTGGATTAGTCGGATCGGGCACTGCCAGCAGTTCCGCATACGTCAACCAACAGCGCTATGACATTAGTTATATTCAGTGCATGTATGCCAAAGGCCATCGCGTTCCGGTATCTGGCAGAATCACCAATGACGCACCTACAAATAACAATAGAGGAAGCTCATCTCCACCACCTAACTTTAACCCGCCCCCCCGTCAGGCAATCCACCGCCTCCGCCTCCGCGATAATTTCTCGCTGGCTTGTTACTCGCTCTCGGTAACAAGCCAGTAAATCAGCGACACCTTATATCTAAGCTGTGCTTGCAATCTCTGTGCTTAAATCCGCTAATGATTCAAATTACTCTACGCTCCATCATCGACTGACTTATCAAACAACCAATAACTCAGTATCATATTAAGTTAGAATATGCAGTTGAACAGGGTCGATGATTCATCTGCAATCATTGCCATCAGGATAGCAGATGAAATTTTGGTTATCCATAAACTGCAACTGGATTTTAAGATAAGAACATAGGAGTAAAACTGTGCACCCGATTGTACCCATTATCATGGCACTTGGCGCCATTCTGTTTCTTGTAGGAATAGCCGTCCAGGCCCGGCTTGGCTTGCAGCGTAGCAATACAATCAAACTACGCGGGAAGGAATATAAAGTTTGGTTTTTTGTAGTGACTACTGTAGTCGCTGGCGTCGCATTAATTATGCTATCGGTTTTGATACCGAAATATATGCCTTATCAGCCTGAATCAACTTCCAATTCAGCGCAACCTGTACTATCCAGCAACTTGAAATATGAACTGGATTCCGCTTTATCCAGTATGGATCTTAATAACGCTACCATGATGAAGGCCATCAGCCGATTCCAGGTGGAATACCAGGAAGCATCACAAAAAGGCGAGAAAAACACTATGGATTTGCTCATTCTGGAAATAGCCTACCGGATCAGAATCGAATTGCAAAATCGGAATCACCCGGAAAACCAGGTCGAACATGAAGTAGAGAGAATTATTGGTATTTTGAAGCAGCCTGTTAAACAGGGAAACGGTAAGTAAAATAATTATCTGATATTTCTAAAATATAATCACTCCATTAACTACTTAAGGAATTTGCTATGAAAAAAATCATTCAAGCACTGTTTATGATATCTATCCTATTTTTGGCAGTTCCCAATTTAGCACTTGCAGATGAATATCCTGATAAGGCTCTTGAGAAACTGGGAACTGGTCTTGCTAATGCTGTGACCGGTGTCGTTGAAATACCTAAAACAATAATAAACACCGGCAACAGAGACGGCGTCATTCATGGAATGACCGTCGGATTCCTTACCGGCATTGCCAATGCTGTTGGCCGTTCACTGAGTGGCGCTTTCGATATCGCAACTTTCCTTGTACCAACCACTCCCTTTGTAAAGCCTGCTCATATTTGGGATGATTTCAACCGGGAAACAACCTTCGTTGAAGCAAAAATGCGCTAATAGTTTTTTATCTCTGCATCATTATTATCGCTATTACTTAGCAGTCATTGCCATAACAGAGACGCAGCTATTCAAACCATTACATAAAATTACGCGTATGCAGGGCAGAGAGCGATTGCGCTCTCTGCCCATCAAAACCAATCTTACGTAAACGCCGCACTCGCCCTTGACCCATATCGGCAATCAGTGTTTGTACTTTCTCCCAGCCAGCACGTAGCGCCTCGGGCTGCCACGAACCGGCAGCCAATAATACTAGAGCATCAAACACTTCTTCGTTAAGACCGGCAGTATGAGCCAGCACATCGTGACGACGTTCGATGGCTGCCGCCAAGCGTTCCAGCAATTTCGAATCCTCTCTCACATGTTGTGTGAGGTGGGCAACACCAAACGCAACGTGACGGGCTTCATCCTGAGCAACCAGCCGCGCTATCTCGCCTGTCACTGGGTCTGGCGCATGTTGATGCAGAAACTGCAATAATGATAAAAAACTGCCTTCGCCCAATACCGAAAGTAGCAGTGACGACAATGCAAGATCCGCTTCATCAATCAACGTTTTAAGGGATGCCTGACCACCGGCAGTGGATAAACCCAGCTTCGGTCTGCGCAACAGCGCTCGCCGGGTAAATACTTCGATATGACGCGCTTCATCGGCCGCTTGGATCGCCAGCAACTGCATTACTTCGCGGAAATGCGGATGTATTTGTGCGGCAAATTTGGCTGGAATGACAAGTGCCGCGGTCTCATTCTCGATAAGATACGTCATCACCTGCACGACCGCATCTTCAATTTCATCGTGCAACACGAATGGCTCATCCCACGGAATTGCTGTAGCAGGATTCCACTGAGCAGCAGCAGCCTGAGCATATAATCGCGCGGCTTCCTGTGCCCAAACTTCAGCGCGCGTATCAAAGGGAAAATCAAAAGCCGGTGCACCGGCTTCAACTGTCGCGCTACGGCCTGCCAGCCCCCAGTTAGCATGTGCATGGATTTGCGGTGTGACAGCATCACCGGTCGATTGTGCGCCGCGCCAACGTCCAACTTCAGCCCCACCATGGTATACCACCGCCACCGGCTCACCCTTAAATTGTGAGATTTCGATTTTGTGACCTTGCGCACGGCACCAGCCACGTAAATGTATGGCCAGTTCCGGCGCATTGCCGTACACCGCAACTGGAGCATGCACCGGCACTGTGCGCAGTGCACGTTTTATCAATAGATGTCCACCCTGATCCAGCCCCAAATCGCCGAGATCGACGCTGCACATATCCCCCGCAATCATGGGTAAGACTTGCTTACTTCAGCAATAAACGCATCGATAGTTTTGAATCGATTAACAGCTCTGGCCAATAATGCATATTTTTCAGTGCGTCCCGGCTTCCATTGCTTCAATCCTTCAAGATCCAGCAAAGGCCTGACCTGCGGGTCGTCGTACGACATCGACATCAAAAGATCACAAAACCGTGTAACGGACTCTTGAGGCGCACCGTTCAGCACGGTAAAGTTGCAATGATCATATTCAGCTGTTTGCGCAAGAATGCGCGTGCTATTCGATGGCAGCGTACCTTCGCGGGTAAACAACAGATGATTGCCGTCGATCATACAAGCCGCGTCAACTGTTCCTTCGATTAATGCTTTGGCGGCATGACGTTCACCCCCGATATGGTCGCCGTGTTTACCAACCAGCACATCAAATAAGCGTACCGAGAAATCTTTTTCTGGCTCAAGACCAGCCTCTGCCAAATGCAATAGCGGGATCAATGTCGCCTGCGGTGAGTCGGAAGCACCCACGGCAACGGTCTTGCCACGCAAATCTTCAATCGATCGGATCGGCGAATCATTGCGCACTGCGATTACACTGGTGAGATCACAATCGGTATCGCGCATGGCAATTGCTTTGACTGTTCGTCCGGTTTGAGCGGCAATGCGTTCGGCCTGCAACCATGCCAGTGGAGAATTCCACGCTACGTGAAAGTGTCCGGCAAAATGCCCTGCCACTTGCCGTTCATAGTTTGAATACAGAATGTAATCAAAATCAAAATCGTGCTGTGCAAACCATTTTTGGAAACCATCCCAGATGGTAACGACCTTCGGGTCGTATGCAACCGCTCCCAGTATTAACGTTGTAGGCATTCAGCGTTCTCTCAGAATACCGGCAGACCGCAGATGGCCTTGCCGATGAAGTCATACAATTGATCGGTTGTCGGTGCCATCACAGTACCGGCGCGCGCATCGCGGAATCGCCGCTCCACACCGACTTCACGGCGGAACGCGGCACCACCGCAAACACGCATGGCCGTATCCAGTACTTGAGTGGCAGATTCACCGGAGGCGGCTTTGCATTCCAATACGCGTAGCATCACATCTTCGCGACCTGTCTCCAATGCATGCAGCGTATCGAGCCACAGACAACGTGCCTGATCGGTAGCAATCCGCATCCGCGCGAGATACGCTCGGATAGTCGGCAACTCTGACAATGTCGAATCAAGATAATCATAACGCGTTCCCGTCACGTGATGGCACGCAGCCGCCGTCGCGCCCTCCATCAATCCGATTCCAGTGGCGGCTGTAAGCACATTGAACAGAGGCAGCACCGTCTCGAGCATAATCGCAAGACCATGACCATCCTCGCCTAGAATAGCATGGGCTGGGATTAGGACATTTTCAGCAGTAACCGGAGTGGAATCATTACCGCGCAAACCGATACCATCAAAACGACCTGCTATCGAAATACCGCTGCTGTCACTCGGAACCAGCCAAAGGGTACTAGCACCTTCGGCAGCAACAGGCTTGCTCGACCACACGTACAAAGTCGCATGGTGCGCCGAAGTCACCCAATTCTTTTTTGCATTCAAACAAATACCGTTCTGATCACGTGTTGCTGTACTTACCGGCGCCCAGAAATGGCTGCGCGACCCCGCTTCAGAAAAAGCCAATGTAGATAGATGATTACCTTGTGCAAGCTGCTTGCGCACCGCTTCAGCGCCATATTTTTCTATGACAGCTGCTGCCGTATAGTGCATGCAAGTTACCATGGCGGTCGATGCACATTCGCGTGCAAGACGCTCAACCACTAATGCGGCAGCACGCGGGCCGTGTCCCAATCCCCCTACGCTTTTTGCACTAATCAACCCTAGCATACCGGTATCGCGCAAAGCATCAATCGCCGCTTGCGGAAAGGCGCCTGTTTGATCTACTTCGGTGGCATTCTTTGCAACGATATTCGTCACAATTTTTTCTACATTATTTAAGTAGTCAGTCATGAATTTTTTTATGTGATTACACCTAAGCGGATGCCAAGGTGTTAGCGCCGCTTCTCACTTAAAGATTACCTTCCTCTGTTTAATCAATAGATTAAATAGAGTTTCCAATGCTTGCAGGCGGCGAATCCGCTATCAAACATTCTCTAAATGAATACGCATCGATTCCTTCAATTAAACCATTACTTTCAATGAGTACAAAACTGACACATTCTTTTTCTTTGAAAGAATATTTATACTTATCAGGCTGCGTCATATCAGGCAAAGCAATTTCATAAAATAAAGCATCCTGCACCCACCAACGGCCTGATTCCGTGAAACTCTTTGTCGTATCATCCGGTTCCTTAAAACTGAATTCAATCGTATACGTGCCATCAGCATTTCTGGTTTGTATCCAACTTTTTATCGTACCACTATGTTCGGTATATTCTCCTTTCCACACTCCGATCAACTTGGCCTCAATAAATGGACTCTGATTAGCTGCTGTGATCGCGTTACAGCCAAGCAGACTAATTGCCAGAAGTACCAAAAAAAATAGTTTCATTACTTTTCCTTTTGTTACTGTCAATTCAATCATTTTGTTTGAGTTAACTTGGAGAAGAAATTATCTCATTTTTCCAATCCAACACGCATAAAGTATTCTTTTACTGTGCCCCTTACAGTCATCAATTTATATTTTCAACGTAATACCCCCGCAATAGGCCCGTCATATCCGGCCTTTATAATCATTCATGTACTGTAAAGCCATACTCGGGAGCAAATCGAGGGCCGGAAAATCCAGGACCTGCAAGGACGATAGCGCATATCTTATGACCGCAGATAGCCAGATTGCCTGTACATAGCATCGCATAAAAGAAATTTCTATGTATTACATTCAGGAGAATCCTATGTTCAAGCAAAAAACACTCACTTTCCTAGTTTCCGGAGCTTTCATGGCCATGACTGGAACCATGCAAGCTTTTGCGGCAAACACCAATTTTGATAATTTTACAGCCTTAACTAGCAGCATTGCTGCTGGCTCCTTACCAGAATCCAGTCCATTCCAATTCGCTAATCCAAACTGGACCCAAGTCTCCATCGCCAATCGCACCAACCAGCTAAACCAAGGTCAAGACAATAGCGGCAACTGGGATATGATTACTGCTAACGAAACTGGGATCGATGCCGGCCGTTACCTGTTCATGCCTTTTGAAACAGGCACTGCAGGTGTTCAGCGCATTGATTTGCTGAATCCTGATTATAATACGCGCGCCGTAACTCTCGTTGCATCGGGTACACAAGGATTCGTTGCAGGAGACGCCTCTCGCTGGACACCCTGGGGCACTCTCCTGACAGCTGAAGAATCATGGGGCACCGGCAGCACAAATGGTCGCCTATTTGAACTGACCAATCCAATTACCGCAACCGGCACAGGCGATTCAAATTTCGTGCAACGCGCTATCATTCCACACGTCTCACACGAAGGCCTGGCATTCGATAATCACAACAACTTCTACTTCATCGACGAAGTAAACGGTGGCAGCATTTACAAGTATGTCTCCGCTAATCCGAACGCAACCAATGGCGATGATTATTTTGCCATTGGCCAAACTTTCGTAATGCAGGTCAGCGGCGGTGGCAATGCCAATGCAACTGGCGCTATCACTTGGGCACCGATCACAGATGCCAATGGCGGTGTGTTAGCCGGCATTTCTGTTCTCAATAGTGATGGCAGCATTGATGGCCGTTTGTCCGCCGACAATGCCTTAGGAACCGACTATCAGCGCCCGGAAGATCTGGAGATAAAAACACTGGCTAATGGTGACCAGATCTTGTACGTTGCAACCACCACCACAGACGAAGTTTATTCCTTTAATCTCGGCAGCAACACCGCTAGTTTATTTGCGAATACTTCGACTCTCGATCAAGCCACAGGTTTGGGCGTAGGTGGCACGTTTGATAATCCAGACAATCTGGCTATTGATGCCGAGGGAAATATGTACATCATTGAGGACCAACCAGGCGGTCAAGCCGACATTTGGTTTGCTACGGATGCCAATAGCGACGGCGTGGCAGAATCCATCGGCCGCTGGGCTTCCATGTCCACCTTGGGTGCTGAGCCAACGGGGCTTTATTTCGACAAGTTCAATCCCAACGTAGTCTACGTCAATGTACAGCACCCAACCAGCCTCGATGATCGTACCATCATGATCGCCGTCCCAGAGCCTGAAACCTACGCCATGCTCTTGGCCGGTTTAGGTTTGATTGGTGTTTCAGCTCGCCGCAAAAAATTTCCGCCAGTTAAGTAATTCAAGTTTTTAAATCTCAGCCCAAACGGGAGCTTCGGTTCCTGTTTTGGTTCGAGTCGAACGAATCCAAATAAAAATCGTCGAAAATTAATATTTCACATGATTCTAAATACGAGAGGTTGTCATGATCTCAGGTAGATTCATGAATGCTTGCAGTATTTCGAATTCTCTGCGAGATATTTTCTAAATACAGAACCATCTGTGGTTTCAACCAATCCATTACTTTCAAGTAATGAGATACCAGAACATAGCTAATCCACAAGCAGAATAGTAGGAAACAACCCTATTCCGGTGTCAGTGTTGGGAATGGCAAACAGTGATGGGAACACATGCCCGAACTCTATTGCAAAGGAGTCACGCGGCACAGTTGAGAGTGGCAACAAACAATTTTTGGACGTTCAATAGCGATTTTGACTGCCTATTCGCTTCCGCAGACATTTTGCCTTAGCAGAGCTAATTTACTTATTTTTCTTACACCTAGGATCAATATGTTCTTGAAGAACTCAGCTTGAAATGACGCCATCATGGATTGCTTGATTTTTTGGTTGTTGCTTAAAGACAATTACATAAACACCTTCATCAATAAAATTACCTAAGCCGGCTATACCAGCTTAGGTTAGTAATACCAACAGTATTTCTTCAAAGACTAGCTGCACTTTCCTGTTTCGGAACCATCAGCTTTAGTCTCCTTGCCATCTTCTGTTACACAAGAATTCTGACAAACACCTGATTTTTTACATGATTTTCCAGCTGGAAGGCTCTTTTTATCAATACAAGTTCCTTCAACCAAATAGCATACCTGGTTAGCTGCACAAGCAGTTTTTCCATCTTTCTCGGATTCCAGACTGCAAGCAGCAAAAGCATGACTTGCGGTGAAAACCAGTGCAATAACTAATAACAACGCATTAACTGTTTTTTTGAACATATTCTCTCCTTTGTTAGATTTACAAATAAAAAAACTCCCCTGTTTCTTTAATTAGGATAGCAGAAAAATTTTCTATCGGGTGCAAATTGTTTTGACCGTTTATGTCAGAAAATTCTTTTGATGAATTTCAGTCCAACTCCTATCCCAGCACATTTGATTCAACAGACTTCCAAGAAGTTTATGGTTTTTCTTTATTATTTCTCCATTTCCACCGCAACCATACCCGTAATTGCCTGAACTCCTCTGCATCAATGCTGTCGGGCAGTATGACGATACTGGACGTAAAGAACTTTCCCACAGGCTGCAAGTTCAGTACTGTCAGATAAGATGCAACAAAGGTGCTACCCAAGATGCTGCAAACAATTAATTCATCGGAACGCGTGGTCAATGTGCATTGCATTTCATCGGACAGTACTAAAACCACTACGGCATCATCCGCGGTAAGTAAGGCATTCTGCCGCAAGTAAAAAATTAAACTGAGTACCAATGCGACAGCGGCAATCGTCTTAATACCCAAAGGCAGCTCCAACAGCCATAATAAACCGGCCGTAGCGAGATGAGCCAGGCTGAGGATAATCGCTAACTGATAGGAATGTTTGCGATGAATGCACAAAACAGCCATATTTAAAATCACTTAATATAATAATCAATGAATATTTTAATGGAAAAATTTGAAGCTTCTAGAGCGCCAGCAAAATGGAATCAAAACTCATCTCCAGAGATTGGTTCTTGATTTGGATGGTATACCGTATAATTGCGTTCATCAATTTAGTTACAGCTTTTATATGAATCCAGTTTGGCAAACCTATTTACGAAATCGTCACGCTGTTATTGAAAATAATTGTGTGATTCATTTTGGTGATAACGCAACGGAACTTGAAGATACACAAACCGGGACTATTGCGGCCGATCTTTCCCATTACGGATTGATCCGATTTTCCGGAAACGATGCGCCATCCTACTTGCAAAGCCAGCTCAGTTGCGATATCCGTGAAATCAACCTGAAAAAAGTACAGTACGGCAGCTACTGCAATCCTAAAGGCCGGGTTCTAGCAAGTTTCTTATTGTGGCAGCAAGATGATAATTTTTTTATGCAACTGCCAGCCAGTCTGGGTCCTTCCATACAAAAGCGTTTATCACTCTATGTGCTGCGCGCCCATGTGCAACTGAATGATGCGAGCGATACTCTGGTACGCATCGGAATTGCAGGTCGGAATGCTGCTGCCCTGACTGAAGAAATTACAGGATCGTCATGTAATTTGATTCAACCGATCCAGGTCATTCCTAACGAAAATATCACTATTATCAGTCTAGCTCAGAACCGTTTTGAACTGATTACCTCAATCGAAAACGCGACCACACTCTGGGAACATTTTAACCAACATGCAAAACCTGTTGGTGCCAATTGCTGGAATTGGTTAGATATCCAATCCGGAATCCCAGTAATTTTACCTGAGACCCAGGAACAGTTTTTGCCACAGATGATCAATCTGGATGCGATTGGCGGCATTAGTTTCAAAAAAGGCTGTTATCCTGGGCAAGAAATTGTGGCGCGCACCCAGTATCTTGGGAAACTCAAACGCCGTATGTTTCTCGCTCACATAGCCACTGCAGAAGTGGTAAGAGCGGGTGATGAGCTGTACAGCATTGATATGGATGATCAATCCAGTGGAAACATCATCAACGCGGCATTGTCGCCGAACGGAGGCTTTGATATTTTGGCGGTAATTCAGCAAAACAGCATTGATTCATGCCAGATACATTGGCGGTCTCTGCAAGGACCTGTTCTGGAGATCAAATTATTGCCCTATTCGTTGCCAGCATAAACGAAACAACACAGCGCTGATGTTAGATATCGATACTTATTGTTTCTCGGCGGTTTGCTCTTGCTGCTTTGGTTTATTTGAGAAACGCAAACTTTCAGGTGCGTTGGTGCCGCCCGTCACAACAAATGTCATTGCTTCTTCGGTCGTCCAATCCGTCAATATCACATTTTCCATTGGCAGGATTTCTATATAACCAGATGTAGGATTGGGCGAAGTCGGCACGTAGACTACAGCCAGCTTTCTTCCACTATCTTCGTCATGCATAATTTTCGTGATAAAACCGACAGCCTTCATTTCCGATGATGGAAAACTGATCAGAACAACTCGTTGTCCGGTGACAGGCGGTTTACTTATTGTGTGCAAAAAACGTTTGGTGGCACCATAAATTGTCTGTATTAAAGGCAATCTGGCCAGTATGTATTCGTAAATACTAATGACTTTCTTGCCTATAACAAAAGATGCCAGCAGTCCGATACCATACAAACTAACTACTGTCAGCAGTGCGGCAACCGCATGCTGAAAATTGGAATCCAGCAACCAGCTGGCAGTAGTATCTGAAAAGGGGCGAACTGCATGAGCCATTCCTTTTAATAAAGGATCTCCAATACGCGCTAATAAATTTAATAAAAAATCAAATACCAACCAGGTAACCCATAGTGGCGCTACCGTAAGAAACCCAATAAGTATGTAGCGGCCTACATGAGCAGAGCGCTCTGAGCGCTGCTCTTCGTCATTCTTTTGTATCGTCATGTTTCTAAACTCATCCCCGACTGAACAATAAACCTACATCAACCCTTTGCGCATAATTAGCACTTCTTTTCTTCAAGTAAATAACTACAACCACCTATAATTTATTCAGTGCTAAACAGGCTATGATAATATTATTCTGTTGAAGACCGGTATAAGTATTAGAAATATCATTTACTGGCAAGGCAGCATTGTTCTTGGTAGAATCGCCGGGCTAGTTGCTTTAATCTCTAACATAGAGACTAGTAATGAATGTGTTATATCAGATAATATCGCGATATCTGTTTTCAATTGCTTCGAAAAATTGGTCAATTTGCACTCTTTTCCGTTCAAAGAACAAAATAACCTACTGAAAAACAGCATCGTATTATGCGAACTCAATTATTAAATAAATAAAAAACATCACCCACCCAGCCTCTGATTCAGGGTGTACTTCTATTAGAATAAAAAGGGACTGTTATGTCACATAGTTCAACACAAATCAATAAATATCTGAAGAGCTTACAAAAACACCTTACTGACGAGCATCCAGATAATCCAACTCTGGCTAACGCTGTAAAAAGTTTTAGAAAAATGGATTATGTCGGACATAGTATGGGACTAATCGGTAAAGACGAATCGTATGCAACCTGTGTGACATGGTGGCCTATGATTGCTGTATTAGGTACATTTTCTGCAGGCAAATCGACATATATCAACTCTTATCTGAATATACCGCTGCAACGTACAGGAAATCAGGCTGTCGATGATAAATTCACAGTAATCTGCTACAGCCGCCATAATGAGGCAAAAACACTTCCTGGTATAGCACTGGATGCAGATCCTCGTTTTCCTTTTTTTCAGATAAGCCGTAGCATTGATGAAATTTCTGAAGCTGGGCAAGAACGTATTGATGCTTACCTACAGCTAAAAACCTGTCCATCTGAAAACATACGTGGAAAAATTCTTATTGATTCTCCGGGCTTCGACGCCGACAACCAGCGTGCATCTACATTACGCTTAACCCAACACATCATCAATTTATCCGATCTTGTTCTGGTATTTTTTGATGCGCGTCATCCAGAACCGAAGGCGATGCAGGATACACTGGCTTATTTGGTATCAGCGAGTGTTAATCGTGCAGACGCCAATAAATTTCTTTATATCCTCAACCAAATTGATGTAACAGCCCAGGAAGACAATCCCGAAGAGGTTGTCTCAGCCTGGCAGCGTTCGCTGGCCGAAGTGGGTCTCGTCACGGGGCGATTCTATCGAATTTATAATCCAAGTGCTGCCGTTCCGATTGCTAATCCGCATGTTAGAGAGCGTTTTGAAAAGAAACGTGCAGAAGATATGGCTGACATCGATGCACGCATGCACCAAATAGAAGTAGAGCGCTCGTATCGTATCGTCGGGAAGCTTGAACAAACTGCCAAAGGCATCAAAAATCAGATTGTCAACAAACTCTCTGAAATGCTTAAAAAATGGAAAAGCAGAGTCATTCTATTTGACAGTATGGCATTTAGCATTCTGGCAGTATTAGCAGGTGTGGCTTTAACTATGAATGAATCCTGGGGTCTTCTGAAAGCATTCCCAGATGAGTTCATACAAGGTGAAACCACCGCGTTGGTAATAGCCGTATCTCTGGCAATCAGTATTATTTATATCCATTTTTCTATTCGCCGCGCTGTTGCCAACAATCTGTTGAAGAGATTGGCAGATGAAATGGGAAATGACCACGAAACATACAAACAACTTATGCAGGCTTTTAATAAAAGCACTACCGCTTACCGCCCAATGCTCCTAAAGAGTCCGGCTGGCTGGAATGAAGTAACACAGCAAACAATTGATGAAATCATTAATGAAGCCAATGATTATATCCAAGCATTAAATGATCAGTTTACTAATCCCTCCGGTAACGAAAGCGGAAATTCACAAGTTTAAAGTTTATTACATGTACCAGGTGTTTAGTCCCACGATGTACTGGTGTAATATATGACCAGCTACGGAGGGAAGAATTATGGGACAGATACTGCACGGAAGCGCCCGGACGACAGCGGCGGTGCGTCGAGATACAGCATAGTCAAGAGAGCCTGAATGTTCTGGTTGAACGGTACGGGATCAACCAGAAGACGGTTGCGAAGTGGAGGAAACGGGAGTTTGTCCACGATTCCCCGATGGGGCCCAAAGAGGCGCACTCGACCGTTTTAAGTCTGGAAGAAGAAGCAGCTGTTGTGGCTTTCCGCAAACATACGCTTCTGCCGCTGGATGATTGCTTGTATGCCCTGCAACCGAGCATCCCGCATCTGACCCGTTCAAGCTTGCATCGCTGCTTTCAGCGGCATGATATCAGCCGCTTGCCGGATGTTGAA
>CAMCBD010000024.1 GCA_945872825.1 Nitrosomonas ureae
GAATGGTTTCATCGCCCCGTATCGCAGCCAGTGCTATTTTTGCTTTGAATTCACTGGAATATTGTGTGCGTTTCTTGCTCATGATTATGATCCTCTATAGTGTCCATAACAGAGCTTAACAACCTGTCCAGTTTTGCGGTACCACTTCAGAAATGTGTGGTCAGTATTTTATCCACAGATTTGATGAGTCCGGCGATACCCTCATCATTGAATTCATCTACATAAATCTTTTCTAAGCTTTGAGTCAGGAAAATGCGTGTGTTTAATGTTTTTGTATTTGCTACGGAATATGCAATCTGATTTTCGATTAACTTGACTTTATTTTCTAATGCTACTTTGAGACCTGAAGTAGCCATTTCTTCAATTTGTGATTGCATGACGCTATATACGGAGAAACCCGCTGACAAGATGAGTATAACTAGCGTGAATCCGCTGATTATACGAATTCTTTGGTCATCCTGATTGATAAAAAAACGAAACATTGTCGATTATGGGGCTACTTTTTGTTAAGTAGATTTGTTTCCGGACATAAGGCATACATTATCGGTAGTCAGGCATTAACCTTAAGTTGTATTTAGGGAGTCTTTTTCCCCCTTATTCTTAAAATGATGCAAAGGGCTACATGATTGATATATGAATAGCGGCTAACGATGAAGCTGGATAAATCGGATTTCTAGTTTATATTTTTTCTTGGATGGTTCGGGGTAGGGATAAAGAATATTTAGTGCCACGCTTTTACCTGCTGTTTCAACGATACGTACATGCTCGCGTTTAAATTGCCGTGCGTGGTGCAGGCCGCATGAGTGAGCGATCATGTTAATTTCTTTGTTAACATTCCGGGCATAATTGGCAACGCGCAGATATTTTTCTTCAACTACCAGACCATTCTGCAAACGTGCATCATGTGTGGTAATTCCAGTTGGACAGGTATTGAGATGGCAGCGCATCGCCTGAATGCAACCCAATGAGAACATAAAGCCACGAGCAGTATTCACAAAATCAGCACCGGCACAAAGTGCCCATGCGCCTTCTGCAGAAGTCACCAATTTTCCTGCCGCAACGATGTGGATGCGGTTTTTCAAGCCGGATTGGATCAACGAATCTACCACGCGCGGCAATGCTTCTGCGATTGGTAGGCTAATATGATCAATCAATGTCTGCGGTGCTGCGCCACTACCGCCTTCGCCCCCATCAATAGTCAAAAAATCGGGTGCATATTCAAGTCCTCGGCGGTTGATGCTATCACATAGCTCGTTAATAAAATTCCACCCGCCGATAGCTGTTTTGACGCCGACAGGCCGCCCGGTCAGTTCTCGGATATAAATAATTTTATCCAGCAGTTCGTCAATGTTGTTAATATCCTTATGGCGATTCGGACTGATGGAATCCTGATTCTCAGGAATGCCGCGGATGGCAGCAATTTCGCTACCGACTTTATTCCCAGGCAGTAATCCGCCTTTGCCGGGTTTTGCGCCTTGCGATAGCTTGATTTCAAATGCTTTCACCACCTTGCTCAATTCTTTTGCGCGTTGGGGCGAGAAATTTCCGCTTTCATCCCGGATGCCATATTTAGCGGTGCCAATTTGTATGATCAAATCACAATCGCCTTCCAAGTGATAAGGGGATAATCCACCTTCACCGGTATTCAACCAACAGCCTGCATGTGAGGCACCGAGTGATAGCGCGCGCATTGCCGGTTTTGAGATCGCACCATAGCTCATGCCGCTGATATTGACGATGGATTTGGCTTCAAACGGATATTCGCAATAGCCTTGACCGATATGTAGCGAAGGTGTTGGGAGCTGATCTTCTTCTTGGATCGGAAAAGCGGCGTTGACAAAAATAATCGAACCGGGTTGGCGCAAGTCATTGGTGGAACCAAAACCGACGAGGCTGCCTTTATTCTTGGCATTTTTGTATATCCAGCCGCGCGTAGCACGATTGAACGGCATCTCATCCCGGTCATTGGTAAAAAAATATTGCCGGAAATATTTTCCCTGCCGTTCAAAAATATACCGTAGCCGTCCAATAACAGGATAGTTGCGTAGCACAGAATGTTTTTTTGTGTTACATCCTGAATAAACCAAAATACGATCATGCCGACGATGACAAGACCCAGCATAGTGGCAATACTGTAGATAATTAAATCAATTGCACTAGACATATAACCTCCTTATAGGCTGGGGCAGCATATACTATCTGTTCAAACGATGTAAGTGAACATCCTGGAAAGCTACTGAAATACTGTGGCGTTAATCGGGTGTACTATAATTTCTTTGTTCATTGAAGAGTAAGGTAAAAATAATTGAAAGATTTGCATGCTGAAATTGATAACAATGTAAAGCAGGCTCTGGCGGAAGATATTGGTGCAGGCGATTTGACTGCCTTACTGATTCCAGCTTGGAAAGAACTGGTTGCTAATGTGTATAGTCGGGAAGACGCGGTATTGTGCGGTGCACAATGGTTTGAAGCTTGTTTTTTGGCACTCGCGCCTGGAACTGTGTTCAGTTGGTTCGTTAGGGACGGAGATCATATTCAAGCAGGGCAAAAGCTATGTGAGATAAAAGGCTATGCGCGTACTTTGCTGTCAGCAGAGCGCTCGGCACTGAATTTTTTGCAACTATTATCCGCCGTAGCGACACAGACCAAGTATTTTGTGGATGCAATAGCCGGTACACAAGCTGCTATTGTGGATACACGCAAAACATTACCTGGGTTACGGTTAGCGGAGAAATATGCCGTGAAATGTGGCGGGGGAATTAATCATCGTTTTGGCTTGTATGATGGAATTCTGATCAAGGAAAATCATATTATTGCAGCGGGTGGAATAAAATCAGCATTAAGAAAAGCGCAGGAAATTGCGCCACCAGGGGTCTTTATCCAGATTGAAGTAGAATCTTTGCAAGAACTACAAGAGGCACTGACGGCCGATGCCAATATGGTGCTGTTAGATAATTTTACGCTGAATCAGCTATTGGATGCGGTTGCGCTGACTCGACAGCAAACCGGTGAACGAGTTATATTGGAAGCATCCGGGAATATTACCTTGAAGAGCGTGCGCCAGGTGGCTGAAACGGGTGTAGACAGGATTTCCATTGGCAGCTTGACGAAGAATATCAAAGCGATAGATTTGTCGATGCGGTTTAGGGAGTCAGCATAAAGTTTTCAATTAATCAGCATCTTATTTCATTCAAACTCAAATGGCTATCTCGAGAACTGATTCTGGAATCTGGTATCGCATTAATGATGTGGTTCATGGGTACTGTGACTTTACTGTTTCTTATCCTTGTCTGTTGCTATTCCTGAGATGATTTGTGTTTGCGAGATTTCTTCGGCCGATTCAAACCACGCAAGGTTCTGGTGTAGTTGGACGACTTCTCCGACGATAATCAGTGTGGGTGGAGTCAGATTCGCAGTCGCGGCGAGATTGGGTAGTGTTTGTAATGTTCCGGTAATGATCTTTTGTTTTTGCGTCGTGCCTTGCTGAATGATTGCTGCAGGCGTGGAATCTGGCAGGCCGTTGGCGATCAACTGCTGGCATAAAAAAGGCAAGCCTAACAACCCCATGTAAATTACGATGGTCTGGTTAGGGCGTGCGAGATGGGGCCAATCCAGATCGACGCTATTGTTTTTCAGATGGCCGGTAACAAAAATACATGACTGGGCATAATCCCGGTGTGTGAGTGGGATGCCTGCATAGGCTGCAACACCTGAAGCGGCAGTAATGCCGGGTACAACTTGAAAAGGAATATGGTAGGAGGCCAAGGTTTCGATTTCTTCGCCGCCACGGCCAAAAATAAAAGGATCGCCGCCTTTGAGCCGCAGCACCCGTTTTCCTTCTTGTGCCAGCCGTACCAGTAGTTGATTGATAGATTCCTGCTCCAGGGTGTGGCGATTACGTTCCTTTCCGGCATATATACGAGTGGCATCCCGGCGTACCATATCGAGAATGGCAGGGGAGACCAGCCGGTCATAAACGACAACATCGGCCTGTTGCATCAAACGCATGGCTCGGAAAGTGAGTAAATCAGGATTGCCCGGTCCGGCTCCAACCAGATAAACCTCGCCTTGTGGAGATTCGTCTTTTTCTTGCTGCAAGGATTGCAGCAGATGCACCTGTGCTGCTTTGTCCTTTCCAGCCAGTACCAGTTCCGTAAATCGGCTTTGCAACAATTTTTCCCAGAAAATACGTCGTTTTTCCGGGTGTGTAAAATGCTGTTTGACATGCTTGCGGAACTTCCCGGCCATCGCCGCCAGTCGTGCATAGGCGACCGGTATCATAATTTCCAGTTGGGCACGTAGCAATCTGGCTAGTACCGGGGACTGGCCGCCGCTGGATACGGCAATCAACAGCGGCGACCGGTCGACGATGGAGGGCATGATGAAGGTACATAAATCCGGATCGTCAACCACATTAACCGGAATTTGCCGTTGCTGAGCTGCTTCAGAAACCAATTGATTCGTGGCGCGATCATTCGTCGCGGCAATAACTAAAACAATATTTTCCAGCTGCTCGGGTTGAAAATATTCAGCACAGAGTGTGATTTTGCCATTCACGAAGTATTCTTTCAGTGTTGTATCCAATTCAGGCGATACTACTGAAACTTTGGCTCCAGCCTGGAGCAGCAGCATAATTTTGCGCGTAGCAACTTCACCGGCGCCTACCACTAGACAGGTTCTGTTTTTGATGTTTAAGAAAATTGGCAAAAAATCCATTGCTTCTCCGGGTGATTTCCTTAATTCAAAAAATAAAGGAAGTACTGATTAATTCTAAGCCAAAATAGGCACAAGAGTTAATCAGTACTTCCTTGAGATGCTGTGGCTATTTTCTACCGAAGCCTGATAATTGAAACGTCTTCAAATGGTTTCAGTTTATAAACTGGATTCCAGCTTAAGTATATCTTCTAGTTTTATGTTGGTTCCCGTACCTTTAAATACAGTACCCACTTTTTTCTTATTCAGATGTTCGATATTGAGGTTGTATACTTCTTTGGAAAGCGGAAAGTATTTGACCTCTGTCACAAGTTCTGGTGCATTCTTCATATAGAAATTAACGAATTCATTAATTTCAGGCTTCTCAGCTGATTTGGCATTAACGTATATGAATATCGGGCGTGATAATGGCTTGTAGCTATTATTCTCTACCGTTGCTGCGGATGGAATTACGCCACCATTGCCACTGTCGACCGCAACTGCATTGATTTTTTTACTATTTTCTATGTAATAGGCAAAACCAAAAAAACCTAGCGCATAGATGTCGCTTGCGACACCTTGCACCAAAACATTGTCATCCTCTGATGCGGTAAAATCGCCACGGCTTGATTTTGCCTTGCCAACAATAGCTTCGGTGAAGTATTCGAATGTACCGGAATCCGCGCCAGGGCCGTAAAGTTTAATTTTTTTATCAGGCCATGCAGGATTTATCTGATTCCAGCTGGTGATTACACCTTGTGCACCGGGTTCCCATATTTTCTTCAGTTCATCAACAGTGATGGTTTTGCTCCAAGTGTTTTTTGGATTAACAACGATGGTTAAGGCATCAAAAGCAATCGGCATTTCAATGTATTGTACCCCTTCCAGCTTACATGCTTCCATTTCTAATTGCGTAATCGGGCGGGAAGCATTAACAATATCAATTTCATTTCGGCAGAATTTCTTGAAACCACCACCGGTTCCAGAGATGCCGACAGTGACACGGACCGCGCCGCGTTTGGCTATCTGAAAGTCTTCAGCGACAGCTTCAGTAATGGGGAAAACGGTACTAGAACCATCAATCTTAACGATCGGACTGGCGTTGGCAACACCTGTGGTAACGTATGTGCCGAGAAGTATTGTTGCAATGAGCGCCCTGAAGTTAATCGTATTCGACATTTATTATGCTCTCCAAATGAGTGAATGAAGGGTAATGAGAAGTTACTTGAAGCTGACGTAATATCTTATTACAGAATTATTACAAGATTATGACAGTTTTATTTTTGTCATAAAGTGGATTGGCTCGACTCAATTTTATATCAGGTCTCTAATCATATACAGCATACAGTGTTTTATGAGTATGTCAGATAGGTTTCTAGAAAGACTGATTGTGGAATTCGAATGCCGATTCTTTTATACAGCGCTGGCAGCTTGTACGGTTTCAGCGATTCGTTCGGCCCAGAAATTAACCTTATGTTTTAATTTACCTTCAACCATTACACGGATAAGCGGTTCCGTACCTGATGCCCGAATAAGAACACGTCCGTTGCCACTCAGATCAGTTTCAGCTTCTTGCTGTACGGATTTGATCGCTTTGTTGGTATTAAAATTAAACGTCTTGGGGATTCTTACATTGATTAAGCGTTGCGGGTATAAGGAGACACCGCGCATGAATTCAGCCAGTGTTTTATTAGTATCACGCAACGCATACAAAACTTGCAAAGCGGAAATAATGCCATCACCCGTCGTATGCTTATCCATACAAATGATATGTCCAGAATTCTCACCACCGAGATGCCATCCTTTTTCTTGCAGTGATTCCAGCACATAACGATCACCAACATTGGTGCGGAGAAATGGAATATGTAGTTTCTTGAATTGGTCTTCTATTGCAAGATTGGTCATCAAGGTGCCAACAACACCGCCGGTTAGCATTTTTTTCTGCTGACGATGTTTGGCGATGATGTAGATCAATTGATCGCCGTCGTAAGACCTGCCTTGCTTATCCACCATGATGACGCGATCACCATCACCATCCAGTGCAATGCCCAAGTCAGCCTGGTGATGTGTAACAGCTTTTTGCAATGTGGCACAATGAGTAGCACCGCATTCGTGATTGATATTCAAACCGTCAGGTTGTACGCCAATGGTGACGACATCGGCGCCGAGTTCATGCATGACATGGCCGGCAATATGATAGGCGGCACCATGTGCACAATCGACCACAATGCGCAGTCCGCGCAGATCAAGGTGATAGGGAAAAGTGCTTTTACAGAATTCGATATAGCGGCCAGCGGCATCATCAATCCGTTGTACCTTGCCGAGCTGTGCCGAAGGTTTGGTTTCGATGGGAGCACTTAAGCCAGCTTCTATTTTGTGTTCCACTTCATCAGGAAGCTTGCTGCTTAAAGCAGAGAAAAACTTTACACCGTTATCCTCAAACAGATTATGTGATGCTGAGATAACAATGCCAGCTTGCAATCGCAGTGCGCGAATCAGGTAAGCTATGGCTGGCGTCGGCATCGGTCCAGACAAAATGACATCCACGCCGGCTGCGCATAATCCTGCTTCCAGTGCAGATTCCAACATATAGCCAGAAACCCGGGTATCTTTTCCAATAAGGACGGTTGGACGCTTCCCTTCCATCAAATGCCAATCGGCAGCCGCCAGAACTTTGCCTGCAGAATAACCCAGATGCATGATGAAATCAGGTGTAATCGGATATTTACCTACACGCCCGCGTATGCCATCAGTTCCAAAATATTTTTTAGTCATTTTAAGAAATTATTGATCAGGATTAGAAAAAGCTTTATGAACGTTTGGTTTGTTAATCTGCTGTTTGTTATGCTTCAAAGTTCTGCATGGCGTTGTAGACAGCAAGCGCATCTTTGCTGGCTTTGACATCATGTACACGTACAATTTTTGCACCTTTAACTACTGCGAGCAAGGCGGCCGCAACACTTTCATGAATCCGACGATCTACACTGTTTCCGGTAATCATTCCAAGCATGGATTTGCGGGATAAACCTGCCAATACCGGAACACCGAGTGTTGTCAAATGTTCCAGATGATTGAGTAATGCAAGATTATGTTGTAGTGTTTTGCCAAAACCAAAGCCCGGGTCGATAATCAATCGATCTTTCGATATGCCGGCTATCGTTGCTGCATGGATACGCTGCTCCAAGAAATCTTTTACTTCAGAGACAATATCTTTGTATTCGGGATTTTTCTGCATACCTTGAGGGGTACCTTGCATATGCATCAAACAGATTCGAACATGATTGTTCTGTGCGACAGTTTCCAACGCCCCGGGGCTACGCAGTGCATTAACGTCATTAATCATGAAAGCGCCTGCAGCTATTGCGTATTTCATTATTTCGGGCTTGGAAGTATCAATTGAAATAGGCGTATTGGTAACTATGAGTGCTTCCAGCACAGGGATAACGCGCTTTAATTCTTCATCAATGCTGACTTGTTGACTCCCGGGGCGTGTTGATTCTCCACCGATATCCAGTAAATCCGCACCTTCATCAATCAAATTCCTGGCATGCGCAATGGCTTGTTGCGTTGACAGATAAAGTCCTCCATCTGAGAAGGAATCGGGGGTTACATTAATAATCCCCATGATGAGCGGTCGATTAGTTGAGAACATAATACTTTTCTGTCATGAAGTTACAATAAGAGAAGAGAATGTGGAAATTAAAACGGGATATGATTTTTGGTCGTATCCCGTTACTCAAATGATTATTGATTAATCAGCTTCTTTTACGATTTCCTGCGGTGCTGCCGGTTCACCTTGTTCATCTGGTTTTACTGATGATTCACCACTTGTGGTTGAAGAAATTGTTGACTGCGGTGGTTTAGGTGGACGTGGTGGGCGACCCTCCATGATATCGTTGATTTGGTCGCTATCGATCGTTTCCCACTCCAGCAAGGCTTGAGTCATAGCTTCTATTTTGTCCTTATTGGCTTCAATGAGTTTTCGGGCAATTGCATATTGTTCATCAACAATACGGCGAACTTCTGCGTCGACGGTCTGCATAGTTTTTTCACTCATATTTTTATGAGTCGTCACTGAACGACCAAGAAAAACTTCGCCTTCATTTTCACCATAGACCATCGGTCCAAGCTTATCGGACATCCCCCACTGGGTTACCATTTGCCGTGCTAGATCTGTTGCACGTTCAAAATCATTGGAAGCACCTGTTGTCATTTGCTTCATGAAGACTTCTTCGGCGATACGCCCGCCAAACATAACCGAAATTCTTTGCAGTATTTCTTCACGTTCCATACTAAAGCGATCTTCTGTGGGCAATTGCATGGTTACACCCAAAGCGCGGCCGCGTGGGATAATGGTTACTTTATGTACTGGGTCCGTTTTTGGCAATAATTGCGCTACGACCGCATGCCCTGATTCATGATAGGCAGTGTTTCTGCGTTCATGTTCCGGCATGATAAGAGAACGTCGTTCGGCGCCCATAAATATTTTATCTTTGGCGCGTTCAAAATCTTCCATGTCGACAAAACGTTTGTTACCACGTGCTGCAAATAGCGCAGCTTCGTTAACCAGATTAGCAAGATCTGCACCCGACATACCCGGTGTGCCACGTGCCAGAATATCTGCTTTTACGTCAGGTGAAAGCGGTACTTTGCGCATATGCACATGAAGGATCTGTTCACGCCCACGTATATCTGGAAGTGGTACGGTAACTTGACGGTCAAAACGGCCAGGACGTAGTAAAGCGGGATCCAATACATCAGGACGGTTGGTTGCAGCAATTACAATAACGCCCATGGCACCTTCAAAACCATCCATTTCTACTAGTAACTGATTGAGCGTTTGTTCACGTTCATCGTTTCCACCACCCAGACCGGCGCCACGTTGACGACCTACTGCATCAATCTCGTCAATAAAGATAATGCAGGGCGCATGTTTTTTTGCTTGCTCAAACATGTCACGTACTCGAGATGCGCCAACACCGACAAACATTTCAACAAAATCGGAACCCGAAATGCTGAAAAAAGGGACTTGCGCTTCTCCTGCGATTGCGCGAGCCAGCAATGTTTTTCCCGTTCCCGGGCTACCTACCATCAATACACCGCGTGGAATACGTCCACCCAGTTTCTGGAATTTGGTTGGATCACGCAGGAATTCGACCAGTTCTGCAACTTCTTCTTTTGCTTCCTCGCAACCTGCAACATCATTGAAGGTCACTGTGTTGGTTGATTTGTCGAGCATGCGCGCTTTGCTTTTACCAAATGAGAATGCACCGCCATTTCGCCCACCACCTTGCATTTGACGCATGAAGAATATCCATACGCCAATCAGTAATAGCATCGGGAACCATGAAATGAAAATACTCATCAACATGGATGGCTCTTCATCCGGTTTAGCTTCAACAACAACGCCAGCCTTAAGTAAATCGCTAACCATCCAGGGATCGGATGGTGCATAAGTTGTGAAGCGTCTGCCATCAGACTTCGTACCTTTAAGTGTACGGCCTTCAATGACAACTTTAGCGATCCTGCCTTGATTCAATTCGGAAATGAATTGAGAATATTCCATTGGCACTTGCGCCGGTTGACGTACGCTGAATTGATTAAATACAGTCATCAACACAAGTGCAATTACTAGCCAAATGGCCATGTTTTTAATTAAGTTATTCAAAATAGCTCCTTGATTTGCACCTTAAAATCATTGGTTAGTCATTCTAACTCTATTTTGTAGAATATAACAGAACAGTTCGTGTTGTATAAATTTGCTGTTAAATTGTAATCCTACTATGTACATTTACCCTAAGCACTGAGGGGATCCATTCATTTCTCAGCAATCTCAGTTTTATTTCTTTCCGAGCCCTAATAAATATAATTCATTACTGCGATCACGTGATGCTTTAGGTTTTCGTATCAGGACACTCTTAAATCCGGCGCGCATGTCACGGAGAAACTGTTCAGAATCCCGGCCTTGAAAAACTTTGACTAGAAAGTTTCCACCATAGTTCAGTTGTTCCATTGAAAATGCCAGTGCCAGTTCAGCCAAATACATACTTCTGGCTTGGTCACTGATTACAATACCACTGATATTAGGCGACATGTCTGAAATTACAAGATCCGGTTGATGTTCACCTAAGTGCTTCCTCAATTCAAGTGCAGCGTGCTCTTCTCTAAAATCACCTTGGATAAATTCCACACCGGGCAGTGGTGACATGTCCAGAATATCCACGGCAATTACTTTACCTTTGTTACCTACCTTATGGCTGACGACTTGAGACCAACTCCCGGGTGCTGCGCCTAAATCGACAACAATTATACCCGGTCTCAGTATGTGATCACGTTCAGCGATCTCCAGCAGCTTGTATGCGGCCCGCGAGCGATAACCATCTTTTTTAGCTTGCTTGACAAAAAAATCATTGACATGCTCCTTCATCCAAGCTTTACTGGTTTTAGCCTGTTTCATCAAGTAAAATAATATAATTTAAGAGGATTTATGTTAACACTAACTATTGCTCATCGGCGTGCACTAAAGGCGCAGGCACATGCATTAAATCCGGTTGTGATGATCGGGAAGACTGGTTTGTCGCCTAGCGTTATTGCGGAGCTGGATCGTGGGCTTTTAAGTCATGAATTAATTAAGATTAAAGCTCAGATTGATGATCGGATTGCCAGAAATGTACTTTTTGAGGAAATATGTCAGCAATTGGGAGCAGCGCCGGTACAGCATATTGGTAAAATATTTATTATTTATCGGCCTAAACCGGAAGAAACCGAGAAGAAACCTACGCATACGATCCATAGAAAGAAACGTGAAGAATTTCGCGCCAAGCGTAGCTTTCAGAACTGAATTGTCTGCTGAGCTTTAGATGTACTTAACATCCAATATTTCATATTCTCGTATACCGCTGGGTGCTTGAACTTCTGCGATATCTCCGGAAAATTTACCGATCAAGGCACGCGAAATGGGGGAGCTGATGGAGATTTTTCCATTCTTGATGTTGGCTTCATCATCACCCACAATTTGATAAGTAACGATATCGCCACTTTGTAGATCTTCCAATTCGACAGTAGCGCCAAAAACACAGGCTCCATCTGCATTGATGAGTGCCGGGTTAATGATTTGTGCGTTGGAGAGTTTACTTTCCAATTCCGCAATACGCCCTTCAATAAAGCCTTGTTTTTCTTTGGCAGCATCATATTCGGCATTTTCAGAGAGATCACCGTGCGCACGTGCTTCGGCGATCGCCGCAATGACTGCCGGGCGATGTACCGTTTTCATTTCGTGTAACTCCTTACGCAATGCCTCCGCCCCTACTACCGTTAATGGAATAGTGCTCATCGTAATTTTTTGCCTTTCATCATTTTCATTTTTTTATTAATAGGTTAGGAGAATTGATTGCTTATATCTTAAGTTGTATATGTAATTTCTGTAAGTTATAGACCTGCAGTTCACGTCGATTGGTTATGCCCATGCACGCAGCGCGTGCGCCCGCTAACGTTGTATAGTAAGTCACTCTCGCCTGAAGCGCGGCATGGCGAATCGAGTAAGAATCACGTATCGCACTGCGCTGATTCTTTACTGTATTGATGATTAAGTTGATTTCTCCATTTTTAATCATGTCTACTATATGCGGACGACCTTCTGCTACTTTGTTGATGATAACGACATCTACTCCGGCTTCGGTTATCGCAGCAGCAGTTCCGCGTGTAGCATAGAGGGTGAAGCCGAGTTCCGCAAGGCTGCGTGCGATTTCAACGGCATGCTGTTTGTCAGATTGCTTCACGCTGATGAAAATCTTGCCGGAAGTAGGCAAACGAACATCTGTCGCTAATTGGGACTTAACAAAAGCTTCTGCAAAAGTGACGCCCATTCCCATAACTTCGCCGGTAGACTTCATTTCTGGGCCCAATATCGTATCAACACCAGAGAGTTTGATAAAGGGGAATACAGCTTCTTTGACTGAATAATATTCAGGGATTATCTCTTTGGTGAAACCCTGATCAATCAGACTCTTTCCTATCATGCAACGTGCAGAGATTTTTGCTAGTTGGAGGCCAGTTGCCTTAGAGATGAAAGGCACGGTGCGTGATGCCCTGGGATTAACTTCGAGAACATAGACTGTATTGTCCTGAATCGCAAACTGTATATTCATGAGCCCAATGACATTCAATGCGCGCGCCATTTCAGCAGTTTGGCGACGCAGCTCATCCAATATTTCAGGCTGCAAATTAAAGGTCGGGAGAGAGCAAGCGGAGTCGCCGGAATGCACGCCGGCTTGCTCGATATGTTCCATGATGCCACCGATCAAAACGGTTTCTCCGTCATAGATTGCATCAACATCCACTTCCGTTGCATTAGTAAGAAAGTGATCCAATAATACCGGTGAGTCATGGGAGACCTTAACCGCTTCGCGCATGTAGCGCTCCAGATCAGCCTTTTCATGAACAATTTCCATAGCACGCCCACCTAATACATAACTGGGTCGTACTACCAGTGGGTAACCGATTTCTTCAGCAGCGATAAAAGCAGCCTCTGGATTGCGCACAGTCCGATTAGGCGGTTGTCTTAAGCCCAGTTGTTGCAGCATTTTTTGGAAGCGTTCGCGATCTTCCGCGCAGTCGATCATGTCCGGGTTGGTGCCAATAATCGGCACGCCATTGGCTTCTAAGTCACGAGCGAGCTTGAGGGGTGTTTGCCCACCGTACTGTACGATTACACCATGTGGTTTTTCCACAGCAACGATTTCTAGAACATCTTCCAGTGTCAGCGGCTCAAAATATAAACGATCCGATGTGTCGTAGTCGGTTGAAACGGTTTCCGGGTTACAGTTGACCATAATGGTTTCAAAACCATCCTCACGTAACGCTAATGCCGCATGAACACAACAATAATCAAATTCGATGCCTTGACCGATACGATTGGGTCCACCGCCCAGTACCATAATTTTCTTCTTATCCGTAGGGCGGGATTCGCACTCGTCTTCGTAAGTGGAATACATGTACGCTGTGCTAGTTGCAAATTCAGCCGCGCAGGTATCTACACGTTTGTAGACTGGACGCAAGTTGAATTGATGCCGGTAAGTGCGGACCGCAGTTTGTTCGGTATTGAGCAGCTTTGCCAGGCGGCAGTCAGAAAAACCGCTACGCTTTAGTTTGCGTAACGCCTGTTTATCCAGTGCTTCCAGTTTTGTATGGGCCAATGCCTGTTCTTGTTTGACCAAATCTTCAATTTGCGCCAGAAACCAAATATCAATATTGGTCAGTTGCTGCACATCCTCAATAGACATATTGCAACGGAAAGCATCGGCGATAAACCAGATGCGTTCCGGACCGGGGTTAGCCAGTTCGGTTCTGATCGTCTCCAGGTTATCGGTTTTTTCATCCAAACCATCTACGCTGGTTTCCAATCCACGTAAAGCTTTTTGCAAAGATTCCTGAAAAGTGCGGCCAATCGCCATGACTTCACCGACTGACTTCATCTGTGTCGTCAGGCGATCATTGGTTTGCGGGAATTTTTCGAACGCAAAACGCGGCACCTTGGTGACGACATAATCAATCGTGGGCTCAAAGGATGCCGGTATGATGCCGCCTGTAATGTCATTGCCTAATTCATTCAGGGTATAACCGACAGCAAGTTTGGCGGCGATTTTGGCAATCGGAAAACCGGTTGCTTTTGAGGCTAACGCGGAAGAACGCGAGACACGCGGGTTCATCTCAATCACCAGCATTTGGCCGTTTTTAGGATTGATGGCAAACTGAACATTGGAACCGCCTGTTTCTACTCCAATTTCACGAAGCACAGCGATGGATGCATTACGCATCAACTGATATTCTTTATCAGTCAGTGTTTGTGCGGGGGCTACCGTAATCGAGTCGCCGGTATGAACGCCCATTGGGTCGACATTCTCAATGGCGCAGACAATAATGCAATTATCGTTTTTATCCCGCACTACCTCCATTTCAAACTCTTTCCAGCCAATAACGGATTCTTCAATCAATAATTCTTTGGTGGGGGAAGTTTCCAATCCGCGTTCACAGATACTTAGGAATTCTTCACGATTGTAGGCTATTCCACCGCCACTACCGCCCATTGTAAAAGAAGGACGAATAATGACTGGATAGCCAACCATAGCCTGAACTTGTAATGCTTCTTCCATACTATGTGCGACTGCAGAACGGGCAGAACCCAATCCAATACGCGTCATGGCTTGTTTGAATTTTTCACGATCTTCAGCCATATCGATTGCTTCACGTGATGCACCAATGAGCTCAACACCGTATTTTTCCAATACGCCATGTTTAACCAAATCCAATGCACAGTTCAACGCAGTCTGACCACCCATGGTGGGCAGTAGCGCCTGTGGCCGCTCAATGGCGATGATCTTCTCGATCATCGTCCAGGTAATCGGCTCGATATAGGTAGCATCGGCCATCTCCGGGTCAGTCATGATGGTAGCGGGATTGGAATTCACCAGAACGATGCGGTAGCCTTCTTCACGCAAAGCTTTACAGGCTTGTACGCCGGAATAATCAAACTCGCAAGCCTGGCCGATAATGATGGGGCCAGCACCGATGATAAGTATGGATTGAATGTCGGTACGTTTAGGCATACTTTCTAAGAGGTAAAAATTGCGTCGTTTAGATACGAATTATTGTGAAGGCTGATTTTTATAACGCTGCATCATTTTAATAAATTTATCAAACAAATAATCGGCTTCATGCGGTCCTGGACTGGCTTCCGGATGTCCCTGAAAACAGAATGCGGGTTTACCCACTAACTCAAATCCTTGCAGACTGCCATCGAACAGCGACACGTGTGTGATACGCGCGGTAGCAGGCAACGTATCTGTATCAACAGCAAAACCATGATTCTGGCTGGTAATGATCACCCGGCCAGTGTCAACATCCTGTACCGGATGATTGGCGCCATGATGGCCGAACTTCATTTTGATGGTGCGTGCGCCAGTGGCCAAGCCCAGTAATTGATGGCCAAGGCAAATGCCAAATATCGGAATATTCTTTTTTAGCAATGTTTGAGTGGCAGAAATTGCATAATCACAAGGCTCTGGGTCACCGGGGCCATTGGAGAGAAATACGCCGTCAGGCTGTATCGCTAAAATTTCCTCAGCCGGGGTTTGTGCAGGAAATACCGTTACCTTGCAGCCGCGTTGTGCCAGTTTGCGCAAGATTGTGCGTTTGATGCCAAAATCAAAGGCGGCAACACGGTATTGAGGATTTTCCTGAACCGAGAAACTCGATCCGAGCGACCATTCACCTTCTGTCCAAAGATAGGATTGCTGGCAACTCACCACCTTGGCAAGATCCATACCCGCTAACCCTGGAAATTCTCTAGCAGCCCGTAATGCCATGTCCTCATCAATATTGCCTGTCATGATACAACCGGATTGTGCGCCTTTTTCCCGTAAAATTCGGGTGAGTTTGCGTGTATCAATTTCAGCGATAGCAACGACATTCTGTTCTTTCAAAAATTCAGATAATGTCTGGGTTTTACGGTGACTACTGGCAGCCAGCGGGAGATCTCGGATCACTAAACCGGCAGCGTATACTTTGTTGATGTTGCCGGATTCAAAATCTTCCGGATTGGTACCGGTGCTACCAATATGCGGATAAGTCAGGGTGATGATTTGTTGACAGTACGAAGGGTCGGTTAATATTTCCTGATAACCGGTCATTGCCGTATTGAAAGCGACTTCACCGGTTTTGATGCCTTCAACACCAATAGACACGCCACGAAAAATTGTTCCATCGGCGAGTGCGAGGATGGCGTGCGGGCGTTGTGACACAAAAAACTCCTTGGATATGGACAAGATCTGGAAACAGGACCAAGGCCAACAAGTTCTGAATGCCCCGGCTATTGAAGACGGAATTATACGTGGAAAAGGTTTATTTTTCTATTTGTGCTGATACTCAAATTCCGCAATTGGATTTTTATTCTCTTCCTTTAGAACACTGAAGTAAGCTCGTGGTAATGGAAATAGGGGGAGAGCAGTAAATTCGATGGGGAGTGCGAGCATAACAGAACTATTTTCTCTGTTATCAATATGTTTTAACTTTCTAGGGTCGAGCTCGTCCATGGCAAAAACTCCATGAGTTGTGCGAACAGCATTTTTTCAAAGCTCATCGATCATCTCCAGAAGGTTCAATTTCTGGAGATTACTCGAACCTGAATTTTCGAAATATGATTTCAAATCGGTACCAAATATTTTCTTGTAGAACCAGTGCAGTACTGAGTTCTGAGCTTAAAGCTCTATCGTTTCAGCAGCTAACCTAACCGGACATATTGTTGTATGGATCCCTATATATTTTCTAATGGAATAGTATTAGCAGGTAACACGCAAGCTGTGTTTTTATGCTTGTTATTTCATAGAAATAAATGAACTACAGGAGATTGAGATGAAATTAGTAACGAATGCGGTGTTCGCTGGAATACTATTAACCGGTGTTGCATCGGTTAATTCTGCAGTAACATTACCCAGCTACAACTTTGCCGATTTACACGTGTTAAAAAAATTTTCGACTAGCACAGTCACAGGAATCAATAACGCTGGACAAGTTACAGGAATGTACACCAAGGATGCTTGGGTTTGGGAAAATTCTACAGTAAAGACTCAGGGATTATTAAATGATCAAGTACTGGATATGAGCGAGGATGGCAAAATCTTGGTTTCTTCATTCGTTACGGGCATCAGAATTTGGGATAGCACAACATCAATACTCGTGAATCTTAACCCTTCCAGTACCGATAGAACCGTCTCTATAGCATCAATGATTCTGCACAGATAGTTGTTTGGATCTGGTTATCTCCCTGCACTACCAGAATTTGTTTTTAACCACGTAACCCAGGCTGTTATTTGGGAAAATGGACGGGTTGATGCGTTACTCATGATTCCATTGTTCGGTGGGAGAGCAATTTGCGATAGATATCAATGACAATGGTTGGATCGTCGATGAAATCCGTAAATCCAATGGATCATCCCATGCCATCTTACTCGCTACAACCATACCAATACCCATGCTGTTGATTGGACTAGGTATGCTGTGTTTTGTCGTGTGTCGCAGAAAACAAAACGTTTAACACTGATAATCGTAGAAAAGCCTCGGCTATTGAGAATCGTTTTTTAGGATTGATTCCATAAGCATCTTTCCCTTGCTTAGAATTTGATTCGGTTGCGCTATTAATTGTAGATATTCTTATCTTCATGACGTATCAATAAACAAACCCCGTGGCAAGACCACGGGGTATTAGAAGAGTTCAAGCTGATGCAATCTTGGTTTTCTGAAATCGTTTCATCGCCATCTCAAGTTGCTTCGCCCCACTTACCGTAAATCTTTATGGAAGTGACGTGCTGTCACCAGCAGCACTCCGCATAAAGACCAATGCACCCTTGTCAGTGGATATCGAACGGGATTCAGAACCCGTCGGCGCGAGCTGCCAGTCACCGGTTTGCAGTAAGGTGTCGCCTATGAACACATCGCCTTCGAGTAACAAGCATTCTTCATCATGAGCGAGACAGGGCGCTTGTGTTGCCCAGGATGTATCCGCAGCAAATCGTACAAGCGCTGACCGAGTTTGTCCGTCATCAAATAACGGTTTGCTTGCTACGCCGGGCGCCAGATCCGACCATTTGCCTTCATTCGCGCGGATGGTGATCAATTCGCGGCCATCGCCGGGCAAGAAGGCGGTGAGTAAATCCCGGGCAACTTCTGCGGTATGACCTACCGGTATTCCTCTTAGGTACAGCAAGGCGCCGGTTTCTGAGGAGATCTTTCCATGACGACTGCCCGAACGCGCTAGATGGTAATCGCCAGCACTTACCTTGAGTTCTCCGAGGCTGGCAGAGCCGCGCAGCACCACGCATTCTTCGTCTTCATGGTGGCGGTGCATCGGGAGGCTGGCGCCGGGTGCGATATCGAGGAGGAAGGCGCGGGTGTTTTTGTCCAGCGTTTTGGCGCGCACACCCGGGCGAATCTTGCGCCATTTTCCCTGCTCGCTGCGCACGGTGATGCGCGGCGATTCTACGGCAATACTGGCATGAATGCGTTGAAAAAGCTGTGCGCGGATTTTTGAGCGTTGCTGTGCGCTGGGCTGCAGTGGCTCCAATCCTTCCAGCAAAGCGGATTCGATTTTCTGTGCTGGTTCCGAATCTGCCGGATCTAAAGAATAGCGTTTTTTCATCATTCAAAGCCTTTAATTAAATCTTCTTCCAACGTCTCGTGTAACTGCTTCAGCGCGCGGCGAATATGCGATTTCACCGTTCCCAGCGCCATCCCTGTGAATGTAGTAATCTCCTCATGCGTCAATCCACGAAAGAAGGCCATCGCCACCAATTGCCGCTGAATTGGTTCGAGTCGTTGCAGTGCCCGGTTCAATTGATGGTTCGTTTGTGTGGCGGAGAGCAAATCTTGCGGATCGCCGTCACAAGCCGGTTCATGCATCAACAGAAGCTCCGGTTCCTCACAAAGTTCAGCGCTATCTTGCTTACGCAAATAATCTAGTGCCCGGCTGCGCGTGATCGTTAGCAGCCATGCGATGACATTGCCGCGTTGCGCGTCGAAACGCGGCGCCTCGCGCCACACTTGCCAATACACGTCTTCACTGACTTCTTCCGCCGCTTGCGGATTGCGCGTGATGCGCAGCGCCAACCCATAAACGCGCGCCAGCGTCGCTTCATACAACTCTGCCAACGCTTGTTCGTCATGCCCGGCGATTGCGGTGACCCAAGCCTGTATTTGTATTTCTTCCGCGCTGGTGTCGCAGCATGTTTTATCGCTATTTGTCACTGATCTTTAAACCTTATCTATTACGAGTAATCCGATTCGCTGGGAATTGAATAGATTTATTAAACCATATTACTGGCTGAGATTCAGTAATGTACTGCTTCATCAGGCAACCAATCCAATGTCATCACACTAAAAATTGCTGGTAATAGGGTGTAGTGAACCGGCTTCGCGCCAATTTTTTCGGAATACGCACATCGCCGGGTTGCAGCCACTGGGTTTGGATCGGCGAGGGATTGCCGCCTAAAGTATCAATGGCGAGACGATTGTATTCTTTTGAAAATTGCTGCCAGAGCGGATCATTTGGATTGCAATAAATCGGGTCGAACGAGCAGGAAATGCCGGGTCCGCCTGAATAAATGCCGTAAGGTTTCAATTTTCTTTCGGGGCGATGGACGAAATAAGTGGCCCAACTGGTGGGTGCAAATCCGGTTTTTTGTTGAAAGGCTTGCGTGAATCGATACGATTCGACGATGACTTGTTCCAGTCTGCCAATATCGTGCTCGTAGTACTGAAAATCCAGGCGACTTTCCGTTTCGCCGGGGCGCCAGTATTCGTTGATGAAATCATGGCGCGAAAAAACAATGCCTTTCGGTTGCGGCAGGCTGCCGCCGTCAAATCCCCGCTGAATCGCCAGCCTTTTCGCAATACGATAGGCTTCGCATTCGGGTTGCGAGCGCATCGGCGTCACGTTACCTGCCCCAGCCCAGTAACGTTGTTCCACAAAACAGACAAGCTGATGCAGGATGACAACGGCCAGCAGTGCGTCGCACCCTTTGCGCAAGCGTAATAGGCCATCGGTTAGCGCCTCTGGACGGTCATACGCTTTCAAATCAACATCTGCTCGGCATAAGCTGGCTCGGCGTACTTCGATGACACATTCCACAACAATGCCGGATAAACCGAAACTGCATTTGAATGCGTAAAAAGCGGCAGCATCCTGTTTATCCGATAATGTTTGTAGGCTTCCGTTTTCATCGATAGAGAGGATAGCCACGACATGACTGGAAAAATAACCGGGTCCGTCCAAAGATGATTCCTTGGTGTCTCCTACCGCGACTGAACCGACAGTCGCTTCGCCAATTTCTGCCTGAAATGGTATTTCCCAGCCTTGCTGCTGTAACCAAAGACTCAGTTTTTTCAACCGGCATCCCGCTTGCACCCGGACCACATGCCTGCCCTGACCATCGGTTTCCAAGCCCAGTATTGCATCCAGTTTGCGTGTGCATAGCAATGTGCCACCGTCATTTACAACGGTTTCTGTGACCGATAGCATGGAACCTACTGGGCGCACGGGTGTAGGGAATTGCTCCGTATTCCGCACAATTGCTTGCACATCCGCGTAGCTGATTGGCTCGACGTACACAGCGGGTTGCGTGCTACGGCTTGAACCCCAGTTGCTGAATTTGCGTCCATCATTTAAAAAAATGCCGTGATAAGGTTGTGCGGTTATTTCTTGCGTGTTGGTGTTCATTGATCGTTCCTCTTAGTTCTATCTTGTTAAGCGAGAAATTCATATTGCTTGATGATAGGCGCTGCCGCCAGCAGCGGAGTTACTTTTGCCAGAGTGTCCTGGATATGTGGCGTGGTGAAGTGTGCAGCAATCGCTTGTTCATCAACCCACTCTTCGATGAACAAGAACTCAACGGGATGACCGCTATTTCTAAATAATTGATAACTTAAGCAGCCCGTTTCCAAGCGGGTCGGTGCAACGATTGCTTGCAGTATGGCTTGTACTTCAACGATTTTATCGGCGAGTGCGGTGACTTGGGCAACGACTTTGATGGTTTTCTTTGACATCGAATTTCTCTATTCTTTCGGTTATTAAAATAATTTCAGAAAAATAAAGCAAGCGCTTCTATTACCCTATACGCAGGAAATATCAATTTGGATTCATGCTGATTATTTTTATGAAGGGAATCGCATGGTTTTTGAGCATGATTAGTGATAACAGATACTTTTTTGTAGGAAGCCTCTATTCCATTGCGTGAAATTGTAGCAATAATTTTCTTTTTACAATTTTACGCATCCAAATTTCAAGTTCCCGCGTATTAAGCAATGGAGAGATCGGGAGAAGCTATTTCTTTCAGGAAACTCCATAAATTCCCAGTATCAGCAACAGCTATCACTGGGCAAATTAACTTGAAATGAATGGACAGGAGACAAAGTCATGGTTTTTGTACAATCGAAACAACATCACGTAGCCGAATGGGTTAAATATCTCGCGATTGCATTAATGTGCGGACTCGTTGCAATCGATGGCATAAGTTCTGCATTGGCAGATTCGGGTAAAGCACCGGCGCAACAAACGGAAATCAATGAAAACAACGACAGTGCTCCGCGTTTAGTAGTAGAAAGCGATACTGTTGCGGCTAGGTTAGGCGGTTATCATGGAATTCTTGCGTTTTTGCATAACTTTGCGGTGCCAGTATTGCTCGCAGATAGCGAAATTGCATCATTCTTTGGTAACTTGACCCAAACGCCGGCGGAGATTGAGCAGTGTTTAGCCATGATGCTGGATCATGATTTAGGCGGCTCGTCACGGCATAGCGGTACAACTCTCGAATCAGGGCATCGGTGCCGTGGTTCCATGCCAAAAATCCACCAAGGGCGAAATATTCCCGATGAAGTGATTACGAAATTTATTGGTATTATTAGTCAGCAAGCCGAGCTTGCGGGTGTGAGCCAGTTTGATATCAAAGCAATTGCTAAGGTACTTGAACGCAGTCGTCCCAGTATTCGTAACAAGTAATTCGCCGCTATCAATCTATCACCCCACTGCATGCAGTGGGGTTGTTTATTAATTGGATTGGTAATCCTAAATCACTCAGTTTAGCCATTTAAGTCGCTCAAGAATTCCATAGATTAGGGTTTCTCGAAAGATTCATAGCGGTGAAATTTTAATAAATTCAATAAAATTGATTGGAAGCATCGTCGCATATAGCTTGCAGCTTGATTAAAGCAACGGAGATACGGTTTCATAAATATTGCTAGACTTATTTTATAATGAATATTTACTATTCAATATGTTAGAAATAGTAATTTAACTAAAAGATTATTTTCTTTACCTGAGGCAAATGTAATAGTAAATTGAACGCAATGGTCTTTTTGAATTCAGTTATTTTATTGGTGATAGTGAAATCGCTAATGAGCAGCAAAGGGTTACAGTAACTTTTAATGATGAAAGAAACATGTAATTTCTTATATTTTTGAAGGAGACAGTATTATGGCAAACGTAACTGGAACAAATGGTAACGATACAATTACTTTAGCTTTGGTATCGGCTGGGGTTGTTGGTGTACCCACAGTTGGAGATGACTCCATTTCAGCGCTTGATGGTGACGACACTGTTGATAGCGGTGCTGGCAATGACACTATCGACGGAGGAGACGGCAACGATACGCTCACTGGCGGTGACGGAAACGATACACTTTTCGGTGCCGATGGGAATGACAGTATTACCGGTGGATTAGGAAATGACTTCATTGATGCTGGCGGCGGTGCGGACACAGCTAATGGGGGAGACGGGGATGATACTATTTTTGTCGATAGTCTGTTCGTCAGTGTGAATGGAGGCGTTGGAACGGATACTTTATTCCTCTCCGGGACAACGGGTCGGACACTTAATCTTGCGGCTGTCGGCATAGAGCGTATCCAACAAGGCAGCGAGGGGGGCGATACGTTTAGTGGTGCCGGAATGGCTGTAGCGCTACCATCAATGGGAATGGTGGTAACGATATAATTACAGGCGGGAGTGCTAACGACAGCATTAATGCGGGGCAAGGAAACAACACGGTTAATGGTAATGCGGGTGACGATTCAATTAGCGCGGGTTCCGGAAACGATGCACTAACTGGAGGAGATGGTAACGACAATATAAACGCCGGTGAGGGAACTAATACACTAAATGGTGGCTTAGGCAACGATACATTAAATTCCGGAAGTGGAAATGACAATATACTCGGCGGTGATGGAAACGATAGCATTAGCTCGGGCGGCGGTTCTGACACAGTCGATGCTGGCGCTGGTGATGATACGATTCAGGTAAGCACGCAATTTGTAAGTGTTAGCGGCGGGCTTGGGACTGATACACTGTTTTTGTCGGGGGTTACAGGTCGAATAATAGATCTTGCAGCTACGGGTATTGAACGTATTCAACAAGGAAGCGAGGGAGACGATACGTTTAACGGTGCTGCTACGGCGGTAGCACTGATTGTCAATGGGAATGGTGGTAATGACACGATCAGTGGCGGAAGTGTGTCTGATAGCATTAATGCCGGGCTAGGGAATAATACAGTCAATGGCGGTGCAGGTGATGATTCGATCAGCGCCGGGTCTGGGAATGACGCTCTAACCGGGGGAGACGGCAACGATAGTATCAACGCGGGTGAGGGAACTAACACACTGGACGGCGGTATAGGCAACGATACATTAAATGCCGGCAGTGGGAGTGACAATATCCTGGGTGGTGTAGGAAACGATAGCATTAACGCGGGCGGCGGTGCTGACACAGTCAATGCCGGTGACGGCGATGATACGATCCAGGTTGACACTCAGTTTGTAAGTGTTATCGGAGGGCTTGGGACTGACACGCTGTTTTTGTCGGGCGACGTAGGTCGAACAATCAATCTCGCAACTGCAGGTATTGAACGTGTTCAACAAGGCAGTGAGGGAGCTGATACGTTCAATGGTGCGGCAATGGCCGTGGCCTTGATCATCAGCGGGAATGGCGGGGATGACATCCTCACGGGGGGGGAGCGCGGGTGACACCTTAAACGGTGGCGAAGGGAATGACAATCTCGTCGGAAATGCAGGTGATGACAGTCTAAGCGGTGTGGGCGGGGATGATACGATCAACGGCGGTGATGGCAATGACTTTATTAGCGCCGGGGATGGAAATAATTCTTTGATCGGAGGTAATGGGGATGACACGATTTTTGCCGGAAGCGGAAATGATACGATCACCGGTGGAATCGGGAACGATAATATCAATAGTGGTGGCGGTATCGATGCGGTAAATGCAGGTGATGGGGATGACACTATTCAGGTAGACACACGGTTTACCAGTGTTATCGGAGGATTAGGGACTGATACTTTGTTTTTATCGGGTACCCTAGGCCGAACGATCAATCTCGCTACGGCTGGGATAGAACGGATTCAGCAAGGAAGTGAAGGGAATGATACGTTTAATGGCGGCGCAATGGCGGTACAAGCCATTATCAATGGGAGAATGGTGGTAATGACAATATCACCGGCGGCAGTGCCGGTGATTTCCTGAACGGTGGTGAAGGCAATAACACGATCACCGGGAATGCAGGCGACGATAGTATGACTGGAGGTGGGGGAAACGATACGTTGAATGGAAATGACGGCAACGATTCGATCAACGGCCAAGAAGGTAATAATATTGTCGATGGCGGAACTGGTAACGATAACATTCTAACGGGTAGTGGCATCGATAACATCATCGGAGGTGCAGGGAATGATTCTATCAATTCTGGTGCTGGCGCTGATACAGTCAATGCTGGCAACGGCGATGACACGATTACTATAACTGATCAAGCGACAAGTGTTATCGGTGGCTTAGGTCCGGATACACTCATTATCAGTGGAACAACGGGGATTTCCATAAACCTCAATACGGCTGGAATCGAAGTCTTCCATGGTGGCAATGGGCCCGATAATGTTGATGGATCGGCCGTTCTCAGCAATCTGACAATTAATGGCAACGCAGGGACAGACACCTTAACTGGTGGTAATGGAGCAGACAATATCAATGGTGGTTCCGGAGCTGATACGCTAAGCGGAAATGCAGGCAACGATTTTCTGAACGGTAGTGGCGGATCCGATACACTGCTCGGTCAAGCCGGAACTGATACTTTGATAGGCGGAACAGGACTCGATTTCTTCCGATTTACCGCGATGGGGGATTCAGTTCTCGGCGCTGGGCACGACATTATTTCTGGCTTCGATGCGGTGGGGGTTGTACTCGGAGATCGAGTTGATGTTAACGCGATTGATGCGAATACTGGTGTCGCAGGGAATCAAAATTTTACATTTATTTCAACGGCAGCATTCTCAGCTGCTGGTCAGATCAGGGTTTTTGAGTCCGGTGGAAATACTATTATCCAGGGTAATGTAGATGCCGCTCTTGGAGCTGACTTTGAGATTTTGGTGCAAGATGGGATTAACATAGCTGCTGATTGGACAGTAGGGGACTTCTTCCTATAAGGAGGCTGTCTGTGTATTACAGAAAATAACAGATTCGCCGCCTTCATAGCGGCGAATCTGTTTCCGTCTCAAGTACTTTTAACTTGCGATTCCCCATGGTTCTGCCACGAGGTTGTTCAATTCACGATCAGGTCTTCGAGCGCTGCTACAAAGACTGAAAGGATCTTGAATTCGATAAAGGGACATGAGTCAAAAATGCTATTGCATGGAATGAAGTCCGATCATATTGCCTTCGGTATCAGCGATCAGAGCGATAAAGCCGTATTGACCAATGGACATTTTCTCACGAATTAATTTTCCACCGGAGGGCGTTGCTCGGGATGCCTCAGCAGCACAATCTACGCAAGTAAAGTATACCAGCACAGCATTTCCACCGGATGGCCCATCTTCCATCTTAACCAATGCTCCCGATGCGCCCATTTGATCTTTTACCATTGGAAAGCTCCACAGTTCTATTTTTATTTCTGGGGGACTGTTTAAACGTTCCAGCTTAGCCTGGAAAACAGATTCATAGAAACGCTTGGCCCGATCCATATCTTGCACGTAAATTTCAAACCATCCAACGGGATTATTTTTCATATGAAGCTCTCCTTTAACGATATCGTAATTTACAACCAAACCATCATGCCCATTTCCAGTGGATGGGACAGTAACGAATGACAGGGATAAATTCGAATGTAATATTCCTGCTTACCACACAATTCTGGTGTTAACCGGAGTTCAAAAATATGCTCGTCTGAATCCTTTGTGCCTGTATATTCAAACTTGAAATGATTAAAGTTGCTTAATCGGGTTCTTTTATACTGGCGATGCATCAGTAGCTCTACGATGACATCCTCCGGTTCCAAATTGTTCAGTCTGGCAGCCACCTTAAAATTCAACGCTTCACTAAAATGCGTGCGTTCAGAGGGAATGTCTAACCGGCGCAGTGTTACGCCACGCCAAGCGTTTCTTATTTTGGCTTTCCATGCAGCAATATTTTTTGCGCCAGAAAAATTATTTGCTGCGTATTGCATGCCTTTGTTGCTGGCTGAGCGATAGAATTTCGTTACGTATTCATCGACCATGCGGGTAGAGTTATAACGGGGCAGTAGTGACATCATCGAATGTTTGGCCATTCTTACCCATTCAGGCGAATAGCCGAGTTTGCCATAATTGTAATAGAGTGGAACGACCTGATCTTGCAGGATTTCATACAGCGCGCGGCTTTCTTCTTTGTCGCGTAGCACGCCCTCCATATCTCTCGGACCCGGTTTGATCGCCCAGCCATTTTTGCCGTCGTAGCCTTCTCCCCACCAGCCATCCAATACACTCAGGTTAATGGCACCGTTAATGCCTGCTTTCATGCCCGATGTGCCACTGGCTTCGAGCGGGTAGATCGGGTTGTTAAGCCAAACATCTACGCCGGCAACTAAGCGGCGGGCGAGTCGTAAATCATAGCCTTCAATTAATAAGAGCCGTCCTTCAAATTCTGGGAATTGTGCAATCTGACTGATTCTCCGGATGACATCCTGACCCGGCACATCGGCTGGGTGTGCCTTGCCGGCAAAGATCAGCAACACAGGGCGATCTTGATCCAGGATAATTTTCCGCAACCAGTCGAGGTTTTCGAATAGTAAAGCGGCGCGCTTATACGTGGCGAATCGGCGTGCAAAGCCCAATGTCAGTACGTTTGGATTGATGGGATCAACAAACTTCAGTAGCCGGTCAAGATGGGCTTCAGAGCCATGATTTCTGGTGTTTTGATCAGTGATGCGCGAACGGATGCCGTGAAACATTTGCGATTTTAACGATTGACGTACGCTCCAGAATAAATGATCGGGTATGGCATTAATACCTGACCAATAGCCGGTATCGCACATTTTATTGCGCCATTCATGACCGAGATAACGATCAAACAGATCAGACCATTCCTGCGCCAGGAAAGTTGGCACGTGAACACCATTCGTAATATAGGAGATCGGGTTTTCCTCCGGTTCAATCTGTGGCCACAAATCCCGGCAGATATTTGCTGATACGTCGCCGTGTATTTTGCTGACACCATTGTGTGTGCGTGAACCGTGGATCGCCAGTGCTGTCATGTTGAAGTCAGGGCTTTCGGATACATGGCCAAGTGACAGAAATTCTTCGCGTGTAATGTTGAGATTCTGATAAAAGCTGGCAAAATAAGTTTGCATCATCTCTGCACTAAAATGATCATGTCCGGCAGGTACCGCAGTATGCGTTGTGAATACAGTATTAACGGCCACACTCTCCAGCGCACTGGCAAAATCAAGTCCTTGCTCCACCAGATTGTGAATGCGCTCGAGAATCATAAAAGCAGCATGACCTTCGTTGATATGCCACACAGTCGGTTTGATGCCAAGCGCTTGGAGTGCACGTACACCGCCGATACCCAGAATAATCTCCTGTTCAATCCGCATGGTTCGGTCACCCCCATACAGGTTGTGCGTGATATAGCGGTCTTGTGGAGAATTTTCCGGTAAGTCGGTATCGAGCAGATAAAGTGTGACGTGGCCGATTTTTGCCTGCCATATTTTTGCAACGATGGTGCGTTGCGGCAATGCCACTTCGATTTGTACACTTGAACCATCCTTGTGCAAGACCGGCGTGACTGGCAGATCCTCAAAATCCGAGATGGTGTAGGTAACCTGTTGATTGCCCAAACTATCGATTGTCTGAGAAAAATATCCTTGGCGATAGAGCAAGCCAATCGCTACGAATGGCAAGTGTAAATCGCTGGCTGCTTTACAGTGGTCTCCAGCCAGGATGCCCAGGCCGCCGGAATAAATCGGTAAACTTTCATGAAAACCAAATTCGAAACAAAAATAGGCAACCTGATCTTGTGGGCCTAAGTGCCCCGCATAATCCTGCGATGATGCATCATGATAGGAATCATAAGTGGATAGGATGCTATTGTAGGTCGCGAGGAAAACCCGGTCTTCCGTTGCTTTCAGCAGTGCCGATTCATCCACGCGTTTAAGAAATGCCTTGGGATTATGTCCTACTGCTTTCCATAAATGCGGATCCAGGCGGGAAAAAAGCGTGCGCGTGGCACGATCCCAGCTATACCAGAGATTGTTAGCCAGTTCTTCCAGACGCTTAAGACGCGGTGGTATTTTAGGATTGACGGTAATGGTGAAAGCAGTTCTCGAAAACATGATGACTCTCCTTGATGAGATTTATTTTTGTAAGATAGCTAATTCATTGCGTTGAGGAATGGGATGGAGTCTTGAAACCGTCAAATTTTTAATCCAGACTATTGAGCAGATTATGTGCCTCTTGTTTGGCACCGAGCAAGCTGATTTCAGTATTTGTGATGACATGCACGGGAATTTCATTCATTAATGCAGAAAATCGTCCTTTGTCTCGAAATGCGCGCATAAAGCCACCTGAGCTTAATATATTAATAATCTGAGGGGCAATGCCGCCCGCTATGTAAACGCCACCCCGGCATAATCCAGCCAGCACCAGATTACCTGCGTAGGCACCATAAATCTCAGCAAATAAATCCAATGATTTGATCGCGATCGGGTGTTTGCGGGTCTGGGCCAGTGCGGTTATGGTGGCGCCACTGTCTTCCTCAAGAATAATCGGTGCTAAATCTGAAGCTATCGCAGCATTCATTTGCAGGAAATTAAAAATATTGGTTAATCCGGATCCGGATAGCAAACGTTCTACCGATACATGGCCAAATTGATGGTGTAATGCTTTGATCAAATGAATCTGCAATTCATTGGCCGGTGCAAAATCCATATGACCTGCCTCAGTCGGCAATGCGAAATAGCGGCCTTCCAGCCAGGTAACCCAGGCCACGCCCATCCCTGTGCCCGCACCCAGTACGACACGCATCGCTTGCGCATGGGCTTGCCCTGTTTGTAATGTTATCAAGTCGTTTGGTGGCAGGCTTTCAATCGCCAATGCGGCCGCTTCAAAATCATTGATGAGCTTGACAACGGGAATAGAAAATTCATACGAAATGCCAGTGCTACTTATTTGCCAGGGTAAATTGGTTACTTTTGTTTGCTGTGCAACGATAGGTCCTGCGATTGCAAAGCAAGCTGCTACCGGATGATTTGCTGTTTCGGTTCGATTCAGGAAGTCTCTTAGCATGTCAGAGAAAGTTATAAAAGCGGTGCTGTCATAACGATAGGTGAATAGCTGATGCATCTCTCTATCCCTTATTTCAACCAATTGCAGAATGGTTTTGGTGCCACCAATGTCGCCACAAATAAGCTGTTTGTTCAAGGTTATCAATCCAGGAATTTTCTAGGAAGCTTGCTTAAAAACTGGTGCGTGCATCAGTACCCAAGCAATAGTATACATCGATAGATATGTTTTCATTGTCTTTGCTACTGTTTGACATACAATTGGATACTCAGTACATTTTTTCAGAAATTGGAAAGAATTGATTTCTCAACCGATAATTTTTTAAAGTGTTTTTATTGAATACATTATGGCCGAACCATTGATCATCGCTAAAACAAGCAAAGCTGACTTGGCGCTTCTGCCCGCAATGGCAACACGCCATGGCTGCATTACTGGCGCAACCGGTACCGGTAAGACGGTTACTTTGCAGAAATTGGCAGAGCATTTCTCCAGTATCGGTGTGCCAGTATTTATGGCGGATGTTAAAGGCGATTTGACGGGTATTTGTAAACCCGGGTCGTTGTCCGGAAAAGTAAAAGCACGTGTGGATCTGTTAAAACTGGATTTTCCGGAATGGCAAGGTTTTCCAGTGACTTTGTGGGATGTACTCCAGGAAAACGGTCATCCGTTACGTGCGACGATTTCTGATATGGGGCCGCTGCTGCTGGCACGTTTGCTGAATCTGAGTGAAACACAGGAAGGCGTCCTCGCATTGGTTTTTAAAGTGGCCGATGACCATGGTCTGTTGTTACTCGATCTGAAGGATTTGCGCGCATTATTGCAATTTGTCGGTGACAATGCCGACAAATTCAGAACACAGTACGGCAATGTTTCATCCGCTTCAATCGGTGCAATTCAGCGCAGCTTGTTGCAAATAGAAAAGCAGGGCGGGGACAAGTTCTTTGGTGAGCCGATGCTCAATATCGAGGATTTAATGCAGACTATCGATGGCAAAGGGGTCATCAATATTCTGGCCGCTGATAAGTTGTTAAATTCGCCGCGGTTGTACAGTACGTACTTGCTCTGGATGCTGTCTGAATTGTATGAAAATTTGCCGGAAACCGGTGATCGTGAAAAACCTAAACTGGTATTCTTTTTTGACGAAGCGCATTTGTTGTTTAGCATGGCATCTCCTGCTTTGCTGGAGAAGATCGAACAAGTTGTGAGGTTGATTCGCTCCAAAAGTGTAGGGGTTTTTTTCGTCACGCAAAACCCGTTTGATATCCCGGAAAAAGTATTAACGCAACTGGGTAATCGCATCCAGCACGCGTTGCGCGCATTCACGCCGCGTGACCAGAAAGCAGTGAATGCTATCGCTGAAACCATGCGGCCTAATCCGAAACTGAATGTCAAGCAAGCCATTCTTGAGCTTTCCGTTGGTGAAGCGCTGATCTCTTTTCTCGATTCTGATGGATCGCCGACAGTCACCGAGCGCGCTTTTATATTGCCTCCCGTTAGCCAGATTGGCCCGATCACACCAGAGGAACGAAAACAACTGATGCAATCCTCGCTTGTGGCTGGTGTGTATGAACAGGAAATTGACCGGGAAAGTGCTTTCGAATTATTGCAGGCACGGACTGGTGCTGAAAATATAATTGACAGTCCACTCAAGTCTGGGGATTCCGCGAATCTGAGGAAACCGGCGGGGGAGGGAATTTTGGGAGATCTGGGCGATTTGCTATTAGGTTCATCCGGGAAACGTGGCGGACGCCGCGAAGGGGTGATTGACGCCTTTGCAAAGAGTGCAGCCCGTTCGGTGGGCTCATCCATTGCGCGTGAAATTACCCGCGGTTTGCTGGGGTCATTATTAGGCCAGAAACGGCGCTAGGTAACGCATCCCATATTAGCCATTCTGTTATGGTTAATCTGGCTGTAAATAGCAGAATAATAATATTCCACTGAAGTGTATTGATTTACTCGGTTATCACAGAATTAATAATAGGTGCAGTCTTGTAAGCCAAATCTGAGAAACTCATTGATTTATAACCATGGCAAAGAAAACAGAAATTAACTGGCTAAGCGAGTCGGAAGCACATAATTATCCGGCGGCTTTGTCTTATTTGTGCTTGATTTACGATGAGCAAACAGCTATTCGTTATGTGGATAGTCTAAAACAGGCAGTAATTTCAGAGTTTAAAGCCAAGGATATTTTTAGAGCATCCAATTTATCGTTGCTTGGGATAAGTAATACGCAGGTGAAGAAGAATCAACAGAAAATACAATCGGGGAATCAATTGTCGCCTATTCTGCTGGTAAGAGATTCGGTGAATGGCAAAGTGATTGTTGCAGATGGCTATCATCGGCTTTGTGCAATTTATACTTATGACGAAGATGCCGTCATTCCGTGCAAAATTGTGTAGCAAATTCAGAGGTGTGAGATTTGATTGAGGATATCGATAAGGCTGATCCAACAGTAGTAATGGATGAGATTCAGCTTATACTGGCTGAAAAGCGCACTTTACTTTCCGTGATGCGGACAGGTATAGCCATATTGGCCCTTCCTTTGTCTGTTATGAGTGTGCTGGTAGCGACTTCAAGACTTTATGATGCGCCCAGTGTTCTGCATTTTTTGGTTCCACTGGGGATACTCAATATTGCTTTGGTTGTTTTAGGTGTCTATTTAATTGTTCGCTCGATCATTCGGATTCACTTTTACGACAAGCTGCTTTACAAAATAAAACTAAAGAAAAGCGATCTTGTTGAGCTGATTGAATAAAATTAACTCAGGAAGTGAGTGATTACACTGTGATTCTCATGTTTTTTCGTGGTGCTGGTGTGTGTGGTTTTCTCATAAATTCAATGAACTGCAATTTCATCCCAGGCACCATCTTTAATCGATCGTGATCAACCCATCTGGTTGCGACAATTTGTCACATTCCCTTTTCTTTATTTTGCCGGGATAATCCTATCTGGATTGAGCGGTTACAGTTACTGACCAAATTATTAATTTTTGTCTATTTTAATTAGGCCCTCCTAGCTTAATAGATTGTTATGAACAGTGCAGGTTGTGTTGTATTGCAATCATAGTAAGGATCATAACTTTACTTTCTTCCCCCTCCCCATTCCATGCCTCCCTCCCTCAAAAGCGCTTCTACTCAGGCTGGCATCGGAATGGTTTTTTTCGATCAGTGAGCTGTAAAGTTAAGTATTGGTTGAGATTTCATCACGACGATCGCGGATTGGAGCAGGAAGCGGACGTCATGGGAGCAAAAGCTGCCGGATAGGTTGGAAGCACGCTACCGGATAGCATGGTTTGCCAGCGCACGAAAATCACCTTCCCAGCTCTTTAGCTTGTCATGCGCATGGCGGCGCTGGGTGGCGTTGGTGCTGTTGTGCATCTGTGCTATGAAAGCGCAGTTGTATTCGGTCAGTTTCATCTGGTAGGCGCGGTAGCCGGCATCAGTAGAGCGCTCAACACGCTCGACCAATACGCGCAGTGCTGCGATGACCTGTTCGGTTTCTACCGGTTCAGCAGCCAGCCGGCGCAGTGTCAACAGTGTCTCGTGCTGACGGCGCTGGCGCTCGATCAACCAGGTTTCGGGGTCAAAAGGTGACGCTTCAATGCTGGCAGCGACCAAGCGCCGTTGCGCCTCGTCAATACTGCCGTAGAGATTCTCAATGCGTTTGATAGTGCGTTTGGTCGATGCTTCCAGTCGTTCTTCGATATTTGGTTGCAGGTGGTCGCGCCGCAGTTCTTCGTTACCCTTGCTGTAGTGTTTCTCCATGTGCTGCCACTGTGCTTCGCCCAAACCCGGCACCAACGGTGCGCCGAGCTGCAGCATATGGTCGAACGCTGGCGCCACGGTGTTTCTCAGTTCTTCGGACCAGCCGCAAACCTGTGCCGGTGTCACTGAGTCATCGAGCTGGTTGCGCAGCCCGGCTAGCAAAGCCGCGTATTCGGGGAGCTGTGTTTTGCGGTGCCAATCAAACCACCGGCGGATTGCCTCCTTGGCGTGCGGTGTCTGTTCGCTGCTAAAGTTCACGTAACCATCGAGCCACCACCAGACCAACTGCGGTCCTTGATCGTAACCGAGGCGCAACATACTGCAGCTGCCGAGCAGGAGCAGCAAACAGATCAATATGCCTCTCGCAAGAGACATCCGCAAGGAGTTCCACTTTGTGCTCATCGGTTGCAAATCAGAAGATGAAGGAAGGGGCTTACGATAATGCATTTGGGTTCTCACGAGACAGAAACACTCCTGGTTTTTTACAGCAATAGAAATTTATATCAGTCTGGGCTAAATTGTTAGGATTAATTGCTTATAAGCGATAAGATTACTGATAATACTACCCTTTGAGCATTCATTTCAGCATTGAAATCCATTCCTCGGCTTTTTTATATCCATGACCCCATGTGTAGCTGGTGCTACGCCTTTAGCCAAAGCTGGGCGGCGTTGCAGCAGGATTTGCCGCGAGATATTGAGATTGTTTATCTCGTTGGCGGGCTGGCACCGGATACCACGGAACCCATGCCGCTGGCGACGCAAGCAATGGTTCAACAGGCATGGCAGCGCATCGAGCAAACTGTCCCCGGCGTTCACTTCAATTGGGATGAAGTGGTACCGCAAAACTGGACAGGTTGTTAAGCTCTGTTATGGACACTATAGAGGATCATAATCATGAGCAAGAAACGCACACAATATTCCAGTGAATTCAAAGCAAAAATAGCGCTGGCTGCGATACGGGGCGATGAAACCATT
>CAMCBD010000025.1 GCA_945872825.1 Nitrosomonas ureae
CGCTTTCATCAAGGTCTTGATAACCAAACTCCCAATGAGGTTTATTATCAATATCAAGCAATTCATCAGGCTGCCTGAGCTTGATTAACTACCCATATCAGAGCTTAATTCTACTCTCAGGTTGGACAGTTGCAGGAGACCACTTCAGCCCTCCCATCATATCAATAATGTTTTTAGAAATAGCCAGACCTAAACCGGTGCCTCCAAACTTTCTGGTAATTGAACCATCGGCTTGATAAAAAGGTTTAAAGAGATTTTTGACTACTTCTTCATTCATTCCGATACCGTTGTCTTTAACGACAACGAATAGCACTTGATCTTGATACTGGGCGTAAATGTCAACGATTCCATTTTCTGAGAATTTGATCGCATTGGAGACAATGTTACTAATTACCTGCTTTAACCGAGCCTCGTCGCCTTCTACGTATTGATCTTCGTCAATTTGCTGGTAATTACAATGAAGTGTGACACACTTTTCCTTTGCAGAGCTTAGCAGAATTGCATAGCAGTCCTTAAAGACTTTTCTCAGGGAGAGTTGCATTTTTTCAATTTGAAATTTACCGGCCTGAATCTTTGAGAAATCGAGCAACTCGTTGACGATATCTAATAGATGTTTTCCAGATAAATGAATATCATGCGCATAGTCTTTAATTTTTTCTGGATTGGATTCCATCTCCACCTCAATTAGCTTTGATAGTCCCATCACGGCATTCAGTGGTGTGCGAAGCTCATGACTGACATTGGCTAAAAACTCATCTTTCATTTTTTGAGCCTGCTGCCACTCCTTTAAGTTAGTGATATCTTCAAAAACACCCACATAACCGATCAAGTGATCACTGGCATCTCTGAGAGCACTAATCGATAGAAATGAGGTAAAGGTTGACTTATCCTTGCGGATATAAATCCATTCCCTGGTTTCAACTTCTCTTTTTTCTCGGGGATTTTTGACAAAAACATCAAAACCAGGCGCTATACCCAATTCCATAGCTCGGGCTATGACTTCATCATGAGCATGGATAATTACTGGTGTTACCTTGCCGATAATTTCTTCTGCTTGGTAACCGAGCATTTTCTCGGCGGCGGGATTAAAGATAAGGATAATCCCATTTAAATCTGTCTCGATAACTCCGTAGCGCGTTGTTTCAATAATGGCTTCAATTGCCCGGGTACGAATAGAGTCTCGATGACTTCGGCTGTGAAGATACGCAATGTATCCGATACATGCGAGAGAGAAGGCGACTAAAATAACTGTCATAGATAACTGCAATGGGCGGAAGCCGGGTTGCTAATAAGCATAAAGTTTTCAATAAGAATGATAGTAAATCAGTGGCTCGATTTATCCTAATGAGTGAATCGCCAATCAAGAAGATCTTTATTTCTTAAAGTTTAAAATCATAGAGATGATGAATTACTTTCTCTTACCAGCCATGTCTGGAAGCGTTCAAGATATTATTGTGATACTTAAGCGGGTAGCTGCTGAGAAGGATTCCGAAGCTACAATCCGAGCCGCTTTTGACAGTCAAACCAGCCTGTCGGACCAAGATCAGCCGCCTGAATAACTGTCATATCTCGTGGCACTCGAAATGACAGTTATTCAGAGGTCTCCATCGACACGCAGCTTTTATCCTTCCAACCATATGATGCAGTGAAGCGTTTTGTAAGATTTTGCGTGGAAAGCTGAAGCGCTTGTATTACTTTTGCACTGGGTCTTCCGCCGTAATCATTACATTCTTTTTAACAATCGCCTGAGCGCGGTCAATTTTTACCGTGTCTTTTTTTAGATTTTCTACCGCTTTGTCGTTTACTTGGGTTGTAAATTTAATACTGATGCTATGCTCGCCAACCGGCACATTGCCCAGCAAATAAAATCCCTTCTCATCCGTGAACGAGTGAATTTGCGGTGATTCAGATAAGAATACTTCGATTTTCTCAAGGGATTGCTGGTTGTTTTTTTCACTAAACGCCACGACCCCTGCAACTGCGCCGTACTGTGGTGCAGTATTGGTTTCTGGGGTGATTTTAGTTGCAACTGATCGCACCATGAGTAGGATCGCCTCTGATGCAAATCCGGCTGTAAATGCCAAAGCGACTGAATTGGTCACATTACTTGGCTCAATTAGATAATAAGCAAGAACCGCAAGAAAAGGTGCCGAGATAAATTGCACCATTTGAAATATCAAGTGCTCACGAAACTCGTACTGTGTTAATTTGGGTTGCTTCTCTGTGGCTACGTGTTCTGACCCCGCCTGTTTTTGGAGCTCTGGCAATCGCCTAGTCAAGCTAATACTTCCGCCCATTAGCGCAAGAATAATAAAATACAGCGGGACAAGTAATCCATCGCTTACTTGACAAGTAACCGCTTTACCATATCCATCATTTTCAATTTTTACACAATTATTTATATATCCACCTATGTTTAAAACCCATGCGCCAGCTAATTTGGTACCTGGAATTGGTGTTCCGGCAACTACTTCTTGTTTGGGTTGCGGTTCGACACAAAGTAAATTCTTGGCTTTGGGATCCAAGGTACAACCAACAAATACAGCAATCGGCCGCTCACGAAGTGTTTTGAGGTATTGTTTTTCATCAGGTACGGCTAGGTTCTGTTTGTCAGGTTCGGTTTGATGAGATTGTGTAGTAGAACTGAAAAGAGGATTAATGAATGGATAGAAGGTCAGTAAAAGTGACATCAACATAAAGCTGTATGCAAATATCATCCACTTATTTCGTTGTCGAGATCTTTTGTCTTCTATTTTTCTTCTTTCGTCTGGATTTGATCCTTCAGCTGGTAGGGATTCAATCGGAGCGGTATAGATTTGTATGAAAAGTAAACACATAAAGATAACGACTGGGAGTATCGGAGTATTACTTTCGCCACTTTCTCCTTGTACTTCTGAAAAAAGCATGAGAGCACACAGTAAATTAAAAATATGCGCAGCAACCCATACCCAGTTAGCTTTTGCCCATTCTTGAATCGATGTCCAACTATCAGATGAAATCAGACCCTCAGAATTTGTATCTTGATTATTTGTGCTCATCGTATTTACCTTTTTCACTTTTTGATATTAAGAAAAAGAAATTTTAGTTGTTACTAAACCATTAAATCTCTACTTATCACTGTCAGCTTAACGTTAATGCCATATATCGTAAAGAAATTAATTGATTAGAGTCATTTTACTTCCCCCGCATAAACAATTTATCTAAATCAACCAAGCTGGTCTCAAACCAGGTGGGTCTACCGTGGTTGCATTGGCCGGCGCGTTCGGTGATTTCCATTTCGCGCAACAACGCGTTCATTTCTTCGATGGTCAGTTTGCGGTTGGCGCGAATTGCGCCGTGGCAGGCCATGGTGGCGAGTATTTCATTGCGTTTGGCGGTTAAAATCTGACTGGCGCCGTATTCACGGATCTCGCGCAAGATATCGTGCGTGAGTTGCGCAATATCGGCGTGTTGCAGCGTGGCCGGGACTGCGCGGACTGCCAGCGTGGTGGGTGACAGGATTGCGATTTCGAATCCCAATTGGTCCAGTGTTGTCTGATTTTCTTCCACGACAGCGACTTCCAGGCCATCGGCGTAAAAAGTGACCGGAATCAGTAGCGGTTGCATCGGTATTTCATTTTGATCAAGCGCTTGCTTGAGTTTCTCGTACATAATCCGCTCATGCGCGGCGTGCATGTCCACAACCACCAGGCCGCGCGTATTTTGTGCCAGAATATAAACGCCGTGCAGTTGCCCCAGCGCAAAGCCGAGTGGATGGCTATCCTGTTCTTCTTTCGCTGCGGCGGGTTGATCCGATTTCCCTAAGGGTGTGACGGGTGCAGTGTTTATCGGCGCCGGTTGGTATGAATTAGCCCCCGTACCAAATAATGTGCGATAAAAGCTTGCCGGTTGCGACACGGTATTGGGCTGTGCAGGGGCGATTCTGGGGTAAACAGGGAATGATCGGGTTGCTTGCACCGGTTCGCCGTTTTTCATTTCTTGGTTGGGCGAAGCCAGTGCCTTGTTGATGGCATGAAAAATGAATTGATGCAGTGCGCGTGATTCACGGAAGCGGACTTCTGTCTTCGTCGGATGCACATTCACATCAACGCTTTCCGGGTCGATATCCAGAAACAGAACAAAAGCCGGATGTTTGTCCAAATGCAATACGTCCCGATAAGCTTCGCGCAGGGCGTGTGAGATCAGTTTGTCGCTGACAAAACGGTTATTCACGAAAAAATATTGTGCATCACGCGATGAGCGTGCATAGGCCGGTAGCGCCACCATGCCGTGCAGGTAAATATCTGTAGACCGCTCATCAACAAATGCAGCGGTTTGGCCAAATTCTTCACCCAGTATTGATTGGATTCTTTGTGCTGAACTTGCCGCACGTAATTGGCGGCGCACCTTACCATTATGTTGTAATACAAATTCAATTCCGGACTGAGATAGCGCGATACGCTTGAATACCTCGTCGCAGTGCGCAAGCTCGGTGGCTTCCGACTTTAAGAATTTGCGCCGCGCGGGGATATTGAAATATAAATCGTTCACGTCCAGAGTCGTTCCGCTCGTCAGCGAAGAAGGCTCTGGCTGCGAGACCGATTTGCCATCGATCTGTATTTGCCAGGCATGGCTTTGCCCGGCTTGGCGGCTGGCTAATGTCAGTCTCGACACGGCGGCGATACTCGCCAACGCTTCACCGCGAAAACCCAGGCTGGTGATTTTGTGTAAATCTTCCAGTGTGCTGATTTTGCTGGTGCTATGACGTGTCAGAGCCAACAGCAACTCCTCTTTGGCGATGCCCATGCCGTCATCCATCACGCGAATCTGCTTGACGCCGCCTTGCTGGAGCTGCACGGTAATTTTCTTTGCGCCTGCATCGACACTATTTTCCAGAATCTCCTTGAGTGCCGAAGCAGGGCGTTCGACCACTTCACCGGCGGCGATCTGATTAATCAATAACTCGGGAAGCGGCTTAATCGTGGACATAGAAAATTGTAGTTTTAAAGATTGCTATTATATTATTGGGGTCTATGCTTCAATTGTACTTGGGTAGGTTACTTAACTCTATTAAATCATTGGAGGTGTCATGATGTTATCAATAGATGGATTGAAAACCCACATTCCAGATACCGTGCTCGATCAAATCCCTGATTGTGCCGAGAAGTTTGCTATCAATACCCCATTGCGCCTAGCGCACTTTCTTGCGCAATGTGCTCATGAAAGTATGGACTTTAAAGCGCGTGAGGAGAACTTAAACTATTCTGCCGATGGGTTAAAAAAGATCTTTCCAAAATACTTTCCTGATAATTTGGCGGATAGTTATGCGCGCCAACCAGAAAAGATTGCATCACGGGTTTATGGCGGCAGAATGGGCAATGGCGACGAAGCCAGCAAAGAAGGCTATAAATACCGGGGAAGAGGGTATATTCAACTGACCGGAAAAGACAATTACAGCAAGTTTGCTCAGACTGTCAGTGATGACATTTTGAATAATCCCGATTTAGTAGCTTCAAAATATCCACTACTGTCAGCCGCCTGGTTCTGGAATACTCGTTTACTTAATCAATTGGCCGATGAAGGGGAAAGTGATGACGTGGTGACACGAATAACTAAAAAAGTGAATGGTGGTGTCATCGGTTTGGACGATCGTATCAAACATTTTAAAAATTATTTTCCGTTGTTGACTTGAAGCGAGCTGCCATCAAGCTAAGTGCAGTTGCCTACCTAGGAATAAGTGGTCTGCTTACGCTGACCGCCTCACCGGTTTGGGCGACAGAATCGCTTTGTGATGTGCAGGAGCAAGTTATCTTTTCTTGTTCGCTCGGTAAAAAAATGGTTTCAGTGTGTGCTTCCAATGATTCTTCAGCTAGCAAAGGCTATCTGCAGTATCGATTCGGGCAAAAGGGTGCGCTCGAACTGGCATTCCCGGATTTAGCAGAATCTGCGCTGGCTTCTCAATCCGTTCAAGCGCGAACCCTGATGTTTTCAGGTGGTGGTGGCGGTTATCTGCGCTTTATTAATGGGCAACACCATTACATTGTGTATACCGCGATTGGTAAGGGTTGGGGCGCAAAAGACGGCGTTGCCATTGAAAAGAACAACCAATTGATTGCCAATCTGGAATGCCAGGATATTCTGGTATCAAAATTAAGCGAGGAATTTTTTACTCGCGCTGGTTTATCGGTTGATCAGAATGAATTCCAAATTCCCGGGATTGACTGATCTAAATCCGGCTAACGTACCGGATTAATAAAAAATTCGCGCATCAGAAAATCTTCCAGTCCCGCTGAATCTTTCTCGCGTGCGGATAACACGACGACACGGTGCAGACGGTGCGATTCCCAGTTGAAATCCTCTTTGTAATGCTCACGAATTAATTGGATCATCCGGCGGACCATGGCGAGTTCAACATTGCCATCCGGTACAGCTTCGACTTGGATCGTTTGCAGCCGGGGATTGCTTTGACCTGTTGTCCAAGCGCGGAATGAGAATTCAGCTGTGCGTGGACCTATTCTAAGAATTTGAAATATGCCACTGGTGCCGGGATTCTGGAGATTGCGCCTGCGTTGTGCTGACTGCACCCATGAAAAGCTGATCGCCTTTTCCTGTAAACGGCGAGGATTCTGTCCTTCGTGCGGTGGGCGGCGCATGGCGCAGACGGCGGCTCACCTGGTCGATCACGTCATTCCCAATGTACCCGTGCGCCAATGGGTGATTTCATTGCCAATTCCGTTACGTTATCTGTTAGCTGCTCATCCACACTTACTCACGCCGGTATTGCAAGTTATACAGCGCGCCATTTCAACTTTTCTGATCAAACAGGCCGGATTGAAGCGGCGTGATGCACAAACCGGTGCGATCACGCTGATTCAGTGCTTCGGTTCGGCGGCCAATCTCAACATCCATCTGCATTGCCTGGTACTCGATGGGGTTTATCGCATCCAAAACGACACGCTGGAATTCCGTAGCGTGCGGTCACCAACGGCTGACCAGCTGCAGGCTCTGCTCAGCCAGATCATCAAGCGTGTCATGAAAGCATTGACCCGCCACGGGCACGGTGCGCTCATTGAGGAGGAGGGCATGACCTACCTGGCCGACATAGAATCGAATGCTGCTTTGGCACCGCTGCAATCGGCAGTTTGTACCTACCGGATTGCGCTTGACCCTCGGGCAGGACAGAAAGTACTGACGTTGAAAACCGTGGCCACACAAAACCTGGAACAGTCTGGCCAGGAGTACTGTGCCAACGCCCACAGTTTTAGTCTGCACGCCGGGGTACGTTGCGCTATGAACCAGCGTAATAAGCTGGAACGTTTGTGCCGCTACATTACCCGCCCCGTGATTGCCGATGAACGTCTGGCACGCAATAAAGAAGGGCAAGTGGTGTTAACGCTGAAAACACCTTATCGGGATGGCATCACGCATATCGTCCTGTCGCCGTTGGAATTCATGCAACGCCGGCCGCATTGGTTCCCAGGCCAAGGCTCAACCTTATTCGTTTCCATGGCGTGCTTGCACCAAACGCGAAGCTTCGTTCTGAGATTATTCCTGGTAGCAAGAAAAACAAAAGTAATGCATCAAATGCGAGTGACGCTGTGCCGCATTCCCCGGCTTCCGTGCGTATCAGTTGGGCGCGTTTGCTCAAGCGGGTGTTTGAGATCGACATTGAGCGCTGCCCGCATTGTGGCGGGAATATGAAAATCATCGCCGCCATACTGGAGAGAACCGCAATCACTAAAATTCTAAACCATCTCGGCTTGCCCGTCCGGGCGCCACCGCGTTCACCTGCGAAGGCCCAGGGCCTTTTCGATCCCAGCTGATTCCAACCCTTCTTTCTCAGATCTTTTCTTGATTGAGCTGATCATACCGCTTGGGCGCCTTTCGCATGAAAGGCAAAAATGCTTCTAACTGACAGGAATTTTATTGCACCTTTAAGCAAAATCAGATGCTTTTTTGATCGTTCAGCAGCTTATTTGCCTAAACATCCGGTTTGCGTATAATGAACTTTAGCAAAAAAGAGCGTTTATTTTTCCTATAAGCTCTCAAAGTTGTTTTTTATATAAAGAAATAGCTTATGGCATTTAAAAGAGCTTCACCAATGAATTTCTATGGCGGAGTTACCGCTGAAGCCGTGATTTTGTTAGGGTATTGGTGCCGAGCTGTGATTCGGTTATGTGCCGAAAGAAGTTCGGTATTTCGCAATTCTGGAGTTCAACAATAAGCTAAGGGGTTAATATGACTATTAAAAAGGTAAAGACAACTGATGGTGGGGTAGTGCGAGTGAAAACAATCAAAATGCCTGACGTAAAATCAATCAAGACAGATGATGGCGGAATCGGCTTAGTGAAGATTGAAAAATCAGGTGGTATAGGAATTCGGAAGGTGCTCACAACAGACGGCGGTGTCGCGTTTATCAGAACGGAGAATCAATAGGTTTTTTATTTAAAATTAATGTGAAGTACTTACCCTAACTATTATTAAAATAGTGACCAACTTATAGTTGATCACTGTTGCTTTTGAGGCTCCATTGACGTTCGCCGATATCTTTTCGCCCTATTCTTTAGCATCTTTCATTCAAGAGTGCTATGGAAAAAAATACTTGTGGATAGATGGTTATTCCAATTCCAATATACTGTCTTCGCTTTTGAGTTTTTCAGATATTCAAACAATGCTGGACAGAAATTATCTTAGCTTTCCAAGTATACAGCTTTCAAAAAACGGTGAGTACGTTGAGGTCAACAAGTACGCTCATGAAGTTGAGTATGGAAAATTCTGCTTGAACGGTGTTGTTAATGGAAATGCTGTAATCGATGAATTTAATTCTGGGTCAACAATTGTTATCAACGCTATAAATAGACATGTTGAGTCGATTCAAGGCATTTGTGATATTTTTGAAGAAGCATTGAAATGCGTCGTTTACGCTAATGCATATATTTCTCCGCCCAATTCAACTGGTTTTGCCCCGCACTTCGATAAGCATGATGTCGTTGTTATGCAGGTCGTAGGTGAAAAAGACTGGCTCATACAGTCCTCGAAGCCTGCATCTGTTTCACCTGTGATTGATAAAGATGTCAATGCTGACTGCATGGATTCTGCAATAAAGCAGAATTTAAAGGCTGGTAATATCCTTTATCTCCCTCGTGGAATTATTCATAGTGCGAGCACTGCTCAACAGGAGTCAATTCATATTTCCTTTGGTGTTCATCGTAGAAGCTGGTTCCAACCTCTTGACACAGCGCTGACGGCTTGTTCGAATGAGTCGGATTTTAGGGAACAAATTCCGCTATATCACAATAATTTCAGCAGCAAAAATTCAGTGGGGCAGCTTAAAGAATTACAGAGATTAGCCTCGAAATTGATTGATCAAGCATTGCTTGAAGCGTCGATTTGCCTCGGCAATGTACCAAAGGGTGGCGTCAAACCATTTAGTAGAGTGACAAAAAAATTCAATCTTGGCTCTGATAAATGAATGCTTTTAAGGGTGTGGAAAGCACAAGCGGAGAGCAGCGTTTAAGAAAAATTGGATCTCCAATTTTTGTTGGTCATGATGGTGTGTTCTTAAATTCCTGCTCAATGAGCAATATAATTCCACCCTGGTCTGATTTGATTTCAGCATTGCGTATTTTTTATATACAGAAATTTGGTGCGCGATTGCATAGCGTATACGTCAGGGGGTCAATTGCCGCAGGAGTAGGAGTGCCTTATGTATCCGATGTTGATACATTTTGCCTGGTCAGAAGCGAGGTTTTCACTCGAGACCAAGAAGATCTAGACTTGGCCGATATCTCTTTTCAAAAACAATTTCCGGTTGCATCCTCCGTGGAAGTTGTTGCATATAATATAGACGAATTCCTCGAAAACTCAGAATTCGAAGGGCTTAGATTTTTGACTAAGTTGACTGCATTTTGCGTTGACGGAAACGATGTTTCTGACCTGGTACGACCATATACTGGAAGCGATGTCCCTTTGATATGTTTGCCGAAGTTAAAGTCAGCGCTTGAGCAATCAAAGTTAATTTTGGAAGAGAATATATGCGAAAATAGTCGCATAGACGTTTGCCGGTGGATCGCAAAAATGATAATTCGCGCAGCTTACGAAGCTGCGCGCACTGATCTTTCGGAGTATTCTCGTGATCTATATTACTGTGCATCAGTGTTTTCCAGTAAGCACCCTAAGTTCAACTCAAGCATAAACAAAGCATTGCTGCTCGCAGTCTACCCGAGCAGCGATTCCCGAACGATTCGGAAGTTGATATGTGGCATCGCGGCGTCAAAGTCTTGGAAATTTGGCAGAGTAAATCTACATAGAAGTCTGTTCGCAAATAGCTCAGCGTTTGCTGCTAAGTCATGGTTAATACCAAATGGCCCTAAAACATTCGTTAAAATCGTTCGCTACGCTCACTGAGACGCTGCGCGCCTCAAGCGGCGCTTGTGCCCTTTAACCCACAACGCTGAGCCTGTAGAAAATAGCATTTACCTCGATCCTTGTGCCTTGTGTGAATGTCCGCTCTTCCTTCCTGTTCTACTCTGGCAATGACCGCTAAGTCCGACTTGCGGTCGTTGCTTACGACTCCAGTCACCGACTCCTTCGGCCGAATTTCAAACGGATAAGAAAGGTTTTTTGTCCGGTCGCAGATCAAACAAATCGGACTATGTGAGTAGTACAGAGTTTTCACCAAGAAGGACATTCTGCATGCGAAGTTGGTGAGTTGTGTGGGGGCAAAATGGTGTTAGGTCCAGAATGCAGAATATCTTATCGTAATAAAAACCAATGTCAGGTATCAAAAAACGAGTCACCCAACACATAAATCCCCACACAATCATGCACTCAACCCATTACTCAACCACAACCGTCTGCACCTGCACTGGATAAATCCCTTTCTCAACCGCTTGTCGACCATCAAATGTGATATAGCTTTGTCGCCTGTAATGCGGTAGTGGGCGTATCAGTGCTTCGAGTGATGCGGCATCTTTTGCGGACACGATGGCCAGTGATGCACCGTCGGCGCGCGCCAGTGTCCAGGCCTGCGCGGTGCTTTTTTTGTTGATTTCATCCGGTCTGGCTGGCAGTTGTTTGGCGGCAAGCCAGGCGTTGATTTCAGGTTGCAGGCCAAATGACCAGTGTGGACACTGTAGAGAGTTGCTGTATACCGCGACTGGCAAGGGTTGGGGCGCAAAAGACGGTGTTGCCGTTGAGAAGAACAACCAATTGATTGCCAATCTGGAATGCCAAGATATTCCGGTTTCAAAGTTAAGCGAAGAATTTTTTACGCGCACTGGTTTATTGGCTGATCAGAATGAATTCCAGATTCCTGGGATTGACTGATCTCAATACGGTTAACGTACCGGATTAATAAAAAACTCACGCATCAGAAAATCTTCCAGTCCAGCTGAATCTTTCTCGCGTGCGGATAATACGACGATACGGTGCAAACGGTGCGATTCCCAGTTGAAATCCTCTTTGTAATGTTCACGAATTAATTGGATCATCCGGCGGACCATGGCGAGTTCAACATTGCCATCCGGTCCAGCTTCGACTTGGATCGTTTGCAGCCGGGGATTGCTTTGACCTGTTGTCCAGGCACGGAATGAGAATTCAGCTGTACGTGGACCTATTCTAAGAATTTGAAATATGCCACTGGTGCCGGGGTTTTGGAGATTGCGTCTGACATTGGCCATGCGGATTTCGTCGGCAGTGGGTTGCGGCGTGGCAGTGTTCGCAGCCATATCATCATTATCAAAAAGACCTTCCGCGCGGCGACGCGCTTTGGCTTGATTAATATAATCGGACAAATCCGTAGCCGCATCGGGGGCAGGCTTTGGCGGCGTTCTAGTGATTGCCTTGTCTTTGGTAGGCTGGGTGGGCGTGGGCTTACTGGGTTTTTCAACCGCTTTGGGCTTGGGCTGTGATCGCGATGGCGGACTTGGAGCCGGAAGCGGCGGCAATTTTGGTGCCGGTTTCGCTTCCTCGACAGCTTTAGGTTTCTCTTGTGGTGGCGTTGGAGTAGATTGCGAAGAAGCAGGCAGCGAGTTCTTGGCATCCTCTGTTTCGTTTAAATCGATAAAGCTCGCAGCAATAGGGATCGGCGTTTCGCCTTCTATCTCAGGAATTGACAAGAAAAAACCCAATCCCCAAATAATCAACAGCCAGACGAGCGCAGCCAGTGGCAATGGCCACCACAGGCGAATTTCTCTCGATCTGGAACTTACCATTCTTTTCTGTGCTATTTATGTTTGACCGCAATCAGAAAATGCTGGGCACCGGCAGATCGAGCGCGTAGCATAGCCTGCACAACAACGCCTTGAGGCGCCTCACTATCCGCGGACACAATCAACTTCTGTTTTGAGTCTGCGAGTAACGGTTTGAGTGTTGTGGCCAGCGTTTCTAGCGTAACCGCCGTCTGATTGATAAAAATTTTACTGTCTTTGGTTAGTGTCAGTGTCACCGGCTTTTCCGCGCTAAGCTTCTCAGCTTGACCTTCGGGCAAATCAACCTGCAATGAATCCAGTTTCTGCATCGATAAAGAAGCCAGCATGAATGTCGCCAGCAAGAAAAACATCACATCGATCATCGGAATGATTTCTATTTTACCTTTAGGAATTGTGCGGGATTTACGGAGCTTCATGGTTATTATCCTGTTGATCCAGGCGAATGTTATCGATTAGTCGCGTACCCAGGCGTTCCATTTCATCCAATGTCAGCGATTGCAAGCGGGAAAAATAATTGAATCCAAATAAGGCCACCAGCGCAATCGCCAGGCCCACCACGGTTGCAATCAGCGCCTCTGCAACACCGCCTGTGACCGCCGCGGGGTTAACAATGCCTTCGCTGCCAATCACCTGGAAAGCGCGCATCATACCGACCACGGTTCCCACCAATCCAAGCAGCGGTGCGGCGGTTACGATGGTTTCCAAAGCCCAGAGCCGACGTGACAAAGATTCTTCAATGATTTGCGCTTCATCGGCAGCGCGCGATTCCGTCCACCATGCCGGTTTATGCCGGTTGGAAATCACCACTTCAAAGAAACGTTTGTAATAATGACGCTTATCCAATCCGGAAAGGATTTTTTCCAGATCGTTCCATTTGAAGCCATATGTTTCGACAAGGTTTAGCAAATCGCTGGAAAGGCGTGCGTAGCGCCAATAAACAAATGCTTTTTCAAGCATAATTGCCAAAGCAATAACCGCCAGTAAAGACAGCGGAATGATAATAATTCCACCAAGCTTTAACATGACCCAGGCTTGATTTAGTTCTTCCATATTTAACTCCAGATTAAGGCTATTCATAAAGCTGTAGATTGCCAGTACTTATTGAACCCAAAAATATACTTTCATTCCAGCTATCATTACATTCGTAACAAGTACGTCATCGTGTCATTCCATTGAGAAACTGCGACACAGAACCTAACATCCCCAGCCGGATGGATGCTAAGAATAGTTGAAAACACCTGCAGTTGGAACACTTTAATGGCAAAATGATTTACTTTTGTAGCTTTGTTGCAGAAAGGTACGAAGCCGATACGGATTATCCATTGCTTGGAAATTCTGAGGAAAGAAAAACAGACTGGACAAGCCAATTATAGCGATTAATTATGAAAAAATGTTTAACGGTATTAGTTCTGCTGATGATTGTTACAGCTGTGCAAGCCAAGTGGATTAAAGCGGACGCTGCTGCCAAACCAGGCGAGGCACATTACTTTGACCCGGAGACCCTGCAAAAGAACGGGCAGTTCCGAAAAATCTGGGTGTTGTCCAGCTACAATGAAACGCAAAAAGGCGGACACCATGCGGTTAAAACATTGTATGAATTTGACTGCACCTATCACAAAGCCCGTTCAATCACGATGCTGTTGTATCCGGATAAAGAAGCCGCAGGCATGGTAATTGGCGCGCATCATGAAGATTCTCTGGATTGGTTTGGTTTTTCGGCCAACTCGATTTTCCGGCATATTGCGGAGACGGTTTGTATTGATTGAGTGCAATGAAAACTCGATCGTGTATAAGTTAAGCATCCTTGAGAATTATAGTGCCTGAAAGAATAGAGAAAAATGACTTTGCTGAACTTAAGCGACAGCTTGAATCATTTCGATGCAAGCATTCTGATGCAATTACACCTGAGAGGCTTTTCCATTATACCGATGCAAGAGGAATTCTAGGTATATTAGGCTCTCAAAAGTTATGGGCCACACACGCGCTCTATCTTAATGACACAGCAGAAATCCGCCATACACAGGAACTTGTTGAAGAAAGAAAGCTACTTTAGCTCAATAGAACAAGCAAGGCCAGATGATAAAGCGAAATCAGACTTCAATAATCCATTATGGATATATCGTGATTTTTTACACCGCATAAGCTATAAAACCGCAAGGGCTAAAATAAATCCTGATTTCTTTGTGACCTGCTTTTGTACAAAAGATGATCTTCTTGGTCAATGGAGAGGGTATGGAAACGGAGGTTTTGGGTATGCAGTTGGTTTTGACACCGAGCGGCTAAATTATCCATGTAACGGTTTCGAACTGCGTAAGGTAATTTATTCTAAAGAGAAACAAAAACAAATTATTAATGAGATCCTAGAAACTGTAATGATCTCTCTCAAGAAAATGACTAATACTATGAACATTGATAGCGCAGAATCAATCATTGAAACTCATGCACACATTTTTGAAGAAGAAGTAGCAAAATATTCTGCGTTCTTCAAACATTCAACTTTTAGTGACGAAGACGAATGGAGACTCATATACCTTCCAGCAGAGGAAACGATTAAATATAGGGCTGGCCATCTTGGCATTATTCCTTATATTGAAATTGACCTACCTGATGGCAAGAGCAATGTAGTTTCAATTAGGATTGGTCCAACAGTACAGCCTGAGTTGGCAAGAAAAGCATTGGATATGCTTGCGACTGGATATCAGCATATTGAGATTTTAAGTTCTGTTATTCCACTTAGATAGTAATTGAATATAACTCGTATTTTGAGGTTTACTGGGCGATTGCTTGATTGTATTAGCCTAACCTGATATTTCTCTGATTCGAAACCCCTTAATAGGAATAATGACCATTTCAAATCTTGCAAGAATCAATCGGCCTTTAACGCCACCCAACTCACTTCACATTCCCCCGATTCCGTTGCCACATAGGCCGATTCCTCAGTAATCGTGACGGAAATATCCATCGTTCGTTGCACCAGTTTTGCCAACGCCTGAATGTTTGGCCATTGAAACTGGAAAATGGCTGCGGTCAGCTCATTGAATTTTGCTTTTTCTTGCATCCACCAGACATTCGATTTGGAGTTAAAACTATAGACCTTAACGTCTTGTGCGATCCGGGTGGCTTTCTTGATTCGGTCCGGGGCAGGTTCTCCGACATCGATCCATAATGCAATCCGGCCATCCGGGGTATGTGCCCATAGGTCGGGTTCTTCTACGGTACTCAATCCTTTGGTGAGCGCTAGGGATTCTTGTGCATTGATACAAAACACCAGCATGCGCACCATCATGCGCTCGAGCGTTTCGGAGGGGTGCTGGGCAATCGTCAGGTTGAGCGTATCGTAATAATTACGATTGAGGTCGGTTAGCGCAATTTTGAATTTGTAGATAGTGGGTTTGAGTGCCACAGACGTACCTATATCGTAAGGAGCTATTGAATAAACCCGTTTGTCATTCCGAGCACAGCGAGGAATCTTTGGCGATCAGCGCTATAGATTTTTCGCTTCGCTCGAAATGACAGTTATTCCGAGGTTGCTTGAGATGGTTTATTTTTCCATCGTGCTGATAAACGCATTCGCTTCATTGATCGATTGTTCCATGGAAACAACCAGTGCGGACACATCTGACTTAATCGTACTCAATTCTCCTTTGAGTGAAGCGATGGCGCGTGCATTGAGGTTGTGTTTGAGGAACATGACCTGATCGTTAAACACGGTGAGGATCGGTTCAATCTTGGATTCCGCCTGTTTCATCGAAGTGATTAACTGGCGATAATGCGTTTGCGTGGTGTTGAGTTTCTTCTGGCTGTTTTGTTTCATCGCGGCGCTGCTGTATTGCGTGATTTCCTGTTTCCATTCGGTAAATAATGCTTCAGAGACGCTTTCAATATCGACGATGCGGCTTCTGACTTCTTCGGCCTTAGCGACACTGGCTTCATAGGCCTCGTTTAGCCTTTTGTATGTAGCTTCAAGATCACCGCCATCAAAATTGGTGGCGGCAGTAAATTGTTCCAATGCCGATTTGAATTGTTCTTTGGTTTCTTCTTGTGTGTCGCGTGCTTTTTCAACCCGGGATACCATCACATCGCGCTTCGGAATACTAGCTTTCTCTAGGGCCTCGAGATACATCGTGGAACAACCCATTAGCATCAAGAATACGGAAAGAATGAGTGGCCGATACAGATAATTCATATTTGTCTCCATTAAAAGTTTGTAGGTTGTCGATCTTTGGTATCTCTTAACAATCCATTGGGTTTAGCGCAACACACCCCGTCGCATCAACCGCCAGGCTACTTTTAAACCCCACAGGATGGGGTGACGGCGTAGCATCGGAGTAATTTCCACGCGTACACCCGTGTGCCGTTCTATTTTCCAGGCAGCGTATTCGACGCTATTGTTGAAAGTAAGCGTGGCTTTGGATAATCGCAGGATCGACAGAATGCGTCCTTGCCAACGGCGCAGCCGCCAGAGCCAGAGTGCTTTCCGCTGTGTCTCCGGATTGGTCAGACAGCGATATTTTCCATTTTCTTGTTTTTCTAATACCTCTGTTAGCATGGGGGCTGCCACTTCTGTCAGGCGGATCAATGCACTCAGATTGGCCTGTGCCAGGTGGCGTGCACGTGTTTCTCGCTCTGCGCGTAATTCGGCGGCGTAGGTGAGCATCAAGCAACGGGTCCAGATTTCTTCGACATCGAGTATGCCTGCCTCAAGTGTCGCTACGCCGGATTTTAAAAAAGTGACGACGGAATGGGCCAGCGCCGCATAAATGCGTTCTCGTACGGAATCGTCACGGCAGTAGAGCAACCGCGATGGTTGCGCAAAGCGCGCCCAGATATAGGGATGGAACCAGAATTGCGCACCACGTGCAAAATCACTGGTAGAAATGACGGCGTATTTGGCGCGTAACGTTCTTTCCTGATGTGGGATTTCCAGATAAAAAACATTGGGTGCCAGCCAGGTGTTTAAATTGGCCAAATAACGCTCGGGATAAGCCTTGTGGTAACTGTCAACGATGACATACAGATCGACAATGCCTTCTTCCAGGCTGATGTCGGAATGCAGGCAGGAACCATACAGAATCACCGCATCCAGTGATGCGCCGAAACGCATGATGAGTGTATCCACCAAAGGGACGAGATCAGGCGATACCGCCTTTTTGCTTTCCCAGGCCACTTCGTTAATCAATCGAACAGGCAGTTGCACAGCAGATATGGCTTTGGAGCGAGTCATGGAAATCGTAGTGTCCTTTGGTACAAAAAATGTTACGGGATCCGTCGCGGAAATTCGCAACGGTTCATGTGGATGAACAGATCGATACAATTCACCGTCCACAATATATTCATCATCCATTTGTAAGGTCAAAGAATGGGTATTGTGGCTATAGTAGCCGTCTGTTTCTTGTAGCACTTGACCGCCGCCTGACAGTAATGGCCATAGCGAACGCCACAGACGCTTAGGCTGTTGATTAACCCAAGTGACATGAAGCGGTGCCGGTTCTTTGCCCCAATACGGGCGGATGTTGAATAACAAAGAATCCAATGCGCTGACCAGTGCAAACAGATAAGTGTCGTGATGGATTCTTCCATTCGCTTCCGTCAGTGTCATATTGACCGGCGCCCACTCGCTTTGCTGGCGGCCAGTTAGCTTATCGATAATTATGCCAATGAGTGATCGCAGCATGATCAGAAACGTAAAAATGCTGCCGGTGATTCCCAGTTGTTTGACCGGGCTGCGCGAAAATTTCACTCCGCGTGCCACCAGTCCAACCGCGAAGAACATGCCGTAAATCGGGTTCATTCCAGTCTGTTCGATTCGTAGCACCGGGCGTTGTACCAGCTTAGGCACTGATGGCTTTAACAGATAATCCCGCAAGCGGTCTAATACTTGTTCGGGTTTGCCCTGTATGCCCAGATCCAGTGGCGTCATGTTGGTGGTGCCGCCTGGTATGACCATCAGCACCGGCCATTTTTCGGGTGCTAATAATTTAAACAGATGACCGAGTATCGCATGTGCCGTGCCGTCGCCGGCGACAATCACCAGTAAATCGATGTCTGCTTGTATTAGCTGATCAATGGCGCTTTTGAAAGCGGCTGCATCCGAGGCTTCGCAGACCATGATGCCGGGTATTGCATCCAGCGCTAGCTGGATAGCCGGTCTGCGTTTACGTACCTGACCTCCCATTGGATTGATCAGGCAGCCGATTTTGGCTGCTCCGGTTTTTAAGCGATCAATCCGTGCTTGTGATGTCATTGGGTGATGCTGCGTGCGGCTTAAGGGGATGATACGGGATAGGGTTTTCTCAGATTGATCGGCGCGCGTGTAAATATTTTGACTGCCCATGTTTTCCGGTCACGTGCTGGATCAATATCCTGCAACCAGGATTTCAGTGTTCCCTCTTTCTGCTTGGTCTGCCAGCCGATCATCAAGCGCCATATCAGTATCGCCGTGGAGATCACATGCCAGACGACGACTAACAGCAGTCCGACATCCGGTTGATTAGTTAACCAGCCATACGTGAGTAGAATCAGATTCGGATTGCGCCGGGCGGTAATCAGCCGGTTAAATGAGTCCAATTTTTGCCAGATGAACATATCGAAAGATGCCAGCCAATACTGGAATGCGCCTTCGCATAAACGCCCGCCCACATAACCTAAGAACATGAGCCACATCATTATTTCCAATCCGCTAATGGGCGTAAGGGTGCCCGCTAAACCGGCTCCCCACGCCAGATACCACAGTGGCGGATGGATAATATCCAGACCATGATCCAGTACATCCCCCAGGCGGCTGGAAGTTACGGTGACGCGTGCAAGCTTTCCATCCACGGTGTCGAGAAAGGTCATGAACCATCCCATGAGCAACCCAATGCCAAAAAATCCGCCCCAGAATGCTAATCCGGTCAGAATGGCGAGCACGATGCTGAGATAGGTGACGTGATTCGGTTGCCAGCCCTGACGCACGCAATAGTGCGTCACCCAGAATGCCGGCAGCGGCCATAGCCATTTAGTAACCAGATCGGTCACACCTTTATACGATCCGGAAAACAGCTCCTTTTCCAGTAATGGACGATTGGCTTCGCTGACAGGCAAAATGTAAGGCGGGTCTTTCTTTTTCAGATTTTGTTGAAAATCTATTTTCAGATCTTGTAGACCAATGCGCGGAATGATCAGCAACACGAACTTATAGTTCTGGCTTTTATTATTGTTTAGATTCCTGAGTATTTGCAGGGCTTGACTACCATCGGTACGTATCGCGGCGGGGCAGCCTTCGTCATTGTATAAGGCGATTTTCTTGTCTAGCCCGAGCAATGCGGTCAATATCCTGGCGTCAAATAGAAAATTGGAATTCAAAAATAAAGCGGTTGCACTGGCAGGAATTTTTTCGGCATCATCAACCAGCTGGATGTGCTCGTGCGTTTGTAACATGCGTTGCAAACGCTCTCGACCCGTTAATCCCCAAATGGTGATTTCACTTTCACCAAAAATATAAATATATGTTGAAGTCGACATGTGCGGTTGATAATGGATTTTGTCTGAGCGAAGCTAGCGATTGAATATTAATCTAATGAACTATAGGTTATGCAAGGCTACGCGATTTTAGATATTTTGTGACAACAATAACAGATCGGTGTTAAAAAGTCCGGCGTAACCATATATTGGCCAGAATAATCATGAATAATCCAGGGGCAAGTGCGATGAATGCGGGGTTTAGGCGCAATATCAGACCGGCATTGGCGATAATTTGATCCAACAAGTAAACAGCGATGCCGATCAGCGCAGCCAATACCAGCTTGTTGCTCAAACCGGTTCGGATCGATCCAAATACAAATGGAATGGATAACAGCAGCATGGCTACTGTCATCAGTGCACTACCAACTTTTCGCCATAACGCCAATGCGTAGGAATCCGCATCCTGACCGGTGCTGCGTAGAAATTCTACATGCCGCACCAGTTCGAGTGGCGACAGGCTTTCCGGTGGTTTGGTGAGCGTTAGAATATCTTCTGGATTCAGAAAAGAGGACCAGTTTAATGTATTAACCCGGGTTGCTAATATTTGATCATCTTTAAATGTTCTGACAACGACATTGCTTAATTCCCAGATATCGTCATCGATAATGTCCGCATATTGCGCCAAGGTGTGTGTGAGTAAGAAACCTTCTTGATCCAGTTGCAGGATTTCAATATCCGCTGCTCTTTTGGCATGCAACATATGACCGATGCGCAGGATATTTTGCTCGTTGCGCGTCCAGATACCTAGGTTTTTACCTAATTCAGCACTTTGCTCCAGCGCGATAGCCCGATAGGTAATCGCTTTTTGTTGCAGCTGAGGTGCTACAAATTGCTCTAAAATCGCGACACTCAGCAGTAGTGCGATACCGACGCTTAATGGTGCAAGACTGATACGAAGAGGTGACAGTCCGGCAACGCGCATAGCAATTAACTCCGAATCCACGGCCAGTTTTCCAAGTGCAACGACTGTGCCTAATAAAGCAACAAAAGGTGCGATCTGAATAAATCTACGTGGCAAGAGCATTGCTGTGTAGAGAAAAGCATCTTGGATGCGATAAGTGCCCCTGCCTACATTATCCAGTTGATCTAATAAATCAAAGAAGCTGAATAATGGAAGCAGAATCGAAGCGGCGATCATGAAGCCGATCAGCACTTGGTAAGCGATATAGCGATAAATCATCATCGTGGGCGTGAAAATGGTCTTTGACTTGATATCAGTGCATAGATACCCAATGCTGCTAGCATGAGTAGATAGAGCCACCAAACCCCCGGTATGCTGCCAACGACACCTTGCTCAACCCAGGTTTTGGCCAGTCCAGTAAAGTTATAATAGGCGGCGAAAACGAGTGCGGCAATAAGATACGTTCGATCGGTTTTATCGTGACGCGGCGTGCTACGAATGAATGTCACTGCAATTAAAGCCAATAGAATCGTGGCGAGCGGACGGGAAATTCGCCATTGCAATTCGGCAATATCACGCGGCTGATCGGAGTCCCAAAGTGTTCTTGTGGCGGCTGCCTTGCGCCGGTAATTCAAAGCATAGTCACTGTCAATAAAATAAGTCATGTTTTTGAACTGGATGACATCATCAATGCTGGCTGTACGGGTTAATTGATAAATCATACCTTCGGATAGCTGGATGTGTGGTCTGAGTTCCGGTTCTGACGGTTGAATTTGACGAGCTTGCTTGGCAATGACAATTTCGCTGCCGTCCGGCTTCTTGATATAGTGAAAAATATACGCCATTTGCTTGTCGGCGTCACTCTTGCTGCGTACATAGACGATTCTGCCGGTACGCTCACTGCCATGAAAACGCCCAGCCTGAAACCGGTTTGTATTTAACTCGGCTTCTGCCTGTGCGTCCAGAATGTAACTTTCCGCATAGGCCCAAGGACGAACATAGGATGAAAGCATGCCGCTGACAATACCAACCGGTATCGCCACCGTCAGTACGGTGAGAACAATGCGCGTACCACTGACACCGGCAGAACGAATGACATTCAGCTCCTGATCTTTGTTGAGTCTGCCCAGACCTATGATGACCGAAATATAGAGTGCGATGGGGATTAATACTTCCAGTGCAATCAACGTTTTTAAAAAAACCAGTTTCAGCAGGGCGGCGATTCCTAAGGTTTCAGTGACGGCCCCTGCCAAAAGCCGTGCACTACTGAAGCTGGCAAATAAACCGATCAAAATGAGAAGGACTACCGTGAAGGGCAGCAATATCTCGCGCGCGATATACCGCTCAATTAATTTCATAAATCTGCGTGATTAACATAACTGATGGTATGGCGAATAGCATTGATGGGAGCAGGCGGCAAATCACTCAATAGATTGCGTGCCACTGGGAAAAGAATATGATTTTTTCTTGAGTAGGGATTCGGCAAGCACTAAATCTTCGACTTTATCGACATCGACACCGGCTCGTGGGTCGTCAAGCAGAATGCCTTGTATTTTTACCCCAGATTTTTCGGATACGGCTTGTAATCCTTGTCGCAACGTGAGAAATCCAAACAAATACGACAATACCATTTTGAATCCAAGTACTTGAGCGACTAATCGCCAGGGGCGTTTGCGTAAATCTTCGGCTTGCCGCCAGAATCTGATCAATGCCCGTCCTTGCGGGTTAAAAGTAAACAGATTGCAGCCGCAAAATCCACCGTCGCGTAAGCGAATAACAGTGCGTTTGGAACCGGGGAATGCGGCGGCGATATCTTGTTGTCTGACCAAACCAACCGTAGCATCACACTCGGTTGCCAGGGAATTCCGCAAAAAACTTTGTACCATATCGGGTGTTAGCAAGGCATGATCTGCGGTGGTTAATAATACCGGTGTATCGCTAAGTATTTGACTTAGGCCACTTTCAGCGCTACGGCTGGGAGAATCCAGGTTCGGTATCCAAATCACTTGCCCGGAAGCAATGCGTTGTTTTAATTCCGGGCAATGCATGTGCAGAGATTCGGGAGGGCCGCAAAGGATGATTGTGGTGACCAGATCGCAAGCTCCCAGCGTATCCAGGACACGGATGATCATCGGAATACCGTCCACAGGTGCAAAGGCTTTGCAGGCGGCACCGGTATGCTGCGTGATAGGATCTTTGTTAGTGCGGTCGGCAGCTAGAACCAGTGCGGCGAATCGTTGCGGCGTTGAACAAGATTCATCGTTCACAATGTTTTTCCATAAATGCGATAACGTTTGTATTGCTCGCTGCCAATACTGTCGAGAATGCTGCGCATTGCGACGTTATCTTCAAGTATCCATGACATCTCAACTTCTTCAATGCCGCGGGCAATTCCTGCTTGACGGGGCGCATCAATGACCAGGCAAGCCAATGCAAGGCCTAGCGGTGTATTGTGAAATTGTTTGCGGACACCCATCAGCGGTATGCGGCCTGTCCGTATCTCTTGATTTCTGATCTTTTTGATCATTTTGAGCCAGCCAAACGGAAATAGGCTCCCATTTAATTCGATTAAGACTTCGTTGAGATTGGGTAGTCCCACCATAAATGCCGCAGCCTTGCCATCGACTTCGGCAATCTGGATGAATTCATCAGGCAGTAACAAGCGCAGGCTGGTGCCCAGTTCGGCAAATTCTTCGCGTGTAAAGGGAATAAAACCCCAATTCTCAGACCAGGCATCGTTAAAAATATCTCGCAGTGTTTCCATTTCTTCATCAAAATGATTACGTTTCAATGTGCGCAATGTTACCTTTGCAGCAAACCGATTGATCAAAACCTGCATGACACGGGGTATTTCAAAATCGACCCGGACCTTATAAGCCAGTAAATCTTTAGCGGGAAGATAGCCCTGTTCTTCCAGTAAACGGCCATACCAACGCGGTGAGTGGGGCATCATGATGACCGGCGGTGTGTCAAATCCATCGACCAGAATCCCGCATTCCTGATTGATAGAGAGATTAAACGGGCCACTCACATGACGCGTTTGCCGGGAAGCCAGCCATGCTTCAGCATTCAGTATCAATGCAGCAAAAACTTCTGAATCGTCGATACATTCCAACAGGCCGAAGTGGCCGCTATCTGCACCGTAGCGTTCCCGGTGCAGCGAATCGATCTGTGCACTGATTCGCCCAACCGGCTGATCGTTTTGATAGGCGACCCAAGCTTGCCATTTACCATGTTTAAAAAAAGGATTGAAGCGGGAAAAATGGAAGCGTCGTTCCAGGCGTAAAGGCGGCACCCACAACGGATCATTGGCGTAGATGTGCCAGGGTACATCAATAAATTTCCCCATATCACGATAAGACATTACCGGGCGCACCGTTACTTTGGAACCAACCGGTTTATCGTGTGTATTCATAACAAATGAATAATGTGGTTTTAATAATAATGCCCTGGATTATGAGTCTGTTCGCTAGACAATCCGGGATCACTGCCAACTGCATCGAATCTGTTGCTATGCCAAAAATCACTGATTCACTGCATTGCATCAGGTATGGCGAGAAAGTTTTATATATGTGTGTGTTTCAATAAATCCGCTACAAGCTTATGAAAGACTTCTTTGAGATCTGATTCTTTATGCGTAGATTGTTGGGTGCCTTCAGAAGGATCGGATGCCGAGGATTGTTCAGCTGCAGCAATTTTCTCATCTGTGATATTGCGGCAGAAATCACAATAATTATTCCAATCCGTATTGTAGCTGAGCAGGCGATCCTGAGGAAGGAATACTCTTAAAATTTCAAAGTTTTGCTGCATTCCAGGCAGCCGGGAGCAGAGGTATATGTTGATATTCTTAGGCCAGCGTTTATGCTGAGGATACATGTCAGCGAGTTCTGTTTCTATCATATAGCGGAAGTTATCAATCGCATCGGCGCGGCGCTTGCGATTAAGAATTTCAACAAATACAGCCACCAGCCCTAGAAAGCCAAATAAGACAAATGGCCATAATGGCACGGTTTCAAAATATCCGGAGATTTGATCAATGATTTCGTTCAAGGTTGTCTCAATTTAAGTACATTAGAAAACGCAGAATCGGTTCTTGTATCGAGAACCTCTACCCAGGGATATTGCCGAAATAAGCGATCATGACGATGGAGCAGGTAAAAGGCGATTTTTTCAATGACTTATTATGTAACAAATCGAATGTTTATCTGATCCTGACGAGATCCGCCTAGGCTCGTATCTTGCCATAGTAAGCGCGATGTATCAATAATGTTATTTTGTGCTGCTAAAATTGAGAACCGGCTATGGAAAAAGTTCGGGTAGTCTATTTTGATTAAAGCACTCACAATCACATGTAGCCTGTGATCCAGGCGGGTTTTCAACTAATCAGCAGCAGCTCCAGAAAGCGGCGGGGACAGTTATTACTAAATTTGAATTGACCTGACACTGCTTATTGCGTTATTTTTATCTGCTTTTTTGTAAAAACCATCTATTTTTATATTTGTAATCTTGCTGGCTAAGTATTTTATGACCAAATCATCTAAGCATGCTGTTTCATCTCAGCCAGAGAGTTTTGAGGCGGCATCAGCTGAATTGGAGAAAATAGTGACGGCCATGGAAGCAGGGCAAATGTCGCTGGAAGCTTCTCTTTCAGCGTATCAGCGCGGAGTGGAGTTATTGCAATATTGTCAAAATAAGCTGCAAGGCGCACAACAGCAAGTTCGCATGCTTGAAGCCGGTATGTTAAAAGACTTTACAGGATCTGACAGCGATGAGCGCTGATTTTCAGAATTGGACCAGCGGTTGTCAGGCGCGTATCGAAATATTCTTGGAATCGAGATTGCCTGCGGCAGATTGCGTTCCTGAGCGACTACATAAAGCAATGCGCTATTCTGTGCTGGGTGGAGGAAAACGCGTACGTCCGCTATTGTCTTTTGCAGCCGGGGAGCTTGTGCATGCAGATGCTGAACGTGTGACGGTTGTTGCCGCGGCGGTAGAGCTCATACATGCTTATTCTTTGGTACATGATGATTTGCCGTGCATGGATGACGATATTCTGCGGCGCGGTAAACCTACCTGTCATATAGAGTTTGATGAAGCTACCGCGTTGCTGACGGGCGATAGTTTGCAAACGTTGGCTTTTGAATTATTGGCGGAGAAGCGTCTGGCTGATGAGCCGGGGACGCAATTAGAGATGATCGCGCAGCTGGCATTGGCTACTGGTTCTCGTGGTATGGCGGGGGGGCAAGCATTTGATTTGGATAGTGTTGGCAAGACCTTAAGTCTGCCGGAACTGGAATTTATGCATATCCATAAAACCGGTGCGTTGATTCGTGCTGCTGTTATGCTCGGGGCGCGTTGTAATAATCGTTTAGATAATAATCAGTTGGGTAAATTGGATCATTTCGCCAAGTGCGTTGGTCTGGCATTCCAGGTGGTTGACGATTTATTGGATACCGAGGCAACAACGGCCACATTGGGTAAAACCGCCGGTAAAGATGCTGAGAATAATAAGCCCACTTATGTCAGTATTCTAGGTATTAGCCAAGCGCGTGAACTGGCGGAGAAATTGCAGCATGACGCTTATCAGGCTTTAGATAGCTTTGGTGAAGCTGCATTACGATTGCGTCAAGTAACCGATTTTATAATTAAACGTAAATTCTAAGTTTTTTCTCCATTAATTTTTTTCAGGTTTTGAATGTATCCACTGTTAGATACCATTAGCTCGCCCTCTCAGTTACGTGAACTGGATCAGAAGAAATTACCGCAGTTTGCTAAGGAATTACGTAGCTTTCTCATTGAATCGGTCGCGAAAACCGGTGGGCATTTGTCCTCCAATCTGGGTACGGTCGAATTAACCATTGCTCTACACTATGTTTTTAATACACCGAATGACCAGATTGTTTGGGACGTAGGGCATCAAACCTATGCGCACAAAATTCTAACCGGCAGGCGAGGTGGTATGAATAAGCTGCGCATGCAGGGTGGGCTAGCCGGATTCCCGCGTCGCGATGAAAGTGAATATGATGCATTTGGTACCGCTCATTCTAGTACCTCCATCAGTGCCGCGCTCGGTATGGCGGTCGCTGCGCAATTAAACAAGACGGACCGGCGCGCAATCGCCATTATTGGTGATGGCGCCATGAGTGCAGGGATGGCGTTTGAGGCGCTAAATAATGCTGGCGTGATGGATGCCAATTTACTGGTTATCCTGAATGACAATGATATGTCGATTTCAAGGCCGGTTGGTGCATTGAACAATTATCTAGCGAAGTTGATGTCGGGGCGATTTTATGCCACGGCGCGGCGTGCTGGCGAGAAAGTGCTGGGTGTCGTTCCGCCTATGCTGGAGCTGGCCAAACGCGCCGAAGAGCATGTCAAAGGTATGGTAACACCAGGTACCTTGTTTGAAGAATTCGGATTTAATTATATCGGCCCGATTGATGGCCATGATCTGGATGTTTTAATTACTACACTTAATAATATTAGGCTCCTTGATGGCCCGCAGTTTCTTCATGTGGTGACGCGTAAAGGCGCCGGTTACAAGGTGGCTGAAGAGGATCCAATCCTGTACCACGGTGTTGGTAAGTTTGATCCGGAAAAAGGAATTGTTGCTAAATCAGCAGGAAAACCCGCGTATACACAAATATTTGGTGATTGGTTGTGTGATATGGCCGCACAGGATTCCCGTTTAATAGGCATTACTCCGGCAATGCGTGAAGGATCCGGTTTGGTTCGTTTTTCACAGGAATATCCCGAACGTTATTTTGATGTCGGTATCGCTGAGCAACATGCGGTTACATTTGCGGCGGGTGCGGCATGCGACGGCTTAAAGCCGGTCGTGGCGATTTATTCGACCTTTTTGCAACGGGCATATGATCAATTGATCCATGATGTTGCTATTCAGAATCTGCCGGTTGTATTTGCCATTGACCGAGCTGGCTTGGTGGGGGCGGATGGCCCAACGCATGCAGGTAGTTTTGATCTGTCTTATTTACGTTGTATTCCGAATATGACTGTCATGGCGCCTGCAGATGAAAATGAGTGTAGGCAGATGTTGTATACTGCTTTCCAACTGGATACGCCATCAGCGGTACGATATCCAAGAGGTGCTGGAAGCGGTGTGCAGGTGCAAAAAGAAATGCAAGCATTACCCATTGGTCGCGGTGAAATCCGGCGTCAGGGAAAGCGAATTGCGTTGCTGGCTTTTGGCAGTATGCTGGCGCCGTGCTTGGAGGCTGCAGAGGAACTCAATGCAACAGTGGCCAATATGCGCTTCATCAAGCCGCTAGATGATGATCTGGTTGCGTCTTTGGCTGCCAGTCATGACTTACTGGTTACGGTTGAAGAAAATACCGTGATGGGTGGAGCAGGTGGCGCTGTTACAGAGTCGCTGAACAGTCAGAGAATTTGTGTCAAAGTGTTACAACTTGGGTTGCCGGATGTTTTTATCGATCAGGGTGATCATGCGCAAATGCTTGCAGATTGCGGATTAGACAAGAATGGTATTATCCAATCAGTGCGGTCAATACTGTCTGAGTAATATTTAACTGATTGTTGCTTCAACAGTGTTGATCCTGACTGGGAGTTACGAGTGTGGAACTCAATTGTTGCCAGAGACTCCTAATTAAATAGGAGGAAATAATATGAATAAACAAATAGATTTGCCCATTGCCGATGTGCAGAGTTCACCGGATACCAGGCGTATTGCGATCGACAGGGTAGGGATTAAAGCCATCCGCCATCCTGTGGTTGTGGCCGACAAGGATGATGGGGTGCAGCATACCGTGGCAATCTTTAACATGTATGTGAATTTGCCGCATAATTTTAAAGGCACGCACATGTCTCGCTTTGTGGAAATACTCAATAGCCACGAAAGGGAAATTTCTGTCGAGTCATTTCAGGCTATCTTGCGAGAAATGATCGAAAAACTGGAAACAGACTCTGGCCATATTGAGATGACTTTTCCTTATTTCATTAATAAATCCGCACCGGTATCGCAAGTAAGAAGTCTATTGGATTATGAGGTGACGTTCATTGGTGAGATTAAAAATAACGAATATTTTTTTACCATGAAAGTCGTGGTGCCAGTAACGAGTTTATGTCCGTGTTCTAAGAAGATATCGAACTATGGTGCGCATAACCAACGCTCCCACGTTACTATTTCCGTACGCACGAATAGTTTTGTATGGATTGAAGATGTTATTAGGATTGCAGAGCGTAATGCTTCCTGTGAACTCTATGGTCTTTTAAAGCGGCCTGATGAGAAATATGTGACGGAGAAGGCATATGATAATCCAAAATTCGTTGAAGACATCGTAAGAGATATTGCGGAAGTGCTAAACCACGACGAACGCATTGATGCCTATGTGGTTGAGTCTGAGAATTTTGAATCTATTCATAATCATTCAGCGTATGCATTGATTGAAAATGACAAGAAACATCGCGCATAATCAATGGTTAGTTTTTATATTGCCTGCTGCTTGGTGAAGTCTGTGATGCGGAATCCCAGTAGCCATAAAGCGGCGAAATAGCTGAATGCGCCAAGGATGACTATCCAACTTAATCGACCGGCACGCGCCATGGCTGAGTCGATTAACCAAGAAGCATCACTGCCTGTTGCAAACCATAAGACAATGCCCATAATCGTCAAAGCGATCAATATTTTCACAAAGAAAATAAGCCATCCGGGTTGCGGCTGATAAATTTTATGGCTGCGTAACTTGTAATACAGTAACCCTGCGTTAAGACAAGCTCCTAGACCGATTGCCAATGCCAGTCCGGCGTGTTTTAAAGGAATGATGAAGGCGAGATTCATCAGTTGTGTGGCAATCAGCGTGATGACAGCAATTTTGACCGGTGTTTTGATGTTCTGGCGCGCATAAAATCCAGGCGCCAGCACTTTAACCAAAATTAATCCAAGTAATCCCACACTGTAGGCAATTAATGCTTCGCGTGTCATCCAGACATCATGGTCAGTGAACGCACCGTGGTGAAAAAGAGTGGTGATTAAAGGCGTCGCTAATAATGCCAAAGCGAGGGCGGCCGGTAAGGTCAGTAATATTGTCATGCGCAGGCCCCAGTCGAGCAAGCGGGAATATTCTTCTGTGCTATTGCTGTTGTAATGCCGGGCTAGCGATGGCAGCAAAATCGTGCCTAATGCCACACCCAGCAGACCCGCCGGGAATTCCATTAATCGATCGGCATAATACAGCCAGGACACGCTGCCGGTAACCAGAAGTGAGGCAAAGATGGTGTTGATCAACAAACTGATCTGACCGACCGATACACCAAAGATTGCTGGGCCCATTAATTTGATCACACGCCAGGCACCGGTATCCGGGTTTCTGAAACGGATGCGCGGTAATAGTTTGAGACGCAGCAGAAAGGGTATCTGGAAAGCGAGTTGTAATATACCACCGATAAACACCGCCCAAGCCAGCGCCAGAATCGGCGGATCGAGTAAAGGTGTGAGCCACAGCGCGCAGCCGATAAATGATAAATTCAATAGTGCCGGTGTAATCGCAGGAACATTGAACTTGCCATGAGTGTTGAGTATGCCGCCCGCCAAAGCAACCAAGGAAATAAAGAATATGTAGGGAAATGTAATCTGCAAGAGTTCAACAGTTAAGTCGAATTTCTCCGGATTGGCTGAAAATCCTGGCGCACTGGCGTAGATAATTAGTGGTGCTGCTACGATACCAATGACGCTAACGAAAAAAAGTGTGATACCTAGAAGCGTAGTGATGTGATCAACCAAGTCGTGCGTTTCTTCGGGAGTTCGCGTGTTTTTATACTCGGCAAGAATGGGAACAAATGCTTGTGAAAATGCGCCTTCGGCAAATAATCGCCGTAGCAGATTGGGGATACGGAAAGCAACAAAAAAAGCGTCGGTTACCATTCCTGCACCAAAAATCCGCGCAATAATGACGTCACGCAAGAAACCGAGAATACGCGATATAAATGTCATGCTGCTAACAGCAGCGAGAGCTTTGAGTAAATTCAAAACAATATATAAGTATTTGCGCTATCAGTAGGCAAGATAGAAGGCTGTTTGGTCCGGCTAGCTGTCATTCAAGATCCGTACACTTCTCAATTTCAATTCAGAATAAATTTCAACTCTAATCAAACTAAAACGGGTAGTTTCAGATTAGAAAAAACGACTTATTTTCTTTATGAAACCTGCATCTGACCAGTTCCATTGCAAGTAATATTCGGTGCCAAGTTTTGGGTTTTTAATATCGGCTTCGATTTTGGTTTGTCCAGTGACAACGGGCGGTAATAGCGCTTCTTCTACATCATCATGTTTGCAGAAAAACCGGGCTGAAGAAATGGCGCGTCCCGCCGGTAATTCAACAGTTAGATGCAGTTGCCGCGTGTCATTGTCAACGACGTGGGAAAGAACACCTTCTGTTTGTGTGAAAGCATCTTCGTATTCATACGATAGAGTCAGATCAGAACCATTCACCACTTTTAACTCAGGTGGAAGTTTCATGCATACCCGATAACTTCCATTTTCTTTTATCTGTTCAGCCGGATCGCTATCATTGACTCTAAAGTTACTGATACTACCCATCACGCGAATATTTCTAAACCAATATTCTGAATTATCAACATGACAGGCAGTTGTCATTTGTGTTTGTGTCAGCGTTGCCTTATTGCCGCTTGTGTCGTGAATAGTCAGTATTTTTCTCAGATCTGCGATAGTAAATGCGGATTTATTTTGTCTGTATTGATCATAGACCAGTAACAATGCACTGAAAGCAAATATTAGCCCGATTACAACGTAGTCGGTCAACAGTGCGACCAGAACACCGAAAACAATGAGTGATACATTGATATAAAAAATGAGTTGGTTGGGTTTGTCAAACATTCAGGACTCCTCAATTTGCAGGCTATTTTTATAATGTTTATCGAAGCGCTGAGTTTATCAGAGAGAAGCATGCAAAAAAAGCAAGATAGATAATAGATTAAAACTGATCCGGAAAAACGCTGAAGATTAATCCATATCAAGCGATAGCTTTGCACTCTGGTGTGCAGAGAGTGTGGAAATTCTAGAAGCAATCAAGAAATGAGGGACTTCATTTGAATTTGGAGTTATTATCGCGGGTTACCAAATTGATCAATTTTTATGGAGGAAGCTATATGTCAAAAAAATCAATGAAACCTGTTTCACTTGTGCTAGGCACTGCACTTATAACCAGTCTTGCTGCCAGTAATCTCTCGGCTGATACCAGTGTAAATCCTTTTGCGATGAATGAATTATCTGGCGGTTACATGCAGCTTGCTGATGCGAGCAGCGCTAAAAAATCAGACCAAGAAGGTAAATCTGATGGCAAGAAAACTGAGAATGAGGGTAAGTGCGGTGAAGGGAAGTGCGGTTCTAAAAAGTAATTCGAATAATCCATGAGCAGTAACCGTTATCCTGTTCATGGTGCTGGTCTTGGTCTGCGGCGCTCGCTAATGAATTCGCTTGCGGATCAAACCACGCAGCCGGTTAATTTCTGGGAAGTTGCGCCGGAGAACTGGATTGGTGTCGGAGGACGCTACGGAAAAATTTTTTGTGAGCTGGTTGAAAAATTTCCTTTTATCTGTCATGGATTATCACTTTCAATCGGTGGACCGTCGCCATTGGACGAAGCTTTTCTGCAACGGCTGAAGCGTTTCTTGAAAGAACACCAGATTCGGTATTACAGTGAACATCTGAGTTATTGCAGTGACGATGGTCATCTGTACGACTTGCTGCCAATCTCCTTTACGGAAGAGGCGGTGCATTATGTCGCGGATCGTATCCGGCGTGTTCAGGATATCCTGGAACAACGCATTGCAATGGAAAATGTTTCCTACTATGCGGCACCTGGCAAGAAAATGGAAGAAATTGATTTCATCAAAGCCGTGTTGCAGGAAGCGGATTGTGATTTGCTGTTGGACGTCAATAATATTTATGTGAACAGCATTAACCATCGATACGATGCCGAAACATTTCTCCGGAAACTCCCAGCCGAGCGCATTCGTTATATTCATGTTGCCGGACATTACCAAGAAGCAGAAGATCTGATTGTGGATACGCATGGCGCGGAGGTAATTGATCCAGTCTGGCAATTACTCGAAAAAGCCTATCAACATTTTGGTGTCATTCCCACGTTGCTGGAGCGCGATTTTAATCTTCCACCGCTGGCAGAGCTGCTGGGGGAAGTGGAAATCATTCGTACATTGCAGTCGAAACGGTTGGATCGAAGCAGTGGCCACATACAACACGGCTGATCGCCCTGATTTTGTGCGGCAGCAATATGCGTTTACGGCACATATCCGGAACCCGGAAAGAAATCCTTGCCCTGAAGCAATCGAAAAACGGCGTATGAATATCTACCGCGAGCTGTTTTATAACAACGTAGAAGATTTTATGGCCAGCACTTATCCGGTATTGCGTCAAATTATACCGGATGACCATTGGCATGCTTTGATCCGAGATTATTTCGCTAACCACCTGTCGCATACCCCTTTGTTTCCGGAAATGCCGCGCGAGTTTATAAGATATCTGGAACAGGAGCGTAATCCGCATTCTGATGACCCGCCTTTCATGCTCGAACTCGCTCATTATGAGTGGGTTGAGCTAGCGCTTTCTCTATCAGATGAGAAAATTGACGAAACAAAAATAGATACGCATGGCGATCTACTGGATGGGAGACCTGAAGTGGTCTCCTGCAACTGTCCAACCTGAGAGTAGAATTAAGCTCTGATATGGGTAGTTAATCAAGCTCAGGCAGCCTGATGAATTGCTTGATATTGATAATAAACCTCATTGGGAGTTTGGTTATCAAGACCTTGATGAAAGC